>DATILR010000268.1:0-11788 GCA_035476275.1 Binatus sp. (SeqCode) | reverse complement strand
GCGTGCTGATGCTCGTGCACCACGTGGCGCGGGCGTACGGGCCGCGCGGCATCCGCTGCAATGCGCTCTGCCCCGGGCTCACCGACACGCCGATTCTCGATCCGTTCGCTGCGGCCATGGGGGGCCGAGAGGCGCTCGTGTCCCGCATCCTTCCGACCATTCCCAGTCGTCGCATCGGCCGTCCCGAGGACGTTGCCGCCGCCGCCCTCTTCCTCGCCAGCGACGCAGCATCCTACGTCAACGGAGTTGCCTTCCCCGTCGACGGCGGGATGGCGTCGTAGCCGCGGACCATTGACAGCTCCGCTGCGCCCGGGGTGCGGCGGTCGTCGCGGGCCGGGGGGTGCCATCGACGAGGCGGGAGCCCGGCGAACGCCCGCCGCGGCTACCCACGTGTCGAGCCAGCGCCGGGCTTAAGGACCCGCCGAGGAGATGGCACCCCCCGGCCCGCGGCACGACACTCCGACGCTACGACGTCGGCGGCGGACCGCCGATGCGTCCGGTCCGCGGCCCGCGCGGCCGGAGCGCCTGACGCAGCTCGCGCTTGCGGATCCGGATCGCGTCGGGCGTGACCTCGACGAGCTCGTCCTCGTCGATCCACTCGAGGCCGTCCTCGAGGCCCATGGCGTGGTGCGGGACCAGTCGCACCGCCTCGTCGTGTCCCGTGGAGCGCATGTTGCTGAGCTTCTTCTCGCGGCAGACGTTCACATCGAGGTCGACGTCACGCGAGTACTCGCCCACCACCATCCCCTCGTAGACCGGCGTGCCGGCGGGGATGAAGAGGGCGCCGCGCTCCTGGAGGTGGAAGAGCGCGTACGGCGTCGCCACGCCCTCGCGGTCGGCCACCATGGCACCGTTGGTGCGGCTCGGAATCGGTCCGTGCCAGGGTGCATAGCCGTTGAAGAGCGTGTTGAGCGTCCCCGTCCCGCGCGTGTCGGTGAGGAAGTGCGAGCGGAAGCCGATCAGCCCGCGCGACGGCACGACGTACTCGAGGCGCACGCGCCCACCACCCAGGTGCTCCATCCGCCCCATGACGGCGCGGCGGACGCCGAGGAGCTGGGTCACGATGCCGACGTAGTCCTCCGGGACGTCGACCAGCACGAGTTCCATCGGCTCCTCGACGGTGCCGTCGCGCTCGCGTACCACCACCGCCGGCTTCGACACCTGGAGCTCGAATCCCTCGCGGCGCATCGTCTCGATCAGGATCGCGAGCTGGAGCTCGCCGCGCCCGAGGACGCGGAAGGTGTCCGCCGACTGGGTCTCCTCGACCCGCAGGCTGACGTTCCGCCGGCCTTCCTGGATCAACCGCTCCCGCACCACCCGTGATGTCACCCGGCTGCCCGACCGCCCCGCCCACGGGCTCGTGTTGACGCCGAAGAGCATGGCGATGGTCGGCTCGTCGATCCGGATGGGCGGCAGGGCGGCGGGCCGCTCGCGGTCGGCGATCGTCTCCCCGATGTGGATGTCCTCGATGCCGGCGACCGCGACGATGTCGCCCGCGAGTGCGCGCTCGACCTCGACGCGCTTGAGCCCGTGCCAGCTGTAGAGGTGCGTGAGCTTGCACGACGCGACCGTTCCGTCGATCCGGCAGAGGGCATACTGGCTGCCGGCCACCAGCTCGCCCGCCACCACGCGGCCGATCGCGAGCCGTCCCACGTAGTCGTCGTAGCCGAGGTTATTCGCCTGGAAGCGGGTGGGTGCGTCCGGCTCGTGGGGCGGGCCGGGGAGGGCGGAGACGATCGTCTCGAAGAGCGGCGAGAGGTCCTCCCCGGGGGTACCGAGGTCACGCGTCGCCGTGCCGGCGCGCGCATTGGTGTAGACCACCGGGAACTCGAGCTGCGCCTCGCTCGCGCCGAGGTCGATGAAGAGCCCGTAGATCTCGTCGAGCACCGCCGCCGGCCGCGCGTCGGCCCGGTCGATCTTGTTGAGGCAGACGACGGGCGGGAGCCCGAGCTCGAGCGCCTTGGCGAGGACGAAACGGGTCTGGGGCAGGGGACCTTCCGAGGCGTCGACCAGCAGCAGCACCCCGTCCACCATGGCGAGCGTCCGCTCGACCTCACCGCCGAAGTCGGCGTGGCCGGGGGTGTCGACGATGTTGATGCGGACATCGTTCCAGACCACCGTCGTGTTCTTGGCGAGGATGGTGATCCCGCGCTCCCGCTCGAGCGCGAAGGAGTCCATGACGCGATCGGCGACCTGCTCGCCGACGCGGAAGATACCCGTCTGGCGGAGCATGCCGTCGACCAGGGTCGTCTTCCCGTGATCGACGTGCGCGATGATGGCGATGTTGCGCACGTCGGCACGGCGGGGAAGCTCGAGGCGATGCTCGGGGACGGACATGTGTGCCAGCATCCTGACGGGAGGAGCGGCACGGGTCAAACCAAAGTTTCCGGGGGCCCGTGCGGTCCTCGCGCGCTGCGCGCGCTGCGGTCCTCCGATGCCCCCGGACCCCCGTCGCCGCACGCCGGCGCGTGCGGCTCCCTTGCATATGCTCGCGTGCTGCGCACGCTCGGGGCGTGTCGAGCGCGGCTGAGCCGCGCTCGACAGACGATACGGTCCCTCGCATCCTCCGGTCGTTTGGCTGCGACAGGCGTCCCGCCTCTCCGAGTGTCACCGGGGGTCTCGCCTCCCCTGGTGAGAGATGGCTTCGCGTACCCGCAGGCCATCCGTCCCCCGGTGTCCGTCAGCCTGTCGCCATGCTAGTGGACGACCTGGGGTTGCGCCGTGTGTACTCCGCGGCCACTCGTCACGGCTGCTCTCGTCGTCGCGCTCTTCGCGGCGTCAAGCGGATGGGCGCGGACAGTGCGTCTCACCTGCCACGACGGTGACCCAGAGGTAAGGCTCTCGAGCATCGGCGCCATCGACTGGGCGACATGCGACGCGGTTGCGGATGGGGTCTGCGCCTTCCGGATCGAACGTTCCGGCTGCGGCTGCGCTCCGAGGGGATGCTGTGGGAGCGATGAGTTCCGGATCGCCGTGAAGCGGAAGCACCGCGTCCCTCCTTCCCCCTTCCCCCGCGATAGAATCGTCTTGCGGTGCCTCTCCGCCTGCGAGACGAAGGTCACGGTCACCGCGACCGCTGGTCCATGCTACTACTCCGGGGTTGACGGCGGCCCGCAAGGGGCGAGAATCTCGACCGGCGATGCGCCGCGCCCTCGTTGCTGTCCTCATCCTGGCCGCTACCCGATCCGCGGCGGAGGCCGCGCGCGAGCCGTGTCTCGCCCTGAAGACGAAGGCTGCGGGCACCGACGCGGCAGCGCAGCTCCGGTGCGAGGCGCGGGCGGCGCGGAGGCTCACCGCGGTCGACTCGGGCTGCCTCGCCCGAGCGGACGCGAACCTCCGCGCCGCTTTCGCGGGCGCGGCGCGTGGCGGCGGTTGCGGCCCGGGCGGCGGCGCGACCTCCGTTGCGGCCGTGGTTGACGCATTCGCGTCCGCCGTCGTGCGGTCTCTTCCGCCCGGCGTGCACGGCGGGCCGCGGTGCGCGGCGGCTAAGTACACGGCTGTCGGCCAGGCGGCGGCGCGCCGGCTCGGATGCCATGCGCGCGCACTGCGCCTCGGCGTGCCAGTCGGGGGCGCCTGTCTAAGGCACACCGCGCTCCACCTCAGGCGCGCGATGCGAAGGGCCGAGTCCCGGGTTGGCTGCAACGTCAACGGCGATGCGGCGGTTCTCGACGCCGCGGTCGACGGGTTCATCGCCGCAGTCGCAGCGGCACTGAAATGAGGTGGTTCTTTGCAGCCCTGATTCTCTGGAGCACCCTGGGGCACGCCTTCGTGTGCCATCCCGGCTTCCGAGCGAAGAAGGCTGAGGTGGTGGAAGTATGGAGCGGCGGTTGGGACAGCGCGCAGTTCCTCTGGTGCGTTAGACAAAACATGGTCCTCGGCATCCCCATCTACACGGAGGCCATAGAGGGACGCGCCTTCTGCGTCGGGCACCCGTGCCCGATCCATCACGGGCGGCTCGCTGCGATGCTCATGAATGAAGATCGGACCATCAGCATGGCCTCCGGCGCGCCGCACGGTGTCCTCGACTTCCACGGCTCTTGGGTACGGCGCCGCCGCCGGTGTGAATTGACGGGCGAGACCGAGCCGAATCCACCTTCCATAGACGCGCCGCCCTTGCCTGGCAGGGTAGCCGGCACCATCAGGACCGCGCTGGTGTGTCAACGTGGTAAGCTGCCGGTGATCCAGTTCGACCTTACGAGGACCCAGTAACACCGGAACTACGTTGCCCAACCTCGTGCGGGATCAGCTCCTCGCCGTCCACCCGATGACCGTTCAGCCCGAGACGTCTGTCCGTCAGGTCAGGCGGGATCCAGACGGAGCGAATCGCCCGACAGCTTGTCCTACGGCACCTCTATGGCACGAACGGAGTTGTGACGTGCGCGCTCTCAGACCACTGACCACCACCGCGCTAGTTGTTGCGTGCGTCATGGCATCATCACCCGCCTGGGCGAGCACGGTGCGGCTTGCCTGCCACGACGGGGATCCGCAGGTTCTCGTGAAGGGCCGTCCGATCGCGTCCGAAGATGCCACCTGTGACCCCGTTGCTGACGGCGTGTGCGTGTTCACTGTCCGCGTTCAGGGCGGACCCTGCGGGTGCGGCGTTTATTGGATGCTGCGAGATAACCGTGAATCGCGCAGTTCCTGTCAGGGAGAGGAAGCGCGTTCGACTTCGACGGCAAAGGGCATGCCCGCTGGTCCTACCGTGCCTGCCGCAGGCTGAGCCCTCACAGCACGAGCCCGGCGACTCTCCCTCGTCAGCGTCGCCGGTCATGCCGTCGTCCTAGGTGCCGGCTGCCCCCTCGACGCGCACGCATGAATCGGGACAGCGTCACGTCGTCTCGGCCAGTCGGCGTTCGAGGAAACGGCGCTCGGCGCCGTTCGTTGCGAGTGCGACCGCCTCGCGGTAGGCGGCTGCCGCTTCCTGGTCCCGGCCGAGGCGACGGAGGAGATCGGCGCGGGCGGCGGGGAGGAGGTGGTAGTTGGGGAGCTCACCGCGGGCGGAGAGGGAGTCGAGGAGGCGGAGGCCGGCGGCGGGGCCTTCGGACATGGCGACGGCCACGGCGTGGTTCAGGGCGACGACCGGCGAGGGGAAACGCTGGAGGAGGAGGGCGTAGAGCGCGGTGATCTGGCGCCAGTCGGTGTCGGCGGCGCGAGGAGCGCGCGCGTGGACGGCGGCGATCGCGGCCTGGAGCGCATAGGGACCCGGCGGGCCGCGTCGAAGCGCCCGCTCGACGAGGGAGAGGCCCTCGGCGATCTGCGCCTGGTCCCACTGTGCGCGGTCCTGATCCTCGAGCAGGACTAGGTCGCCGTCCGGGGTGGTGCGGCTCGCGCGCCGCGAGTCGTGCAGGAGCAGCAGGGCGAGGAGCGCGGGGGGCTCGCCGCGATCGGGAAGCAGGGCATCGAGCCGACGCGCCAGACGGATCGCCTCGGCGCACAGCTCGCGGCGGATCAGCGCGTCGCCCACGGTGGCCGCGTAGCCCTCGGTGAAGACCAGGTAGACCACGGCCATCACCGCGTCCATGCGCTCGGGCAGGAGCTCGGGCGGCGGGACGCGGTAGGGGATGCCCGCCGCGCGGATCTTGTGCTTGGCCCGCACCAGGCGCTGCGCCATCGTCGCCGTCGGGACGAGGAACGCGCGTGCGATCTCCTCGGTCGAGAGCCCGCAGAGCGTGCGGAGGGTGAGCGCGACCTGCGCCTCGGTGGCGAGCGACGGGTGGCAGCAGGTGAAGATCAGCCGCAGCTGGTCGTCACGCACGCCGGGGTCCTCCTCCTCGCCGGCCGGCTCCTCGAGCGCCTGCAGGGCCGTGAGCTCGTCGACCTTCTCCGAGAAGCGCACGCGCCGGCGCAGGCGGTCGATCGCCCTGTGCCGTGCCGTCTGAACCAGCCACGCGCGCGGGTTGCGGGGCAGTCCTTCGTCCGGCCACTGCTCGAGCGCCGCGGCGAAGGCCTCCTGGACCACCTCCTCGGCGAGATCGAAATCGCCGAGGAGGCGGATCAGGGTCGCGAGGATCCGACCCGACTCCTCGCGGTACAGTCGCCCGATGGCGTCGGCGATCACCGCGGCTGGGTCATCTGGAGTACCGGCCGCACCTCGACGGAGCCGAAGCGGGCGCCGGGGATGCGCGCGGCGATCGCTGTCGCCTCGTCGAGGTCCCGGGCCTCGACCAGGTAGTACCCGCCGAGCTGCTCGCGGGTCTCGGCGAACGGCCCGTCGGTGGTGACGGTCTTGCCGCCCTTGACGCGGACGGTGGTCGCGGTCGAGGTCGCCTGCAGCGGGGCACCGGCCTTGAAGTGGCCGCTCTTCACGATCGCGTCGGTGAAGGCCCGGTACTCACCGAAGATCTCGCCCCTCTGCGCCTCGCTCATCGAGGCCCGCTCCTTCTCGCTGTTGTAGATCAGCAGCATGTATTCCATGGGTCGTCCTCCTTGCCCTGTAGTCGAACGGCGGGGTCCGGAATCGACACCCTCTCGACGAGGAGGGGCGGAGTCGCTCCGCGCCCGTGGCTACCCCGCCGTCAGCAGGCTGCGGGCGATCTGGGAGACCTGGATCTCGTCGGTCCCGGCATAGATCTGGAGGACCTTGGCGTCGCGGCACAGCTGCTCGACCTGGAATTCGGCCATGTAGCCGTTGCCGCCGAAGAGCTGGACGGCTTCCAGCGTGACCTCGACGGCGGCCTGCGCGGCGTAGAGCTTGCACGCCGAGGCCTCGGTGAGCCCCATGCGCTGCCCGGACGCGGACATCTCGATCGTGCGGAAGATGATGTTCTGGAGGTTCATCCGGGCCACCTCCATCTTGGCGAGCTTCAGCTGGATCAGCTGGAACTCCCCGATGGGGCGTCCGAACTGGATGCGTGTACGCGCGTAGTTCACGCACAGGGCGAGGCACTGCTCGACGATGCCGAGCGCCATCGGCGCCACTCCGGTGCGCTCCTGGGAGAAGGTCTGCTTCGCACCTGCGCGGGCGGGAACGTCCTCGGTCTCGCCGATCAGCCGCTCGGGACCGACGTGGACGTCCTCCAGGAAGAGCTCCCCGGTGGGGGAGGAGTGCAGACCCATCTTCCGGAGCGCCTTCGACTGCGTGAGCCCGGGCGTCCCCTTGTCGAGGATGAAGCTCAGGACTTTCCGGTGTTTTGGGTCACCCCCGTCGTCGAGCTTGCAGATGAAGACGATGGTGTCGGCGTAGGGACCGTTGGTGATGAACGTCTTGCTGCCGTTCAGCACGTAGCCCTCGGCGTTGCGCCGCGCCGTCGACTTCATGCCGCCGAAGGCATCCGAGCCGGAGCCCGGCTCGGTGATCGCCCACGCCCCGATCTTCTCCAGGGTGAGGAGCGGGAGGGCCCAGCGCTCCTTCTGCCGGATCGTCCCGCGGTTGAGGATCGCTGCCGGCGTGAGGCCGACGCTCACCCCGAGCGCGGTCACCATGCCGGGGCAGTAGCGGCAGAGCTCGATCACCGGGATGAGCTGCAGGCCGACGTCCTCGGCCGTCCGATCGTGCGCGCGCTTCGTCGGGGCCGCGCCGCGCTCGGCTGCCTTCTCGCGCTCGATCTGGCGGTGGAAGCGCTGACGCGCCATCTCGTCGATGCCGAAGGCCGCCATCATCTTGCGGAGCACGTCGTAGGGCGGCGTGTCGCCGTGCTCGAACTCCTCGAGCTTCGGCTTGATCTCCGCCTCGACGAACCGGCGGACCATGTCGCGGATCATCAGGTGCTGCTCGCTCCACTCGATCATGGGCGGACTCCCTAGGCGTACTGTCCTTCGAGATAGGCGATGATGTCGTCCGATTCGTACATCTCGCGGCGGGTGTTCGGGTCGATCAGGTACGGCACCTGCATCTTGCCCCCGCGACGGGTGAGCTCGGCGCGCTTGGGGCTTCCCTTGGGGAGGTTCCTGACCACGTATTCGAGGTCGAGCTCGGAGAGCGTCTCGCGGACCTTCCGGCAGTAGGGCGATCCCTCCATGTTGAAGAGGGTGAGCGGCTCGAAGGTCTCCCGCAGGCCCCCGCGACGACAGCGGGACCCGCGCCCGAACCGCACGGCGCTCGCCAGCGTCGAGTTCACGTCGTCGAGGATGGCCGGCACGGGAAGCCGCCAGCCGGCCTGCTCGCCCTCGCCGTAGGTCGCGTTCAGGTAGCGGATGATGTCGTCCGATTCGTAGAGCTCGGTGCCGGTGTTCGGGTCGACCAGGTAGGGCGCCTGCATCTTGCCGCCCCGACGGACGAGCTCCGCCCGCCGGCCGCTGCCCTGCGCCACGGGATGCACGCGGTAGTCGAGGTCGAGCTCGGAGAGGACCTCGCGGACCTTCCGGCAGTAGGGGCAGGCCTCGAAGTCGTAGAGCTCGAGGAGCCGCGCGGGATCACGACGCCGCTCCGCGGTGACCCGCGGGAAGACGCCACGCCCGAGGCGGATGAGCGTGGCGGTGTAAGAGGTCAGGTCGTTGGGAAGGCTCATGGCGCGGGACTATGGACCGAGCGTGTCTCCGAATCCAGGGAGGGCGATCGGCCTTGCGCCGGGGGCCCACGGCGGGGCGTAATGGCGCACCCCGCTGGACCCGTTCCTCAGAGGTTCAGCTCCAGCACAACCTCGCGGATCTTGGCACGTGGGAGGAAGTTGAGTACGAGCTGGTCTACACCAAGATGGATCCTCACTGAAGATGGAAGCCGGCCAGGTCGACGTCGAGTCGGTCCGACGCCGAGTGGGGAAAAGCCGCTAGCCAAATTCCATGGGCGTGCCGCTCGAGGGTGGATGCCACCAGGTTCTCGTCTACGGCGACTCCCTCACGTGGGGCATCATCCCGCACACGCGGGAGCGTCTTCCGTTCGCCGCGCGCTGGCCGGGTGCCCTGGAACGTCATCTGCTATCCCGGGGTCGCCGCGTCCGGATCATCGAGGACTGCCTGAACGGACGGCGGACCGCGTGGGAGGATCCGTACAAGCCGGGGCGCAACGCCTGCGCCGGGATCGAGCAGTGCATCGAGATCCATTCGCCGCTCAGGCTCGTGATCGTCATGCTCGGCACCAACGACTTCCAGTCCGTACACCAGCACAATGTGTGGCACTCGGCGCAGGGGCTGGCAGCCGTCGTGCGCGCCATCCGGCGCGCGCCTCTCGAGCCCGGGATGCCGAGTCCGCAGATCCTCATCGTGGCACCGCCCTCCATCCGCGCGCCGAGCGGGGCGATCGCTCCCAAGTTCCTCGGCGCCGAGAGCCGGTGCGTGGGCCTGGCGGAGGCATACGCGCGGGTGGCGAGCGAGGAGGGAGGTCGCTTCTTCGACGCCGGTACCGTGACGACGTCGAGCGTCGTGGACGGCGTGCACCTCGACGCCGACCAGCACGCCGTGCTCGCCCGGGCCCTGGCGGATACCGTCGAACCCTTGCTGGACGATTTCTGACCCGAGATTGGAGGTGATGTCATGGCGCGCTTCGCCGTCGTCGGTGCGGGAGCGTGGGGAACGGCGCTGGCCTGCCACGCCGCCCGGCTCGGCCACGTGGTCACGATGTGGGCCTTCGAGTCCGAGGTGGCGACGGAGATCACCGAGGCCCACGCCAACTCCCCCTACCTGCCGGAGGTCCGCTTGCCGGAGTCGATCGCGGCCTCGACCGATGCGGGCGCGGTCGCGACCGGGGCCGACGTCGTGCTCCTGGTGCCACCCTCACAGCACCTGCGGCGGGTGACGACGGGCCTGTCGGGCCGGATAGCGCCGCACGCGGTCGTGATCGTGGCGACCAAGGGGATCGAGGAGCGGAGCCTCAAGCTGATGTCGGAGGTGCTCGCCGAGACCCTGCCCGAGGTGGGGGCGTCGAGGGTGGTCTTCCTCTCCGGTCCCAGCTTCGCGCGCGAGGTCGCCCGCGGCCTGCCGACCGACGTCGTGCTCGCGAGCCGGGAGCTGCAGACGGCGCGGGCGCTCCAGCCCTTGCTGCATGCGCCGACCTTCCGCACCTACGCGAGCGCCGACCCGATCGGCGTGCAGGTGGGCGGCGCCCTCAAGAACGTCATCGCGGTCGCCACCGGCGCCTGCGACGGCCTCGAGTTCGGTCCCAACGCGCGCGCGGCGCTCGTCACGCGCGGGCTCGCCGAGATCACGCGCATCGGGGTGGCCCTGGGCGCGAACCCCCTCACGTTCCTCGGCATGTCGGGAGTGGGTGATCTCATCCTCACCTGCACGGGTGACCAGTCCCGCAATCGGACGCTGGGGAAGGAGGTCGCGCGCGGCGCGGATCCGCTCGTGTACCTCTCCAGCCAGCGCGCGGTGGCGGAGGGGTTCCACACCGCGGGTGCTGGCTACGCGCTCGCGCAGAAGCTCGGCGTCGAGGCGCCGATCACGGAGAACGTGTATCACGTGCTCCACCGGGGCCGCCCGATCGCCGAAGCGGTCACGATCCTCATGGAGCGCGCCTACCGGGACGAGCTCGATGGGATCGAGCTACGGTGAAGCGGCTGAGGCCGCCGAGGTCTCGCTCATGAAGATACGACAGGCGATCGACTTCCTGGTGGAGCGCGGCAACCTGCGCCACTGCAAGTTCGTGCGCGCCCCCGCGCCCGACGACGTCCGGCTGCGAGCCGGCGAGGTCCTGCTCGAGATCGCGAAGTTCGCGTTCACCGCCAACAATGTCACGTACGCCGTTGCGGGCGACATGATGTCGTACTGGAACTTCTTCCCGGCCGAAGCCGGCTGGGGGAGGGTGCCCGTCTGGGGGTTCGGCGACGTGGTCCGATCCCGTCACGACGAGGTGGCCGAGGGCGAGCGCGTCTTCGGCTATTTCCCGATGTCGACGCACCTCGTGGTCGAGCCCATCCGTTGCAACCGAGGCGGCTTCGTCGACGGAGCTTCCCGCAGGCAGGCGCTTCCCGCGGTGTACAATCAGTACTCACGAGTCGCGACCGATCCGAGCTACGCCGCCGAGCACGAGGATCAGCAGCTGCTCTTCCGGCCGCTGTTCATGACCGCGTTCCTGCTCGAGGATCTGATCGCCGACAACGACGCCTTCGGCGCACGCGCGGTCGTGCTCTCCAGCGCCTCGAGCAAGACGGCCTTCGGACTGGCATTCCTCCTCCGGCAGAAGCGGGACGCCCGCTGCGAGGTGATCGGCCTCACTTCCCCCGGCAACGTGGCGTTCGTGAGCGGGCTCGGATGCTACGACCGCGTGGTGACGTACGACCGGATCGACTCGCTCCCGCGCGAGCGCGCGGTCGTGTTCGTGGATATGGCGGGCAACGGCGAGGTGGTGAGCGCGCTCCACCATCACTACCGGGACAACGTGAAGTACAGCTGCATCGTCGGACTGACGCACTGGGAGCACCGCACGGCCGCGGCCGATCTCCCCGGGGCGCAGCCGACCTTCTTCTTCGCCCCGACGCAGCTCCAGAAGCGCACGCAGGAGTGGGGAGCGGAGGGGTTCCAGGAGCGCTACGCGGTGGCCTGGCGGGGGTTCCTCGATTTCGCCAAACGCCACCTTCAGGTCGAGAGCGGACGGGGGCCGGCGGCCGTGGAGCGAGTGTACCTGGAAACGCTGGAAGGCCGGATCAGGCCCGACGTGGGGCACATCCTCGCGCTAGCGGAGTGACCGAGCGCGGCGGGTGACCGCTACGGGATCCCCGGGCGCGACCTCGCCACCTTCCACCGTCCTCAGGTAGACGCCGCGCAGGACTTAGGGAAGCTCTACCTCGGCCGCGCCTTGCCCCAGGTATTCCAGTGCGTCACGTGATCAGCGGGGAGACGCTTCGCCGGCTTGAACTCCGCGCCGGTGTAGTAGGCCACGGGAAGGAGCGCGGTCTGCGTCACGCTGTCGGGA
>DATILR010000267.1:0-3876 GCA_035476275.1 Binatus sp. (SeqCode) | reverse complement strand
GGTCGCGTCGCCGAACGTGACCTCCGAGCTCTTGGCGCGCTTGAAGTAGATGTGCATGTCGTGCTCCCACGTGAAGCCGATGCCACCGTGGATCTGGATGCCCTCCCCGGCCGTGTGCCGGTAGGCGTCGGAGCAGTAGGCCTTGGCCATGGCGGCGGCGAGCGCGGATTCGGGGGCGTCGTTGGCCACCGCCCAGGCGGCGTAGTAGGTCGCCGACTTCGAGCTCTCCACCTCGACCAGCATGTTGGCGCACTTGTGCTGGATGGCCTGGAAGCTGCCGATCGGCCGTCCGAACTGCTCGCGCACCTTGGCGTACTCGACGCTCATCTCGAGAACGCGCGCCGCGCCGCCGCACATCTCGGCGCAGATGCCGACCTTGCCGCGGTCGAGGATCTGCTCGAGGAGCTTCCACCCCTGTCCGGGCTCGCCCAGCACGCGGTCGGCGGGCACGCTCACGTCCTTGACCTCCACCTCGCAGAGCTTGCGGGTCTGATCCATGGTCTTGAGGAGGGTGATCGCGACCCCCGGGCTCTTGCTGTCGACCAGGAAGAGGCTCACGCCCTCCGTGCCCTTGGAGCCGGGGGCGCGGCCCGCGACCACGAGGAGGTCGGCGACGTGTGCGTCGGGCACGAAGAGCTTGGTGCCCGAGAGCTTGTAGCCGTCGGCGGCCTTGCGGGCTTCGAGCCCGATGCCCTCCGCGTCCCAGCGCGCGCTCGGTTCGAGCTGGGCGAGGGTCACGCGCAGGTCGCCCGCCGCCAGCCGCGGCACGTAGCGCTCCTTCTGCGCCGTGCTGCCACCGGCGAGCAGGGCGACACCACCCAGGACCGCGGTGGAGAAGAACGGACCGGGCAGCACGACCCGTCCCATCTCTTCGAGCACCACCACCAGGTCGACGAAATCCAGCCCGGCGCCGCCGTACTGCTCGGGAAGGATGAGCCCCATCCAGCCGAGCTCCGCCATCTTCTTCCACTGCGCGTCAGTGAACCCCCGCTCGTCCTCCATCATCTGGCGGACGTAGGTCATGGGGCTCTCCTTGGCGAGGAAGTCGCGGGCCGACTTCCGCAGCATCTCCTGCTCTTCACTGAAGCCAAAATCCATCCGGTACCTCTTCGCGGCTGTTGGACGCCGGCGGGCGCGTTGCCCACCGGCCACGATGGTAACTTCGCTATCGCTCGCTCACGCTGCTGGTCTCGCCTTCCAGAAGTAGTTGTGAAACCCGCCCGCATCGTGGAGCCGCCGGAACGTCAGCTCGAGCGGCATGTCGATCTCGACCCGCTCCGGCTCGCAGTCGGTGAGCTGCAGGTACAGGCGGCCGCCCCCTTCGAGGTCGACGACCGCGTGCGAGACGGGCGGGTCGGGGCTCTCGAACAGGTAGTCGTTGGTGAAGGTGAAGAGCGTCCCGCGCCGTCCCAGCCGCACCTCGGCCAGGCCGTCCGCGTGGCCGCACTCGATGCACACGCGGTGCCGGGGAAATTGCACCGTGGCGCAGCTCGGGCAGCGCCCGCCGTAGAGCGCGAACAGCTCTTTCCGGTCGCGGAAGGCCACCACTGGTGACGCGACGTCGCTCGAGGCTCCATCCTTGCGCAGCAGGCGACGGAAGCGGGCATAGCGCCCGTAGGACGCGAGCGTCCGCTTCACCTCGACCTGGCGCGCGACGCTCGCGGCCCCGCCGCCGATCGCGCCCGTCGCACGCACGAGGAGGGCGTCGGCGCCGTCCCCGTAGCCCACGACCAGGATGAGGTCTCCCGCCTTCGCCCGCTCGAGCGCCGCCGCCAGCATGACGAGCGGCTGCGCGGTGCCGGTGTCCCCCACCGTCATCCAGAAGCTGTCCTGCAGCTGCGTCTTCGCATCGAGGCCGAGCGCCCGGGCGATGCCCAGGGGGGCGCGCGCGCTCGGCGCTGGCAGGATCGCCGTCGCGAGGTCTCGCGGCGCGACCTTCGCCTTGGCGAGCACGCCCTGGATGACCTCGCCGAGCACCCGCCCGTAGCCGAACTTCGCCTCGAAGGCTCCCGGAAAGCCATGGGGGAACTCCTGATCGGCGGTCCGCCAGGTGCCGAGGAACTCGTCCGCGATCGTGTGCGTGGCGACGACCTCGGCGCCCCCGCCGTCCCGGTCGACGACGACGGCGGCGCCCGCGTCGCCGTAGTTCTGCTCGGTCATCGAGTCGGGCTCGCCCAACCGGCACTCGCCCGCGACCACCAGCACCCGGCGCGCGCTGCCGCCCGCGATCGCGTCCAGGGCCGTCAGCAAGGCGGAGGTCCCGGCGCGCAGGGTGTCACCGAGATCGAGCGTCCGCGTCGTGGCCGGGAGATCGAGAACCGCGGCGATCGTCGCCGCCGCCTGCTTCTCCTGGTAGGGCGACGACGTGGTGGCGAAGAACACCGCGTCCACGGGTGGGCGGTCCCCCGCGAGCCCGAGCGCCGCTCCCAGCGCGAGCGTCAGACTGTCCTCGTCATGGTTGGCGACCGCCTTCTCGCCCCCCGCCGAGACGCCGCCCCACTCCTTCGCGATCAGCTCCCGCGGGAGGCGATAGCGCGGGATGTAGGCGGCGGCGGCCCCGATGCCCGGCACGTCACACCACGCCGCGGGCCCGCAACCCCGCGATGTCGCCCGCCGAGTAGCCGAGACTCCGGAGCACGCTCTCCGTGTGCTGGCCCAGATCGGGCGCCGGTGTGCGGAGGGAGGCCGGGGTGGCCGAGAGCTTGATCGGATTACCGAGCGTTCGCTTCCCGTCCGGGAGGTCGACGATCATCTCCCGGTGGCGTACCTGCGGATCGGCGACCATCTCGCTGAGCTTCGCCACCGGGCCGAAGCAGATGTCCAGGTCGGCGAGCATCGCCACCCACTCGGCCATCGTTCGCTCCCGGAACTTGGCGCGCAGCACGCGGAACATCTCCTCGCGCGCCTCGCCCTCGGCGAACTGCTGCTCCACGAACGCGGGCAGCTCGAGGCGCTCGCAGAGCGTGCGCCAGAAATGCGGCTCGAGTGCCCCCACCGTGACGTGGCGGCCGTCCCGGGTCTCGTAGATCGCGTAGCAGGGATGGCGGCCGGTGAGCAGCGTCTCGCCGTGCGCCGGCTCCTCTCGCTCGAGGAGATAGCGGAACACGTTCACGACCTGCCAGGCGACCGAGCCGTCCATCATGGCGATGTCGACCATCTGCCCGCGCCCGGTCTCCTCGCGCGCCCAGAGGGCGGAAAGGATGCCCACCGCCGCCATCAGGGCACCGCCTCCGATGTCGGCGATCTGCACCCCCGGGATGGCCGGCGGACCGCCCGCCGTCCCGGTGAGCCCGATGACGCCCGCGAAGCCGAGGTAGTTGACGTCGTGCCCCACGCGATCCCGGTAGGGCCCGTCCTGGCCGTAACCCGAGATCGAGCAGTAGACGAGGCGGGGATTCAGTCGGCTGAGGGTCGGATAGTCGACGCCCAGGCGCGCGGCGGCCCCCGGGCGCGAGCCCTCGAGGATGACGTCGGCGTCGCGGGCGAGACGGGTGAAGATCTCGCGCCCCTCGGCTGCCTTCAGATTGAGGGTCAGGCTGCGCTTGTTGCGCCCGAGAAGCGGGATGCCCATGCCCATCGGGTCGGTCGGGGCGTACACGGCGAGCACGTCCATGCCGAGGTCGGCCAGCAGCATCGAACAGAACGGGCCGGGGAGCTGTCGCGACAGGTCCAGCATCCGGAAGCGCGAGAGCGCGGCGGGCATGATCCCGGTTCGAGTACTAGATCGCGCTTGTCGTGACAACGGTTGGCGGAGGGTGCGTGCGCGGGCCGGGGGGTGCCGTCTCCTCGGCGGGTCCTTAAGCCCGGCGCTGCCGCGCCGCGTGGGTCGCCGTGGCGGGCGTTCGCCGGGCTCCCACCTCGTCGACGGCACCCCCC
>DATILR010000266.1:0-3196 GCA_035476275.1 Binatus sp. (SeqCode) | reverse complement strand
CTGCGCGAACTCGGCCTTCAGGATCGGGATGAACTCCGCCTTGTGCAGCACCCGGTCGCGGTTCGAGCGGAAGCGGGGATCGGCGAGGAGATCCTCGCGACCCATCGCCGCCGCATAGCGCTTCCAGAAGGCATGCGTGAGGCAGGCGAGGATGAACCAGCCGTCGCTCGCCCGGAAGGCCTGGTAGGGACAGATGTCGGGATGGCCGGTCCCGAATGGCTCGTAGTGGGTGCCGAGCGTCAGCACGTTGGTGGCGATGTCCGCGAAGGTCGAGAGGACGGCCTCGAGCATGGCGAGCTCGACGCGCTGCCCACGGCCCGAGCGCTCGCGCTCGAGCAGCGCACCCAGGATGCCGTAGGCGGCATAGATGCCGCTCGTGATGTCGGCGACCGGCGGTGCCGCCTTGATGGGCGATCCGCCCGGCTCTCCCGTGAGCCCCATGAGGCCGCTCCGCGCCTGGACGATGAGATCCATGCCGGGCGCCTGCGCGAGCGGCCCGGTCGGCCCGAAGGCGGTGATCGAGCAGTAGACCAGACGAGGGTTGCGTGCCGCGAGCGCGTCGTAGCCGAGCTCGTAGCGATCGAGCACGCCGGGACGGAGGTTCTCCACCAGGACGTCGGAGGCGAGGGCGAGACGCTCGATCAGGTCGCGGCCGCGCGGCGTCTGGAGATCGATGCCGCAGCTTCGCTTGTTCCGGTTGAGCCCCTGGAAGTTATAGCTGCCGATCTCGGGGGGCACATCGCCCGCGTAGCGGATGCCGTCGCCGCGGCCGGGCTTCTCCACCTTGATGACGTCGGCGCCCATGTCACCCAGGAGGGTTGTGCACCACGGGCCAGCCGCCTGGTGCGTGAGGTCGCACACGCGGATGCCCGCCAGCGGTCGCCGTCGCGTCGTGCCGTCCATGTGGCAGTGCTAACGCGTGCTTCCTGCGAGCGTCAACAGAGCCCTTCCATGGCACTCATGGTCCTCGCGAACCTCCGCCCCACCCCGCAGCTCGTGTTCCGTTCCGCCGACGGACCTGGCCTGCTAGGCTCGGCGGATGGTCGAAAAGACGATGATGGATATCCTGCGGGCCGAATGTCCCGGTGCGGCGGACGCGATGCAGGCGTTCTTCGGGGCGCTGCTGGGGCAACCGCGGCTGGACGAGAAAACGAAGCAGCTCGTCTACATCGCGGCCGCGGCCAGCGCGGGGCACGTGCGCGGTGTGCCGGTGCACGTGGCCCGCGCGAAGGCGATCGGCGCGACGCGCGAGGAGGTGCTGGAGGCGTTGCTCCTGACGCTTCCCGCGGCTGGCTTCGGACCGCTCTCGCAGTGCCTGCCGGCGGCGATGGCGGTGTTCGACGGCTGATCAGCCCGGGGGGCGGCCGACGATGCCGGCGTCCATCAGGGCTACGATGCGCTCGCTCGTGTAGCCGATCTCGCGCAGCACCTCTTCGCCGTCCGCCCCCAGGAGCGAGGCGGGACGGCGGAAGACGATTGGCGTCGCGGCGAAGCGGATCATCGGACCGCCCATGAGCACGCGGCCGAGCGTCGGGTGCACCTGCTCGGCGAAGCAGCCGCTGGCGCGCAGGAACGGCTCCGTGAAGAGCTCGGCGAAGCCGAGGCAGGGTGCGGCGGGGACGCCCGCGGCGGCGAGGCGATCGAGCGCCTCGGCGCGGGACGTGGCGGTGAGGGTGCGCTCGATTCCTGCCGCCGACTCCCCGTCGGGCGGATCGCTGAGCGCCACGGTCACCCCGGCGAGGCGTCCGAGCGCGATCGCCTCGGCCTCGGTGCGAGCGGTGATGCAGAGCCAGCCGTCGCAACAGGCGTAGAGGCGCCGGCATGCGCCCGGGCCGAGGAAGTCTCGGCCACCCTGCGCTCCGGTAGGGCGTCCCTGATGAAGGATCATCTCGGCCGCCTGCGCGACGAAGGCGGTCCGGAAGAGGCTCACGTCCACGCGCTGTCCGCGTCCCGTCCGCTCGCGGGCGACGAGCGCGGCGAGCGTGGCCAGCGCGCCGAGCGTTCCCGCGCTGTAGTCGGTGTACGCGATCATGTGGAAGACGGGCTCGCCCTCGCCTCCCTGCGCCTGCATGAGACCGGAGCGTGCCTGGAAGAGCGGATCGAACCCCGGACGCGTCGCCAGTGGTCCGGTCGAGCCGTAGCCCGTGATCGAGGTGTGGATGAGACGTGGGTTCACGTCGCGCAGCGTCTCCCAGCCGATGCCGAGCCGCTCCATGACGCCGGCCCGGAAGTTGTCGACCACGACGTCCGCCCGGCGGGCGAGGTCGAGGAAAACGTCGCGTCCTTCGGCGCACTTCAGATCGAGAACCAGCGCCCGCTTGCCCCGGTTCCAGCCGAGGAACGCGAAGGCGGCCAGGCGGAACGGATCGCCGTCGGCACTCTCGATCTTCACCACCTCGGCGCCGAGGTCGGCGAGGAGCATCGGGCAGACGGGGCCGGCGATGAAGTTCGTGAGATCGAGGACGCGCACCCCTTCGAGGCAGGTGGGCGGTGGCGAGCCGCCCACAGATGCAGCCGCACGACGCCAGGTCGACGCCTCGGCGCGCACGACCTCCGTGTCGGCGCGCGGGAGGGGGGCGGGACGCGGTGCCGGCGCCGGCGTGTCCGAGAACGCCGCGGGCCCTGCGGGCTGCCAGGTCGCACCGAGGACGGGATCCTCGATCGGCACGACGAGGCCGAGCTCGCGTGCGTCGTGATCGGTGAGGAACTGCTCGCGACTTCCGACCGCTCCACAGGGGACGTCCGCCTCGTCGAGCGCGCACAGCCACTCGGCCGTCGGGCGCGCGGCGAAGATCGGCTCCAGGGCGGCGCGCACCAGGGACCGGATCTCCGGGCTCCCGAAGGCGAGCGGCGTCGTCTGGAGGAGGGGATGCGCGAGCAGGTCGACGCGCTCGAGCAGCATCATCAGCTTCACCCAGAATCCCTGGGTGAGCGCGCCGACGAAGATCCAGCCGTCGGCGGTGCGGTAGAGGCCGTAGGTCGGGTAGACGCCGCGCGGATCCCCGCCCTGGAGGAGCCGCCCGGCATGATCGGCTCCGGTCACGTAGGTGCCGCTGTTGAGCGCGATGACGCCGTCGAGCTGGCTCACCCGTACCGCCTGTCCCGGCGCGCCGCGATGCCGCGCGAAGAGTGCACCCACGACGCCCACCGCGGCGAGCATGCCGGTCATGTAGGAGACCATCGGCGTGACGATCCA
>DATILR010000265.1:0-14359 GCA_035476275.1 Binatus sp. (SeqCode) | reverse complement strand
AGCGGTGGCGGCCAGGCCGGCCGCCGCATGAGCCACGTGCGCAGCGCCCGCTCGCCGCGCGTGGTCAGGCGAAAGACGCGGCGAAGGCGCGGACCGACGCGCTGATCGCGTCGTGCAACCAGGCCACGCCGCTCGAGCTCGTGGAGGAGCTGATAGACCTGGCCGATGTTCGGATGCCAGAAGGGACCGAGCCGTTGATTGAACAGCTTGAGCAGCTGGTATCCGTGGGCCTCGCCCTCGCCGAGCAACGCCAGCAGCGCATATCTTAGGTGCATGATCGCCCTCCTCCCGCCGACCGGAGCGAGGAGCGTGCCAGCGAAAAGCTGTTCCATGTTGGCGGGTCGCGATCTCTCGTGTGAACCGGCGCTGACGCTCGGAGCGCCGGCGACCGCGGACGCTGGTGCGAAGCGTCTACCGGGGTTGACGGCCGTTCGTAGCCGTCCGCGACACCGACGCGCTGCGCGTCTGCGAGCGGAGCGGATATGACGCTCGGATCCACGGGGAATGTTTCTTGCTCGTCGAGGTGGCCATGGAAACAGCCAAATTGAGCGAAGATGTCCAGCAGACGGCTCGGGTCATCCAGGACAACCTCGCCCGCGGCATCGGGCGGGTACAGGAGAGCGTGGCGGAGCTCAGTCGCGACCTCCCCGAAGCCCGCAGGTTGCTCACGTCGGCGAACGGGCGGCTCGTGAGCCTCGTGCAGGAATCCCCCCTGCTCACGGTCGCAGGTGCCTTCGCGCTCGGCTACCTGATCGCGAAGGTCGCGCGTTCCTTCGCATGAGGCCTCAACCCGTCGACGCTCCTACGGTCGGCGAGGTCATCGGGGCGGTTGGCGATGCGGCGGCACGGCTCCAGACGTACATGTCCCGGATGCTCCAGGAAGAGCCCGCGCTCACGACAGGGGCCGTCGTCCTGGCGGGGTTCGTGCTCGGCGGCGGACTACTCTCGCCGCTCGGCATGCGGCTCACACGCACGGCGGTGAGCAACGTGAGCGCGATCCTGGCGCTGGAGCTCCTCCGGCGTGCCTTCAACACGGGAGGCGGCTTTGCCCGCTCTGCCCATCCAGACGCCGACTGACCACGAGTCAGTGAGTGCGCTGGTCTCGCGGCTCGGCGATGACCTGGCGCGCATCCTGCGCGCGGAAGCCGCGCTCTTCCGTCTCCGCTTTTACGCCGGCCTGGAGGCGATGCGAGCAAGGGGAGGGTTCCTGGCCACCGGGGTGGTGCTCGGACTGGGCGGTGTCGGGGCACTGGTCGCGGGTCTGGTGACCCTCCTCGCGCGCTGGCTTCCCGTCTGGGGGGCGGCGTTCCTGGTGGGTGGCGGACTGCTCTTGGCCGCGGTGGTGCTGGGCAGGATCGAGGTCCGGATGCTCAGCCGCGAGGTCGGGAACGCGCTCGCGCCGGCCACGGAAGATACGACATCCCGTTCACTGACATGACCGGTGAAGCGATCCGGATCGAGATCCAAGGGCTCGCGACCGAGGTCGACGACGCACAGCGCGACCTCCGCGTCACGCTCGGCACGCTCGAGGATCGGCTGCTCCCGCGTCGCGCGGTACGTCGCCTGGCGCGCCAGCACGAGCCGGTCGAGGTGCTCGCGATGATGACGGCCGCCGGCGTCGCCCTGGGGCTGCTGCGCGAGAAGAGCGCCGGGATGCGTCTCGTCGGCCTCCTGGCCGCGGGCATCGCCGGAACTCTGGTCTATCGCCTGGGACGGCCGCCCCCGTAGCGGCGAGCTGGGTCAGCCGGTCGAGCCCTCGGGCTCCTGCTCGTCCGATTCCGTGTCGTCGTCGTCCCCTTCTCCCGCTTCCTCCGCGGAAGGGACGGTCCCCGGGGGCGGATCGATGCCGACCGCCTGGCTCCAATCGATGTCGTCGTCGACACCGTCGGGAGCCTTCTCCCGTCGTTCGCGCTTACGAGCCTCTTTGGCCTCGTGTTTGGCCTTGCGCTGCAGCTCTTTCGCGCGCTTCGTCGAGCGGAATCGCGCCATAGTGGATGTCCTCCTGGCCGCGTCGCGTCGTGAGGCGGCACGATGCGACGAGACCTGGCCGCCGGGGCGGCCCGCGCGGCGAGAATCTACCAGGGGCTTTCCGCCGAGTCCACGCCATTGACGGAGCCTGCGCCCCGAGAGTAGCGGGGCACATGCAGCCCCTCGTCGGCCGCGTGGCGATCGTGACCGGCGCGGGGCGCGGGCTGGGCCGCGCGCATGCCCGGGCGCTCGCGGCGGCCGGTGCGCGCGTCGTCGTCAACGACGTTGGCTGTGGGCTCGACGGGCGCGGCGTCGCCGCCGGCGTCGCCGCCGCTGTGGTGGCGGAGATTCGCACCGCGGGTGGTGAGGCGACGCCGAGCGTCGAGCCGGTCGGCACGGTGGCTGCCGGTGAGGCGATCGTCCGCACGGCCCTCGAGACCTTCGGTCGCCTCGACGTCCTGGTCAACAATGCGGGCATCACGGAGAGCCATCCTCTCGAGGCATTCCCCGAGGATGCCTGGGCGCGCATCCTGGGCGTTCACCTGACCGGAACCTTCGCCTGCGCGCGTGCGGCCTTCGCCGCCATGCGAGCCGCCGGGCGGGGCGGCCGCATCCTCAACACGACGTCGGGCGCGGGTCTCGATCACGTCTACCCCGGCACGGCGGCGTATGCGGCGGCGAAGGCCGGCGTGGCAATGCTCACACGGGTGATCGCCGCCGAGGGCGCTTCGCACGGCATCACCTGCAACGCCGTCGCGCCGCTCGCCCGGACCCGCATGAGCGCGGCCTTTCTCCGAGACGAGGAGCCTGCCGGCCTGGACCCGGCGGCACTCGGGCCGCTCGTCGTCTATCTCGCCTCGGAAGCGAGCGCGGGGGTGAGCGGTACCGTCTTCACCTTCCGCGAAGGACGGATCGGCATCGTCCGCAGCGAGCGGAGCGAGACCATCGCGCCGCGCGGCGCAACCTGGACGATCGACGAGCTTCGGGCGCAGCTGCCCACGCTCGTGCGTAGCGCGACTTGACGCATCTCGACGCCGCGTGTTTCTAGACCACCGATGTCGACATCTCGCTCCGCCGGGCTCTCGCTCTTCCTCGCCGTGGGGTTCTCGGTGTCGGCCCATGCCGCCGACTCGTGCCGGGCGCACGCCTCCGCGCTGAGCGACGCCAAGGCGATCGCCGCCGTGCGCGGCGCGATCGCGCGGCAATGTCCGTGCGACACCTTCGACGGCTCGAGCAAGGAGAAGCGGCACGGCCGGTTCGTCAAGTGTGTCAATGGCGTGATCGACGATGCGGTCGATGGGACGCCCCTCCTCGGCGCCTTCACGCTCCGAAGACAGTGCCGGAACGAGGTGAAGAAGATCTATGCCGGCGCCGCCTGCGGCTTTGCGGAGCCGCGCGTGATGTGCTGCGAGGCGAAGCCCATGAACGGCAAGACCAAGGCCGGCGCCCGGCCCGCCGCGCAGTGCGTCGACTCGGCGAACGGCCACGTGGTGCGGCACGCCTGCCAGGCCTCGCCCTTCGCGGTCGACGCGTGCAGGTTCGACGCGATGAATGACTGCGCGACCCTCGTCGTGCAGGAGACCGTCGACGTGCCGAGCTCCGCACAGCCGGCGAACACGCCCGGCAGCCCCGGCGTGGTGGTGACGAACCCGAAGCTGCTGACGCAGTTCGGTGCGGGGGGCTTCAGCCTGAACAACGCGCGCTACACCCGACACCGACTCGCCGGGTCGGTGCAGAAACCCGATGCGGTCCTCATCCTGGTGCCGGGCTTCGAGGGTGGTGCCGGCGATTTCAGGATCCTGGCGGAGAACCTCATCGTTCGCGCCCGGACCGAGGGGTTCGGGCTCGAGGTGTGGGCCTTCGACCGGCGCACGAACCAGCTCGAGGACGGCGAGGGGCTCGACATCGCGGAGGAGTTCCTCAGCCCCGAGATCGCGCTCGACTGGCTCTACGGCGGCGAGCTGGGATCGAGCCTCCACCCGCTCCTGGCGGCCGGCCCCAAGCGGCGGGCCATCTTCTACGACCCGCAGGCCGACGTGCCGTTCCTCGCGGCCTGGACCAACCTCGTCTTCTCGCGCGACATCGACGCCGTCGTCGAGGCGGCGCACGGCGTGGTGCGCAACGGCAACGTCTTCCTCGGTGGTCACTCGGCCGGCACCGGCTTCACGGCGCGCTACGCCGCGACGGACTTCAACCTGACGGGTGCCGGCGCCCCCCTCCCGGGCTACACCAAGCTCCGCGGGCTGGTCTTGCTCGAGGGCGTCGGCGGGTCGACGGGCGGGGCGCCCCTCACGGCCGACACGCTCGACCGCATCGAGGCCAAGTTCGACGGCGGGCTGTTCGGGGCGGTGCGCGACAACGCGCCCCGCTGCGTCGACGGGGTCACCGCCTGTACGCTCGCGACGGAGGCGGTGGATTGTGCCGGGCAAGCGCCTCCGAAGTGCACGCCGCCCACCACCGCCTACGCCATCGTGCCTGGGCTCCTCAATCCGCGCATCCTGGCAGCCGGCGAGCTGACCGCGATCCAGGCCGTGGTCGATCCCGACGGCGGGGAGAACCTCATCCGGGTCGATCAGGGAGGAGCCGGCAACAACGCGATCGCCAAGGTTCCGGACCTCGCCACGCTGGCTGCCCTGCCCCGCGCCACCGCTGACGGCAGCCTGGGCGAGTTCCTGGACGACGACGGGGTGGTGGCTGCCATCGCGTCGTTCGTGGCGACGTCGATCGGCGCGCCGGGACCCGTCGTCGATGGGCTGCAGACCTGGCTGGACATCACCGAGGGGCCGATGCCTGCGGCGGTGGTGCCCAACAACGGTCCGCCGCCGACCGCGCTCCCAGGCACCCGGTGGGGGCAGGAGAAGGAAGTCACGCGCCTCGACCGGCTGGTGGGGAACTTCTACAAGGGTCGCACCAACTTCACCGATCTCTACTATCCGAACGCAGGCCCGAGCGTGACCACGGTGGCGGGCGTCTGCTCCGGCAGCATCTGCTCGGCCGGGAACGTCGGCGCCTCGTGCGGCGCCGACGGGGACTGCTCGCAGGCGGTGAACCTCGACTCGACGGCCCTCTCGATCGGTCGCGGTCGCCGCGACATCGAGAACCTCACCCAGGCGGCGAACATCGACATCCCGGTGATCGCCTTCGGCGCGACCAACGGTCTCGCGGTCGTGCCGGGTGCCTACACGCCGTTCGCCGGCAGCATCGGGGTGTGCGCTGCGCCGAGCTGCGACGGAACGCCGCGGGTGGTTGATCCGGTCACTCCGAATCCCGCCTTCCCCACCTTCGGGGGCGTGGCGGGCGGCTACGAGGTCGTGATGGCGGAGGGCTTCGCCCACGTCGATGCGGTCACCGCCGAGGACGACGCCAACAATCCGATCCCCACCGCCATCGTCGCGTTCCTGAAGCGAAACCTCCGCTGACGGGCAACGTCTCGCCGAGCGCGGACCTTGACACCGCACCGAGCCGCGTGCGACGCGAGGCCAGTGGAACGCGCGGAGCTCCTCGCCCTGATGGATCTCAACTGGATGGAGATGGTGCGCGAGATCTCGCGCTTCACCCCCGGCGGATGGGTCGTGGAGAGCGAGGGGCTCGTGATGTGCGGCAGCCCACGCGGCACGATCGTCGCCAACATGGCGATGGTCGCGGGTCGGGTCGCCGCCGCCACCGTGCGCAAGGAGACCGAGCGGTGCTTCCGCGGCACGGGCCTGCCGTTCTCGGTCATGACGCGGGATCACGCCGACGCCGCGCTGCAGGTGGAGCTCTCGCAGCAGGGGTACCGCGAGGTCGAGCTGCTCACCACGCCCGCGATGGCGTTCGTCGCAGGCGACGGCACATCCCCACCGCTCCCTCCGGACATCGCCATCCGCCGCGTGAGTGACGATGCGGGTCGCGAGGACTACGCACGCGTCATGGCCGAAGCATACGGTGTCTACGGCGCGCCCAAGGCCTCGATCCTCTCGCACTTCGCGCTGCTCGAGAGCGTGATCGGGCCGACCAAACACGCCTTCCTCGCATACAAGCACGACGTGCCGGTGGCGGGCGCCATCCTCTACCTGTCGCATGGTGTCGGTGGCGTCGGATGGGTGGGAACCGTGCCGGGCGAGTTCGGCCGGGGCTACGGCTCGGCAGTCACCTGGAAGGTGGTGAGCGAAGGCCTCGGGCGCGGCGCCCGTTTCATGAATCTGCAGGCCTCGCCGATGGGCGCTCCCGTCTACCGCCGCATGGGCTTCACCACTCCGACCCGCTATCGCGCTTTCCTGCCCGTGGACTGAACCCGGAAGAAGGCGGAAGAAGCGTGCATGGCCCATGGGCTATCTGTCCCGCTTGCCTGCCTTCTCGTGCTGGTCGTCTGGATCGTTGCGCTCGTCCTGGCCCTCACGGTCGTGCGGCTCCGCCACCTGAGGCGGGGGGGGAGCGTCCGTGACTTCGGTGTGCCGGACGACCGCCGGCTGGTGTGGCGGCTCTTCCGCGCTCATGCGAACGCGGTCGAGAACCTCCCGCTGTTTGCCGTGGTCGTGCTCGTCGCCGCCGTCGCGGGACGATCGGGGACGGTGCTCGATGCGCTCGCGGTGGTCTATCTCTGCGCCCGGATCGCCCAGTCGATCGTCCACGTGAGCCCCGGAGCGGGTCTTCGCTTCAACGTCCGCTTCGGCTTCTTCGCCGTGCAGATGGCGTGTCTGGTCGGGTTCGTCGTGGCGCTCGCCTGGAGTCCCGCCTGACACGCGCCGCGGAATCGCGTCCGCTGCGCGGCGGGCGTCGTGAGCCGCTCGCCGCCCACCTGCACTTCATCCCGAGGTGGATCCGGCCCGTGCAGGGCGCCATCGTGTGGTGGTTCCGTCGCTACTTCGAGCGCGCGCCCGGCTGGGTCCTGCTCACCACCACGGGACGGCGGACGGGGCTGCCGCGCGAGGTGTTGCTGCCGTGCGAGCGGACGCGCGACATGCTGATCGTGCTCTCGACCTACGGGCGGCGGTCGGACTGGATCCGCAACATCCGTCACCGTTCCGAGGTCCGTGTCACCTGCGCGGGGTGGGTCTTGCCGGCAGAGGCCGAGATCGTCGAGGTGCTCGAGGCAAAGCGCGCGCTCGTCACGGCGCATCCGTTCTTCGTGCCCGCGCCGTTCGCGGTCCTGAACTTCCTCCATCGCACAGTCCTCCGCCCGTTCTCGGTGGCGTTCCTCCGCTGGTGGGTCCGAAGCCGCCCGGTCGTCGTCATCCGACCGCGACGTGACGCGGCTGTGCCGCCGGCCGAGACGCGGCGCGATGGGTAGCGCGGGATGCCTTCCCGTCCGCCCATGTTGGCCACGACGCTACCCATGATTGCGGGCCTGCCGTTCTCCCTCTGCTTCCAGCTCTGGGCCAGCGCCCGTTCCGGCGCTGCTCTGCAACATCCCGGCGGTGTTCTTCGCGCGGTCGTCGTCGTGTCAGGCGTCGTGCCCCGCGCCGCTCACAGGCGGTACCGCTCGTGGAGGACGCACGTGCTCGTGACGAACAGGAGCAGGGGGAAGAGCCGGTCGCGCGTCGCCTGATCCTGAATCGTGGGTACGCTGTCGAGGAGCGCCAGCACCGCTTGCCGGTCGAAGAAGGCCACGCGCGCGAGGGCCTGCCCGCGGAGCGTGTCCTGCACGAGCTCGAAGAGACCGCCCTTGAACACGATGGGCGCCATGAAGGGGTGCTTCTGGCGACGGTAGACGGTATCGGTCACAAAGGGACGCGCCGCCTCGCGCAACACGTACTTCTCGGTCGTGCCGTGGATCTTCATGGTGATCGGCATCGCCACCACCGCCTCCACCAGATGGTGATCGAGAAACGGCGTGCGGCCCTCGATCGAGTGCGCCATCTCCATGCGGTCGCCGAGGAAGTTCAGGAGCTTGTTCGGGAAGATCGTCTTCGCCCACAGGTACATCGATTGGTAGAGCGCCGCGCGGCCTCTCATCTGTCCGCCGACGTCGAGGCGGTTCAGGATGACGCGGAAGGGGTCGCGCCCGGCGAACTCGGCCTTGAAATCGGGCGAGAGGAGCATTTGCACGCGCGCACCGCGTTCGGCGAACTGCTGCAGGGTGGTCGGCACGAAGCCGAGCGTTCGCTCGACGGCGTCGAGGGGGAGGGTCGGACCGACCACCCCGCTCCCGAACGTGCCGTAGAGCTTGTTCGCCTCGTCGAGAGCCGCGACACGCTGCCGCGTCGCGTCGGCATCGGCGGCCGCGTCGTCAAGCAGCAGGTCCCGGCGAAAGGGTGGGTAGCCGGCCAGGATCTCGTCCGACCCCTCGCCCGTGAGGACCACCTTGAAGCCTGCGTCGCGCACCTTCTCGCTGAGCAGGTACTTGGCGACGCAGTTGGCGTTGAAGTGGATCATCTCGCAGTGCGCGATCGCATCGGCATAGTGCTGGGCGAGCGTCTCCTCGGGCATGTGGAAGCGGTGGAAGTGCGCGCCGGCGTGGGCGGCCATCTCCGCGGCGATCGGGCCCTCGTCGAAAGGGCCCTCCTCGAACGCGATGGTGAATGCCTCGACCGGATCGTCGCGCAGATCGGCGGCGATGCCGAGGATGGCGCAGGAGTCCAGACCGCCGCTCACGTAGCACCCGACCGGCACGTCGGCGCGGAGCCGCAGGCGGATCGCCTCGCGCAGCTCGTCGCGCATCCGTTCGACGTGCTCCGCCGCGGTGCGGACCGGCGGCGGTGCGTCGAGTGTCGGGTAGTTCAGGTCCCAGTAGCGGACGATCTGCGTGTGGTGGCGGCTCGCGACGAGGTAGTGCGCCGGCGGGACCTGGTAGACGCCCTCGAAGAGTGAGCGGTCCCCGTCGAGAATGGCGTGCAGATCCTGGTAGAGGCTCTCGTGGTCCCAGCGCGCCGGGACCCCGGCCGCGAACAGCGCCTTCGCCTCGGAGGCGAGGTAGAGCGCGTCGCGCCAGTGCGCATAGTAGAGCGGCTTGATTCCGAAGCGATCGCGGGCCGCGAAGACGAGGCCGTTCCGCTCGTCCCAGAGCACGAAGGCGAACTCGCCGCGCAGGTGGTGGAGGCAATGGGCGCCCTCCTCCTCGTAGAGGTGGAGAAGGATCTCGCTGTCGGAGCGCGTGCGCAGGCGGTGGCCGCGCACGACGAGCTCGCGCTGGTAGCGAGCGTAGTCGTAGAACTCACCGTTCACGACGATGTGGAGCTGCTCATCCTCGTTGGCGATCGGCTGGTCGCCGGTGGTGAGGTCGATGATGCTGAGCCGCGCGTGCCCCATGCCCACCCGTCCGTGCGGCGCGATCCACTGTCGCTGGCCGTCGGGGCCGCGGTGGTGCAGGGCCCGTGTGGCGCGCCCGAGCGCGTCGGCGGAGACCGGGCCGTCGCTGGAGAAGACCGTGACGATGCCGCACATTGCGCCCGCCGTACCGCGTCTCTCTCGAGCCTGTCAATGATGAGCAGCCACCTGATGAGCAGCCACCCAGCCGACGGCCTACTCGAGCTGACGCACGGGCGTTACGACCCAGGCCGCGGCGGTGATGGCCAGCATCGCCACGCCGGCGAGCGCACACGTCGTCCGCGGCCCGACGATGTTCGAGACGAATCCGGTCGCGAGGTTACTGAGCGGCGCCATGCCGAGAAGCCCCAGCGAGTGAACCGACAGCACCCGCGCCCGATGGCTCGGGGTTGCGGCCTCCTGGAAGAGCGCGCGGCTCGTGTTGAAGAAGAGCGAATGGCAGATCCCCCACGCGACCATCACGGCGAGGAATTCCCGGAACGACAGAGGTGCTTCGAGGGCCACGAGACAGGACGCGACCCCGAGTAGCGCCAGCAAGAACGCCAGCCCCTTGCGCCGCAGGCCGCCGCGCAACAGCACCACGAGCGACCCGCCGATCGTGCCCGCTGTCAGCGCCATGACGACGAGCGACAGCTCGGTGATCCCTCCGTGATAGACGTCGCGGACCATGAGCGGGCAGAGGACGATGAAGGGCCCCATGAAGAAGAGACCGTCGCACGCGACGAGCACGGCGACCGGCCGCAGGCGCTCCGAGCGCGCGACTTCGCGCAGTCCCTCGCGGATCGCGGACAGGGCGGTGCCGCCGCCGGTCCGTGTCCGTATCGGCGGGGCGGGCGGGAGCCGCCACGCCATCACCATCCCCGCACCGAACACGGCCGCCTGGAGGCCGAGTGCGGCGGGGCTGCCGAGCCGCCCGCAGAATCCCGCGAGCCGGGCACCCACTGCCTGCGCCGCGAACTGCGCCAGGGCGGCGCCCGTGACCGCACGCATCAGATCGCCGGCGGCCACCTCGGAGAGCAATGCGTCCCGGGCGGGCTGGGCGAACGCCGCCAACGTCCCCCACGACAGCCCGTAGAGGATCACGACCCCGAGGCTGAGGAGCCCGGTGCCGACCGCGACACCCATGCCGCCGGCTGCGACGGCCGCGAGCGCATGGAGGACGACCAGTAGCCGCCGGCGATCGAGGCGGTCGGCGATGAGCCCGCCGAGGAGGAGGAACAGGAGCGCGGGCAGCGTCTGGCACATCTGCGCCGTGCCCACCCACTGCGAGTCCTGGTGCAGCTCGCCGACGAGAAGCCACGCGAAGAGCACCTGTTGCATGCCCGCCCCGAGGAACCACGCCGCGACGCCGCCGATGAACCAGGCGTACCGGCCCATGGGCCCGCAGCATGAGCGATTCGCTGGCGCCGTGCGAGATGCACGCGAACATTGCAGCGGCGATCGCCTGCTGGCGCCTCCCGCGGCGCGGGCCTTGCGGCCCCAGAGCGCTTCGCATAGGTAGCGCCGCGATGCGGGGACTGGTCATCCGCTGGCTGGTGAGCGCGACGGCCCTCTACCTGACGAGCCTGATCGTGCGCGGCATCGAGATCCAGGGCATCTTCCCGCTCCTCTTCGCCGCGGTGACGATCGGCATCCTGAACGCCATCGTGCGGCCGCTCGTCCTGCTCCTGACGCTCCCGCTCACCCTGCTGACGCTCGGCTTCTTCATCCTGGTGGTGAACGCCGGCATGCTCTGGATGGCGTCCAAGGTCGTCGTTGGCTTCGAGGTGCACGGCTTCTGGTCGGCGCTCGGCGGATGGCTCCTGATGTCGTTCTTCACCTTCCTCATCAACCTGCTGATCGGGGAGAGCGGGCAGATCGAGGTGGTGAGCTTCCGGCGGATCGTCCGCTACTGATGCGGTACGCCTACACGCCCGAGCAGGTCGCCTGGCGCGACGAGGTGCGGGCGTTCGTGCGGCGACACGTGACCCCCGCGCTGGTCGGGGAGATGCGGCAGGCGGGCAACGAGGGCGACGGTCCCCTCGCGCGCGAGTTTCACCGGCGGCTGTTCGACAAGGGCTGGTGGGGCATCGGCTGGCCGAAGGAGTTCGGTGGCCTCGGCAAGTCGGCGATCGACCAGTTCATCTTCGTCGAGGAGATGGAGAAGGCCGGTGCGCCCGCCGTGCAGCTGACGATCCGGTCGGTGGCACCGACGATTCTCCGCGCCGGCAGCGAGGAGCAGAAGGCGCGCTGGCTGCCACCCATCCTGCGCGGCGAGGTGGAGTTCGCGGTCGCTTACTCCGAGCCCGACGCCGGAACCGATCTGGCGGCGCTCAAGACGCGCGCGGTCCTCGACGGCGACCACTGGGTCATCAACGGACAGAAGATGTGGAACACGGGCGCGCACACGGCGACCCACAACTGGGTCGCCGTGCGCACCGAGCCCGACGCTCCGAAGCACCGGGGCATCTCGATGATGATCGTTCCCATGGATGCCCCCGGCATCACGGTGCAGGGGCTCTGGACCTGGTCGGGTATCCGCACCAACGCAGTCTTCCTCGAGGACGTGCGCGTGCCGAAGGATCACCTCGTCGGCGAGCGGGGGATGGGCTTCTACTACGCCATGATGGCGCTCGACTTCGAGCGCATCATGATCGGCTCGGTCGGGCTCCTCCTCCGCCTGCTCGACGAGCTGAAGGCCTTCGTGCGCCGGAGCCGACGCGACGGAGTGCCGCTCGGCAGCATCCCGTGGGTGCGACGCGCCCTCGCCGATCTCGAGATGCGGGTCGAGGTCGGCCGCCAGATCGGCCTCCTGAACGCCTGGCTCACCGATCAGGGTGTCGTGCCGACCAAGGAGGGATCGATCGCCAAGGTGTACGTGAGCGAGCTGAACGCCCACCTCGCCTCGGCCGGCATGGAGATCATCGGACTCGCCGGCCAGCTCGCCCCCGACGATCCCGCCGCGCCGCTGCACGGCCGCCTGCAGTGGCTCTACACCACCGCGCCCCTGCAGCGCTTCGGGGGTGGCACGAACGAAATCCAGCGCGCCATCATCGCGCAGCGCGGGCTCGGCCTGCCGCGGAAGTAGCGCATGCAGCTCGGTCCGAGCGAAGCGCAGCAGGCGATTCAGCAGGAGGCACGCCGTGTGCTCGCGAGCGAGATCACGCGGGAGCGTCGCCTCGCCTGGGACGCGATGCCCGAGGGTCACGACCCCGAGTTCTGGCGGACGATCACCCAGCTCGGATGGCTCGGCTACGCGATTCCCGAGAGCGCCGGTGGGCAGGGGGCCTCGCTGCTCGACGTGGGCCTGCTCATGGAGGAATGCGGGAGAGCCGCCGCGCCCTTCGGCATCTTCGCGGCCATCACGGGGAGCCTCGCGCTCGCGACGCTCGGGACGCCAGCGCAGAAGCGAGAATGGCTGCCCCGACTCGCGCGCGGCGAGAGGCTCCTGACGCTCGCGATCGCGGAAGAGCAGGCGTCGGAGAATCCGGCGGCCTTCCGGACAGCCGTCCGCCGCCGCGGGAAAACGCTCCGCGTCGCGGGCGAGAAGCGTTACGTCCTGCAGGGCGTGACCGCCGACGCCTTCCTCGTCGCCGCGCGCGAGGGGCGCGGCATCTCGGCGGTGCTCGTCCCGGCGGACGCCCCCGGCGTCAGCGTCCGACCGCAGAAGACCTTCGGCAAGGATCGCCAGAGCGTGGTGGCGTTCGGAGACGTTCCGCTCCCGGCCACCGCCGTCGCGGGGCGGCCGGGCGCGGCGTGGCCGCGCTTCGCGGCGCTCCGCCAGCGGCTCGCGGCGCTACTCTGTGCCGACATGATCGGCGGGGCCGACGCCGTGCTCGAGATGACCACCCGCTACGTCTGCGAGCGCGAGCAGTTCGGGGTGAAGCTGGGGACCTTCCAGGCGGTGCAGCAGATGGTGGCGACGATGGCGATCGACCTCGAGGGCGCGCGCCACGTCACGCACCAGGCGCTCTGGCGGCTGAGCGAGGGAATTCCGGCGGAGCGCGAGATCGCCGTCGCCAAGGCCTGGACGGGCCGCACCTACCGCGACATGACCCTGACGGCGCACCAGCTGCATGGCGGTACCGGGTACGTGATCGAGCACGAGCTTCACCGGTACGCGGCGCGCGCCAAGGAGGCGGAGCTCACCTTCGGGTCGACCGAGCAGTGGCTCGAGGAGCTGGCCGAGGTGCTGCAGCTCGTCCCGCGCGGGCGGGCCGATGGCAGGCTGCGCCGCCGGCGCCGCGGCTGACGCCTAGGCATCGGGCGGGCTCCTGGTGTAGACCGCCGCCATGCGGTTCGGCATCCACGCGGGGCCCCAGGACTGCTCGATCGAGGAGCTGCGGCGTCTCTGGCGGATCGCGGACGAGAAGGAGTTCCACTGGTGCTCGGTCTGGGACCACCTCTACTCCGTCTCCGATCTGAACGATCCGGCGAAGCCCGCCTTCGAAGGCGTGGCGAGCATGGCGGCGCTCGCTGCCGAGACCCGCCGGGTGCGAGTCGGCTGCCTCGTCTTCTGCGTGTGCTACCGCTCGGTCGGCTCGCTCGCCAAAGCGGCCGTGACCATCGACCACCTGAGTGGCGGCCGCTGCGAGCTGGGGATCGGCGCGGGATGGAACGAGATCGAGTCGCGGGCCTTCGGGGTCACCTTTCCCGCCATCCGCGACCGGCTCGACCTGCTCGAGGAGCAGGCCGTCGTGCTGCGGCGGCTCTTCGACGGAGAGCGGGTCACCTTCGCGGGACGTCACGTGCAGCTGGTCGACGCCCTCTGTCTTCCGCGCCCGCTTCAGCCTCGCCTCCGCCTGTGGATCGGCGGGCAGGGCGAGCGGCGAATGCTGCGCATCGTCGCCCGTCACGCCGACGGCTGGAACGTGCCGTTCCTCGCGCCCGAGGTCTTCGTGCAGCGGAACCGCGTGCTCGACCAGTGGTGCGAGCGCGAGCGCCGCGATCCGCGCGCCATCACGCGCACCGTGAACCTGGGTCTCGCGGTGGGTGCGGACGCCGCCGCCGTCCGCCGGCAGGAAGAGAACCTGCGGCTCATGTTCGGGCCGATGACGGACTTCATCCGGCCGGGCGTGCTGGTCGGCACGCCGACCGAGGTGATCGAGCGGATCGGCGCCTACGCAGAGGCCGGAGCCGAGTGGGTGATCCTCGCCCTGCGGGCCCC
>DATILR010000264.1:0-15333 GCA_035476275.1 Binatus sp. (SeqCode) | reverse complement strand
CCGGACTATCTCCTGCAGCTCGTGGAGCCCCGCGTGGTGACGGAGAACACGCTCCGCCAGGGTTTCGCCCCTCCGGAGGGTTGAATGCCGACCTTGCCCGGAGAGCCAGTGACGGCCGGAATCGGGATTCCTCAGACGGAGCGATGCGCGGCGGTCGCCCAGCTGCGCGCCCGGAAGACGAACGCTCGCACGTGCTCTGGCCAGTCGTGCAGCGTGGCCGTCGGAGGGCTCCGCGATCTCGCATAGGGCAATAGTGCCCTAGCAAATCTTCCCTATTGTCGGGCTGGCGTCAGCGCCCGGACAATGCCGCCCATGTCTCCGGGGGTGTTGCAGTCCGGACAGCACAACTCACGCGGGCCGAGGCGACGTCGCGCATTGCTCACGAGGGGAGCCGATGACGTACTCGAGCCATCCAGGCGGTGGCGACACTCGTCTGCGTTAGTGGATCGGCTGCCCCGGGCCTGGCCCAAGGAGAGCGACCAGCGGGAGAGGGAAGCAGGTCATCAGGTCGTAGGCGTTGGGTGTGCGGGGTGTTGGCGGCTCGCTGCACGCCGGCAGAAGCGTGGCAGTCTGAGCGGGAACTTCGCGAACCGATGCGCCTGCATCAGGTCTACGGAACGCTTCTGCACGTCAAGGGCACACGCCCAGAAGGAGAACGCCGCATGTCGAGCCCACGAAGGGGTACCGCTGTCTTCTTTTCTTTTCTGTCAATAGTTGCATTCAGCACTCGCGCGTTCGCTGATTCCCGCGCGATCGGTTTCGAGAACCCGCCCTACACGGTCGGCAGCATCGACGGCCAGGACGGCTGGGGCGGGCAGACCCCGCCGGGGATCCCCATCAACACGAGCATCGACCAGGCCGTGTCGAGCACGATCGCCCACAGCGGGACCCAGAGTTTCCGCATGTCGAGCTTCTTCACGAGCGGCTCCTTCGGCGATCAGCCGTTCTCGCCCTCGCTCACCGACGAGGCGGGCGAACCCGGAGCGACCGATGGGGGATTCGCGGGGGGCACGCTCCAGCCGCGCTTCACCGCCACCGTCTTCTTCCACTCGGCGACGGTGGGCGCACAGAACTCGCACGTGGTCATCAGCCCCGACCGCGGCGACGGCGCCCGCATGAGCTGGGTCCAGGTGAGCGACAACGTCACCGACCCACCGTCGACCTGCTCCGACTCCGGCAATCCCTGCACCATGGACTCGGACTGCCCCGGCTTCGTCTGCCTGCCCGACGGCCGTCAGGGGCTCTCGGTCAGCTTCTTCGACTACAGGGCGCCGGCGAACATCCTCGATTGTGGCGGGGGCGAGGACTTCGAAGGGAAGTGCTTTGTCTTCAAGACCGTCGCCAGCAATCTCAGCCGCTCGAGCTGGCATCGCATCGACGTCGAGATGGAGTTCTATGACGGCAAGGCGAACGACGTCGTGCGCGTGAGCGTCGACGGCGGGACGCCGAACGTCGGAACGTCCTGGGAGGACTTCTTCCCGAACAACCAGTCCTTCCAGTTCCCGACCGACCCTCCGCCCGTCGACTCCCTCCTTTTCCGCGTGGGTGGCGGCGCCGAGGGGAACGCGGGTGAGGGGTTCTTCTTCGACGACGTGACCTACACGAGCGGACCCTGTCTCGCGGCGACCCGCTTCGTCTCCACGACGGGCGATGACACCTTCAACGACTGCCGCGACTCGGGCACGCCCTGCGCCACGGTGCAGCATGGAGTGGATGTTGCCTGCGACGGTGACACCGTGAGCGTGGCCGCGGGTACCTACGTGGAGCAGGTCGACATCGGCAAGTCCGTCCACGTCGTCGGAGCGGGGAAGGCATCGACGACCATCAAGGCTCCGGGCGTGTTGGCGAGCCCGGCCAACGTCGTCACGATCCAGGGGCTGGGGGTGGACACCGAGGTCACCGGTGTCACGGTGAGCGGGCCTGGACCCTCCAACTGCGGGAGCATCCGGGCCGGGATCGAGGTGCTCGATGGCGCCAACGCGGACATCCACGACGACGGGATCGTCGATATCCGGGACGAACCATTGAGCGGTTGCCAGAACGGCATCGGGATCATCGTCGGCTCATCAACCAACAGCGCCACCGCGACCATCGTCAACAACATGCTCTCCACCTACCAGAAGAACGCCATGGTCATCCAACACGCCGGCACGAGTGCAACGGTCACCGGGAACATGGTGAGCGGGATCGGCCCCACCACGCTGATCGCCCAGAACGGCATCCAGGTGAGCAGCGGTGCAGTCGCCACGATCAGCGGTAACCAGGTGACTGGCAACGAGTGCGACCATCCCACCTGCGGGCCGGACTTCGTGAACGACTTCCAGTCGGTCGGCATCCTCCTGGTCGGAGCCGCGAGCGGCACGCAGGTAACGGGCAACACCGCCGACAACAACGACATCGGCGTCTACAACTTCGCGGACAATACGACGATCCATGGCAACGTGGTTCATGGGAGCCGCTTCGAGGGCATCGTCCTCGACGAGGGGAGCGCCGTTGTCAGCCTGAATGACATCCAGGGCGGAAACCTGGGCGTGCTGGCGGTCTCGTTCAGCGGAAGCGCGGGCAACTCCGCGGGAACCCTCACCTGCAACCGGATCACCGGCACCGGCACGGGCGTGAAGCTGTTCGACGACGACACCGGGGATTCCAACATTCCGACGGTGACGGCCCACAACAACAGCATCAAGGGGAACACGGTGGGCGCCAACAATCCCACCGCGACCACGGTCGACGCGGAGAACAACTGGTGGGGATGCGCCACCGGTCCGAACACCGGCGGATGCGACACCGCGACCGGCAACGTCGACTTCACGCCGTTCCTCACGGCGCCGCCCCCTTGTGTCCTCTGCACCCAGAACTCCGACTGCAACGACGGCCTCGCCTGCAACGGCGTCGAGAGCTGCGACATCCCGAACGGCACGTGCCAGGCGGGCACTCCGCCCAACTGCAACGGCCTGACCAACCAGTGCAACGTCGGGACCTGCAGCGAGCCGACGGGGACCTGCGTGGCAACGCCGGTGCCGAACAACACCCCCTGCAACAGCGGCGACACCTGCTCGATCCCGGACACCTGCCAGAACGGAACGTGTATGGCGGGCGGTGGTGGTGACTCGGACGGCGACGGCATCTGCGACGCCGACGACAACTGCCCGAACACCGCGAACCCCGACCAGGCGGATGTGGATAATGACGGGCTCGGGAATGTCTGCGACCCCGAGGATGCGCTCATCAATTTGACCCAGGTGCGGCTGAAGGGCGACACGAGCGTTTCCATCGACAACGCCAGCTTCAAGGTGAAGGGCGACTTCCTCACCAATCCGCCGGGCGACGTGTTCAACCCAGCGGTGGGCGGGATCACCGTCCGGGTCCAGGACAGCCTCAACCTCAGCCGGACCTATATGGCTCCTTGCACAGCCATCGGTTCTGCCTTCCTGTGCAAGACCGCGACGTTCAGGGCGGTGTTCCAGGCCTTTGCCAGGACCCCGGGGGTGTTCCGGTTCCGCATCAAGGACCGCAGCGACACCTTCGATGCACCATTCCTGGGTCCGGTACGGGTGACGATCACGCACGACACGGGAATCGACCGCACCGACACCATCTCGGACTGCAGGGCAGCCCCTGCCGGGCTGAAGTGCCGAGAGTTCTAGAGACGGCAGTGCGCCGGCGCGGAGGGCCTCCGTACGGGCCTTCCGCGCCGGGTGCGGGAGGCTAAAGGGCGGCAGGACTTGCCGGGGCTCGGTCGGACGACCGCCGCCCCGGCAGGCCCTCGACGAGGCCGATCGACGCCCCGTATAGCTACAACAGCGCCTCGCCGGCCTCGAGCGGCGGCTCGACGCCCTCGCCTCGGAGCGCGCCGCGTAGGCGAAGCCCAGATCCCGGCCCCCTTCCCGCCACCGCCCGCCCCGCTCGAGAGCCGAGCTCCCACCCGCGGTAGCTCGCTACGCGGCAAGATCGTCAGGCACGAGCTCGATCTCGTGGGCGAAGAGGATGACCTTCTGGCCGCTGTCGAAGGTGACCGTGAAGAGCTCGCGGCCGAGGTTCTCGCGCATCGAGACGAGAGTCCCCGGCGTAGCACGTCGAACGATTCCGCCCGGGAATACGATGGTACGCGCCGAGCGGCAGCGCGTCCCCGGAACAAGCGACATGGCTGTCTCCTTCCTCGATCAGGCTGCAGTGAGGGTGGTAAGGTCGAAGCGCGCCCCTTTGAAGGTTCCGCAGAGCCGCACGTGGCCTTGGTTCACCATGCACACGATCGTGGCGATTACCTCAGCCTCCGAGCGGGCGTGCTCGGCGACCGCATTCACGAGATCCAGGAGTGTGATGCTCGGTGCCATCGCTGTACCCTCCGCGGTCGATTCGGACGCAAGTTCGATGCCAGGCGCGTGAGAAGGTTCCGCAGGAGCCGGCCTCTGGCCTACCTCGCGGGGCCGCATCCGGCTCGGAGGCGTCCGTCTTGGGGGGGCCTGGCGACGCTGTCCTCCGGAAGCGACACACTGTCCTCCGGAAACAACAAGGTTACGGGGCGCTGCTGGGTGACCGGCGCGGGTCTGAGCGACACCCTGCCGCTGGGGTTCCCGCTCCGGGTCGGGTCCGGTGCGCACCGAGAGCGTCGATGCTGTCGCCGGCTCCGTATAGAGACGCGGTTGTGAAGCTGGCGGGGTAGGAGGCGCCGTCCCGCGTCTGATAAATCGCGGTACGGTCGACCCGGGCGTGCACCGCGCGATGCCCCCGGTCGAGTTTGGTGAACTCAGCCGACGACGTGGCGGAGGTAGGGCAGGCGCCGGATCACCGCCACCACCGTGGCGCTGACGACGAACGTCAACGCGATCTGGAGCACGACGGTCGCCAGCCCAGCCTTCGCCACGAGCGGGTGCGTGACGCCGGCGAGGACATCGTGGACGGCCCGGTGGGTGAGATAGATCCCGAACACCAGCGGCGCCAGGCACCGAAGGGAGCGGGACGCGTGCCGGCCAGCGGCGGGACGCTCCGCGAAGCAAACGCGGAGCAGGACGAACATCGCGATCGACTGAACCGCCACCGGCGTGCCGAGCGTGTCGTAGAGGCCGAGCGAGCGCCAGTCGTCAGGACCCCAGTTCACGAAGCGGTGCCCGGTGCCGATCGCGATGATCGCGGAGGCGGCGGAAAAAACAAGGAGCGCGGCGGCGAGCACAGGCCTCGTCACCGGCAGCTCTCGCAGCAGGATGCCCACGAGAAAGTACCCCACGAAGGGGACGAACCGCGTGAATGCGTTCATCGGGATCACGTCCTGCGGGATGCCGCAGGACAGCAGCGCCAGCATGACGACTGCCACCGCCCATTGGTTCGCCCGGCGGACCCGCGTGACGTAGATCCGAAGCAACGGTGCGATTGCATAAAGCCCGAGGACGACGAAGAGGAAGTAGAGGTGGTTGTAGGTCAACCCGTCGAGCAGCGAGCGGAGGATGAAGGCGAGATCGACCGGCTCGCCATAGAAGCCCCAAGTCCAGAAGAAGTAGAACGAGGCCCACGCGAGCAGCGGGACGCCGATGCGCGCAAGGCGCCTACGATAGAACGCGCGCGCACACTCGTGGCGTGCGGGGTCGAGGATGAGCGCGCCGCTCAGCATGATGAACACGGGAACCGCCCAACGACAGAGGGAGTCGACGATATTGAAGCTCCACCACTGGAACGGGTCGAGCTCACGGTAGCGCATGACGCCGATACCGGACGCATGCAGGCCGATGACCGCGACCACTGCGACGACGCGCATCCCGTCGCCGTAGGACAGAAAGCGCGGGTTGTCCGGCGCCGCGCGAGCGCTCGATCCCGAGCGAACGGGATGATGAGCGGCGAGGCTCACGGCCTGCTGCCGGTGGGCGGCGTCTGCCCCGAGGCACACGTCGGATAGCGCTGAGTCTCCAGAAGCTCCGCGAACTGCCCGATCGTGCACGAGCCGTCGACGTAGAGCCGCCTGAGGCGGAAGGGATCATCGCCACGTCGGTTCGCCCCGGGGTTGGTCGTCAGGGCGCCCTCGTATCCCGCGTCACGTACGACCGCGATCAGCGCGTCGTTGTACCAGCCCATCGGCCACGCGAAGATCGTCACCGGGCTCGCGAGCGCTCGCTCGAGCACCCGTTTCGAGTCCTCGACCTCGTGGCGCACATCAGACATACCGCGCCCCGGAACCGATCCATCGGCCCACGTGACGAGGTTGCTTGCGCGATCCCAGGGATGCGTCATGCTGTGAGCGCCGATCTCGAACGCCCGGTCGCGTGCGAGCTCTCGCGCCTCGCCCCAGCGAAGGTAGTCGCCATTCGGGTCCTCGATTCCGCGCTCGGGAAACAGGAGGAACGCGGCCTTGAAGCCGTGCTGGTGAAGCACGGGAACGGCGAGGAGCTGACTTCGCCAGCCGTCGTCGAAGGTGATGCAGATCGCCTTCGGCGGTGCAGTGCCCCCGCGAACGAAGCGCACGAGGTCGGAGAGTGACAACGTGGAATAGCCTTGCTCGGCGAGATACCGCATCTGCTCCCCGAACGTGTCGAGCGGCACCCACTCGGGATCGGCCCGGTGTCGATCCGCGCCGATCCTGTGGTACACGAGCACGGGGACGGACCTCGAACGTAGCGAGACCGCGCATCCGGCGCCGGCCAGCAAAACGCCCAGGAACGTCAGCATCGATGTCCACCGCGGGATTTCCCTCGTGATCGTGGGCGCGCGCGTCGAGAACCCGTCTCGATGAGTGGGCATGGCGAACGGCTCGCCGCGGGCGTCACGAACCTCCTGCTGTTGCTCGGTTCGGTTGCCGCTTCCGTTGCGCTCGCCGAGTTGCTGTCGTGGGGGTACGTCCGCTGGGCGCGCCCCGAGCTCCGCACCTGGCCGGGCGACGCAACGGCGGCGGTCGAGACGGCACCCGAATACGGGTACGTTCTTCCCGCCAATCGGACGATCCGGGTCGTCAAACACACGGCAGACGGAGCTGTGTGCTACGACGTCACGTATCGCACGGACGCGTTCGGACGCCGTACGGTGCAGCAGGTCTACGATCCGTCCCACCCGCACATGATACTCTTCGGCTGCTCCGTGACGATGGGCGAAGGACTGGACGATGCCGACACGCTCGCTGCCCGCCTCGCCGAGACCCTCCGCGGCTACAACATCTACAACTATGGCGTCCACGGCTATGGACCTCAGCACATGTTGGCCCGACTACAAGCTCGCACGCTCCCGCGCGAGATCGTGTCGGATCGCGGCGTCGCGCTCTATTTTCTCCTTCCCGCGCACATCAGCCGAGCGATCGGCGATACCCGCGCGTTCTGGATCTACACATCCCCGTACTACACGATCGATAGCCGCGACACGCTGGTGCGCGACGGCTCGTTCGACGCGGGTCGCCCCTATACGACGCGCCTCTACCGTGCCTTCGCCGGGGTCAAGGCACACTCGTGGTTCCTGACCTTGTTCGACGTCAACCTCCCGCTGCGGCTCAGCGATCGAGATGCGGAGTTGACGGCGCGGATTCTGGAGGAGGCGCGACGAGAATACCGCGCGCAGTTTCACGGCGAGCTCTACGTTGTGATTCATCCCACATGGGCCCGTGACCATCCCGAGAGTCGCCATCTCCTCGAGGTGACGCGGGCCCACCTCGCCGCGGCCGGCGTTCCCGTCCTCGACTACTCGACGGACCGCGGCTCTGGGGATGACGAGCAAGTCAACCACGCGTGCGACCAGCACCCCAACGGACGGCTCAACGCCGCGCTCGCCGCTCGGGTGGCACGAGATATCGGACCGCCGCGCTGACACCGGTCATGTCGCCTCGGCGTGCATGGCGCGGTCTTTCAGGCGACCGCGCAACCGTGTGAGCGTCTCGCTCGCGGTGAACGCCAGACGGATGTCCGACAGGCCCATCAGGACCACGATCGCGTAGAGAAGGAACCCGCTGTTGAGGAGCCAGAAGCTCGCATTCAGCCAGCGACCTTGGACGAGGTTGATACCGCCGCCCACGAGCATCAGAAGAAGGAGCCCCAGCTCCGCGGTCGCATAACGGAACGGCGGGGCCGTACGGTCGAGCACCTTGGGCGTTCGGTGGAACGGAATCTGCTTCCCCGTCCACGCTTGCTCGATCGACTTTAACACCCCTCCGATGTGCACCGGTACGAGGAGCAGGTTCAGGGCGTATACCCTGAACGGATCCCAAAAGCCGTACCCGGCCTGCAGCAGATCCCGCCCGTAGAGGAGGTAGTACGGGGCCGCGCTCAGCGGAAGCCACAGCGTGAAGAAGCCGTCCGGGGACGGCAACGCGAGCACGAGCAGCAGACCGATGTTGGCGCCCGCCAACGAGACCAGGTAATGGAGGCGCAGGAACGTCTCCACGAGCAGCCGCCCCTTGGTGCGGGTCGCATCACGCAGCTGGCGGAACACGTGCGCCATGAGCTTCGGGACGATCAAGAGCCCGCCGTTGGCCCACCTCCGCCGCTGAATCAACAACGAGCCGAAATCGGGCGGCGTTGCGCTGTACGAGAGCCTCTCCGGGAAGTTGACGAGTGTCCAGCCACGGAGCAGGAGGTCGATGCTCGATTCCGTGTCCTCGATCACCGTCCGCTCCTGGATGTAGCGGATAACGGGGAAGCCGCGTTCTTCCGTCGTGACCGCGATGTCGCGCAGTGCCGCGGTACGCAGCACGGCGTTCGCACCGACCCAGTACGTGGCGTCGTGCGCGGTGAAACCCTGATGAATGATGTGCTGGATGTCAGTCGTCGCCCCTGCGACGTGCTCGAGCAGGCCGGAGGACGACGGGAAGGCGCTGTACGGGGTCTGAATCACTCCGACGCGTTCCGCCCCCGGGCGCTCCATGATGTCGACCAGTCGAAGCACGTAGTCCGGCGCGAGTACGCTGTCTGCGTCGAGTGTGACGAAATACTTGGGATCGGGAATCTCCTCGCCGTCGGCGTCGACCTCTAGAAACAACCGCCCGTTGCGGTGGACCTCCCGGACGCGCTTTCCCGCCACGGTGATGTAGCTGTTGAGGTTCATCGCCTTGTTCGGGGCATGCGAAAGATTCTCGTACCGCTTCCGCTCGAAGCTCGTCACCTCGACATCGAAGGCAGCGGCGACCTCGCGATAGCCGCGGAGGAGACGCGCCTTGGAGAACTCGCGGCGTGACCATGCGCGGCGCCTCCACACTTCGGCGCCGGCGCGGAGGTAGCGGGCGTGATCTCGGAACGTCGATTGCACGAAGAGCGCGTCGGCGTGATCGGCGACGGGGTACGATTTCGCGTGGTGCTCGAACCAGCCAGCTGCGGCCTTGTAGAGCAGAGCGAGCGTTGCGGCCTCCCTCCCGTACTGAAGCGGCCCCACGGCGAGCCGCGACCTGGCGTCCGCCAACGCGGCGGCGAATCTCCGACGAGCCGGCTCCAGCATCTGCATGATCCGGTCGGGAAGGGCGCGGGCGAGGGCAAGCCTCTCGCGGTCCTGCTCGGTCACCGGGAACGGAGGATCGTCGATCATCAACACCACGCGCCGGTTCGGATAGTGCTGGAGGGCTGCCGAGAGCAACGCTGCCCGGACCACCCGCGCTTCCTCCTTGTACGACGGGACGAGGATCGTCACCGGAGGGGTGTCGCTCTCGAGTCGCTCCCAGATCTCGGTCAGGCGTGCGGGGCGGTGCCGGCGGAGGCGCGAAAAGTAGCCCTTGCGTGAGAACTGATAGACGAGGCTCCCATAGATGAGGAAGAGGACGACGGCGAGCAGTACGGATTCGAGCGCGAGCGACGGATACGCACGTGCCGCGAGCGAGCGATACATTTCGCCGGCGGCGTGCCGGCAGACCATAGCCGCTGTCACGATGGTCACCGCGATTCCGGCCCACGTGAGCCGCACTTCACCTCCGGGCCGTATCGACCTGTAGCGGACATCCTTGGGGCATCGGTGCATCGAGCACGCCCGGTGGTCGTGGAAACGCGCCCCTGGCGGCGCATCCCGATGAGAACCCGCCGCTCGCGCGGCGGCGGACGAAGCCTCAGTGTGAACGTTCTCGAAAATGTGCGCGCGCATCTGCACCACCCTGCCCCGGGGCTTAGGCGAACGCCTAGCGATGAGCTCGGGACGGGGTGCGGAAGCGTGCGGCTACCCGCGGGTCCTGGCTCGAAAACGCTCGCCCGATGGACGACCGAGGTAGCGGCGTTGGGGAGGATCAACCCCGCTCCACCGACGCCACTCCTGCGTTCGTCCTCCCCGACGGTTTGTTTAACGCGTTGCGTAGCTCCCAATCACGAACCCGTCAATACCCCGCCGCAGAAATTAACGACTCCGCAGCAGAAATTAACGGCCTTTTCTCAGATCAGGGCAACAAAGAATGCTAACGCGCGCAAACGCTCAACATCCGACGTTCGCCTCCCTCGGACAGGAACACCGCCGCGCACCGCGCGGTAGCAGCACGGCGCTGACCAGGTGCGCAGCTAGAGTCAGGCTCTTGAGCGCGAAATTGTTTGGCGGCGCCGATCGGCGACCCGCAGTTCCAACGCGCTTCGACGGCCTTCAAGAGTTACGCGTCGTTCCGGCTTGGGCTCGGAAAGCCGTGGTGAGGTCCCTGCCCTTGTCGATCGCCGCACTCGCGCGGAGCAGATGCAAATCCCAACCGCGCCATTCAGCACAATGACGATACCGCCGGTATCGCCATACCGACGACGTTCGCGCTGGTGTAGACCGTGGTGCTCTAGATCGCGGTGTTCTTGCGGCTGAGGCGCCCCGCAGGATCACAAGCAGAATGAATCCCCGTTGATACCCGGATCACGGACGGTATCGCCCTCGAACGCTCGTTCCGCGCCGGACATCTCCTCAGGGTCGGCTCTAGCAACCGCGACCGCGTCGACCCTCAGTCGGACTTGGAGGAGAACTTACTCGAGGTGTTCACCCTCGGGCTGCTGAAGGTGGCCTCCCAGGACGTGCTGCTGTCGCTCCGCTAGAGCTGGACCTTCACCGGCGTGGCGAGTGACGCGGCGCATGCGGCGAGCGTTCGCAGGCGAGGACAAGAAGAATCATCAGGCCAAGTACATACTGATTCTTCATTGCTTCCCTAACTGGACACAGGTCAGTTCGGGGCGCGTTGCACTCCAGGGCAGAAGTGTCGGCAGTACCGGCGCTTTACGCCTTCCCCGGCGAATCGCCTAGAAGCAATCGGAGAAAAACTCTCCGCAGCCCACGAGGGCAAGGCAGTCTGTAAACGTATCGTAAACACCGCCGAAAGCGCAGAGCGCGTCACCCTTCTTGTTCTGGATCGCACCTGCGATGTCTCCTGCCCCGCTCACGGCGACCGCGGCGTGGAATCTGGAGCCAATGTCCCGCTTCGTGAAGGTGATGATGGCTACTGTGGAGTTTATCGAAACGCTAGCGTTTGGCTGGATTTCAGCTTTCCTGGCTATCATGGCCTTGAGAAGCAGTCCGCCTACGGCCTGCATCACTGCGTCCATCGTTTTCCCCCTCTCAGAACTGGGCCCTCGCCGCAGACTGTTCAGACCAGCGTTCAGCAGAACGGGTTACGAAAGGCGAGGAACGTCACTTTGAAAGATGACATTCAGCCTCGCATGCGTGCCTTCACTATGTCAAACTCTTAGAGCGTCGCACGGGGGTTGATCGAGTCGTGCCCCTTGAAGTGACTACGCCCCTCGCCGTCTCACATCCGTCGCGCTGCCGACGAACTCCGAGGCGGCAACCTGTTCGTGAACCGCGTATCACCGGGATGCGCGTCGGCTGGCAGCCGTTCGGCGGCTACGGCCTCCCGGGCATCGGCTCCAGGAGAACACGCTCCGCCAGGGTTTTGCCCCGCGCGGCGGATAGTCAGTCGGCGCGCTTGGCAACGCGCGACCCTTCCTGATTACATACCCCGCCCATGGCGCCTCCTCCGACCACCGTGCAGATCGTGCCGCCCGGGAAGCTCGTCTACGGCATGCAGCTGCCGATCGTCGCCCAGAGCACGCTCTTCGCCGCACCCTGGGAGGCGGAGGCCGGAACCGCCGAGCTGCGTCGCATCGCGGAGGCCTGCGACCGGAGCGGCTTCTTCTACCTCGGCGTGTGCGACCACGTCTGCATTCCCCGCGCGCGCGCCGGCGCCATGTCGACCGCGTGGCACGACACGGTGGCGACGCTCGGGTTCCTCGCCGCGGCGACCCGCCACGTTCGCCTCCTCTCGCACGTCTACGTGCTGCCCTACCGCCACCCGCTCGCCACGGCGAAGGCCTTCGCCACGCTCGACGCCCTCTCGGGCGGGCGGGTGATCGTCGGGGTCGGCGCAGGGCATCTCGAGGCCGAGTTCGCGGCGCTCGGCGTCCCGTTTGCGGGGCGCGGTCGGCGCCTCGACGAGGCGATCGATCTCCTCGCCGAGGCGCTCACGCACGAGTTTCCCGACCACGACGGACCCACCTGGACGGTGCACGACCTCGGCCTCCGCCCGCGTCCCGCGCAGCAACCGCGGCCGCCCATCTGGGTCGGCGGTTCGACCCGGGCCGCCATCCGACGCGCCGCCGAGCGGGGTGACGGCTGGCTGCCGCAGGGATCGCCGCGCGCCGAGCTCCCCGCGCAGATCGCGTATCTGCGCGCGCACCGCGCCCACGTGCGGGGCGACGCGCCGATCGAGATCGGGGCGATCAGCGAGTTCTGCTACGTGGGCGCGCCGCGCTTCGACGTCCCGCCCAACACGCGCACCGGCGGAGGAGAGGACATCGCGGCGGGCCTCCGGGAGCTCCGCGCGATGGGTGTCAGCCACTGCGGCGTCCGTTTCAGGGCTCGCTCGTGCGACGAGCTGGTGGAGCAGATCGAGGCCTTCGCGTCCGAGGTCGCCCCGCATCTCGCGGATTGAGGCGAGCCGCCCCGTAACCGCCACGGCTTTACCGTGGCGTCCATTTTTTGCGGCATTTTGGCGGCCGGGGGGAGCCTCCATGAGCGCCGCCTGGCGGCACAGACGTTGCATCATCCAAGCGCATGGCGCGGTTCCTGGAGCTCCGCCGGCCGGGCGCGGACAAGCCAGCGGTCGCCGGGGTGTCCGTGGATGGTCCGGCGCTCGCCGCGCGCCTGCACGAGATTGCCGCGGCAGCCGTCGAGGCGATCGATGGCCTCGAGCCGGCGCTGCACTCGATCGTCGAGGCGACGGGGGCGGCGGCCGGTGCGGTCTGCCTCTTCGACGCCCGGCGCGAGGTGCTCCGCCTCGCCGCCGAGGAAGGCCTCTCCGACGAAGGCTGTCGCCAGCTACGGACCGTGCGCCGCGGCGACATCGCGAGCTGGGACATGCCGCTCCACGGCTTGATGAACCGCCGCGCCTACCTCATCGAGAGCGCCGCGCAGAACCGCTACGTGCCGCCGCTGGTCGAGGCCGGTGCGGCGGTGCGCACGGTCGCGTGCCTCCCGGTGTATGCCGGCTCCATCCCGGTGGGGAGTCTCGTGCTCATCACGCGCACGCCGCGGGCGTTCACCGAACGCGATCTCGGCGGGCTCCAGCAGCCGCTCCGCGAGCTGGCCCAGCTCATCGAGGCGGTGCGCCGACAGGCCAGCGAGCGCACCACGGCGGTTGCGCCCTCCGCCGCCCCGCCTCCCGTGCAACGGAGTGAGCCGCTCGCCGCACCCGAACCGGCTCCCGCCGACACCCGGCACGACGATTCCCTTGCTGCCGCCCTTGCTGCCGCCCAGCGGGAGAACTCCCGCCTTGCCACCGAGCTCGAGCGGCTGCGCGCCGAGGCGCCGCGCGACGCCGGACGCCTCACGGAGCTGGCGGCCGAGATCGACCGCCTGCGGGCACAGCTCGCCGAGTCGGAGGCGGGCGCGGCGCACGAGCATCGGGTACGCGAGGAGATGGAGGCGGCGCTCGCGCGAGGATCGTCCGGTGGCCACGCCGAGCTGCAGGTGGCCCTGGACGCTGCCCGACGCGCCGAGACGGCGCGCGCGGCCATGGCCGCCGACAACGCCCGGCTCACGGCCGAGCTCGAGCGGCTACGCGCGGGAACGCCACAGGAGGATCTGGCGAGCGAGCACGCCGTGGAGATCGATCGTCTGCGCGCACGCCTCGCCGAGGCGGAGGCCGGCGCGGCTCACGAGCATCGGGCCCGCGAGCAGCTCGAGGCCGCGCTCGAGCGAGGGGCCTCGACGGGCCAGCTCGAGCTGCGCCACGCGCTCGAGACCGCCCGGCAGGCCGAGGCCGCACGCACGACGCTGCTCGCAGAGAACGAGCGGCTCAGCGACGAGCTCGAGCGCTGGCGCGGGGAAGCTGCGCACGCCGCCACGCTCCGGGCAGCGCTGGCCCACGCCGAGACCGAGCAGGCCCGGCTCGCTGCAGCGCTGGAAGACGCTGCCGCGGAGCGCGCCGAGCAGGCCCGCGCCGAGACCAACTACGCGCAGGCGAAGGCGGCGGAGCACGAAGCGGCGATGGAACGCGTGCTCGCCCGGCTCGCCGAAGCCGAGGCCGCGGCCGCGCGCGAGGAGCGCGCGCGCAAGGCGCTCGACGCGGCCACCGAGCACGACGCCGGCGCGCGCTCGGACGACATCCGGCAGGCCCTCGAGGCAACGCGGGTGGCCGAGGAGGCGCGTGATGCGGCCGCCACCGCGCTCGCGGCAGCGCGAGTCGACCTGACGGCGGCGCGCGCCCAGCTGGAAGAGTTTCGCGAGGAAGCAGCGGGAGCGCACCGCGAAGTCGCACGCCTGGCCGCCCACGAGAAAGCGGCCTGCGAGCAGCACGACCGGCTCGAGCGCGAGCTCGAGGAGCGTCGGCGCGGCGAGCACGACCTCGGCCTGCGCCTGGAGGAGCGCGCACGCGAGCTCGAGGCGCGCGCCTCGGAGACCGCTGCCACCACGGTCCGGCTCGAGACCGTCGCGGCGGAGTGCGATCACCTGCGGGGCGCCGTGGCGACCCTGGAGGCCCAGCGTGATCGCCTGGCGGCGGATGTCGAGGGCGCCGGGGCGGCACGCGTGCAGCTGGAGGAAGCGCTCTCGGCCGCCCTGGACGAGGCCCGCGCCCGCGAGCAGGCGCTGATCGCCCAGCTCGAGACGCACACGCGCGACGCCGAGGCACTGCGCGGTGAGCACGCGGCCGAGGTGGCAGCAACCGGCGCTCGCCTCGAGACCATGGTTGCCGAATGCGATCAGCTGCGCTCCGCTGCCGAGGCGCTGCAGGCCGAGCGCGATCGGCTGGCGGCGGAGGTGGAAGGAACCGCCGCCGCCCGGGGACGCCTGGAGGAGGCGCTGGCCCGCGAGGTCGACGAGGCGCGCCGCCGGGAGCAGGAGCTCGTGGCGCGCTTCGAGGAGCGGGAGCGCGAGGCGGAGGCGCTCGCCAGCGCGCGCGCGGCGGAAACGGCCGCGGCCATCGCCCGCGTGGAG
>DATILR010000263.1:0-1686 GCA_035476275.1 Binatus sp. (SeqCode) | reverse complement strand
CGACGGCGCCAGCGTCGCCATCGTCCAGGCGGCGGCGGTGTCGTGCATCCAGGTGCCGACGTTCGACACGATGGCGGCCGTCCAGAGCCAGAAGAAGGCCCGCCGTCGGAGCGGCTGCCAGATGTCGAGGTCGGCCATGCGCGGTGACCGGCTCAGGCGAGATCGAGGAGCGAGACCTCGACGGCTCCGATCCCTCGCACGCTCAGGCGAAGTCCGAGCCGCCGTCGACGTTCACGTCGGCGCCGGTCATGTAGCTGTTGCGCTTCGAGGCGAGGAAGGCGATCACCGCTCCGATCTCGCGCGGCAGCCCGGCGCGGCCGAGGTCGCAGGGCGAGGCGAAGTCCTCGCCGATGACGCGCATGGCGTCGACGGGGTCGTCCGGGTTGATCGCGCGGCCGCCGGCGGTGCTCTCGACGTAGCGCCGGACGCTCTCCGAGAGAAAGGTCCCCGGAGACACCGTGTTGACGAGGATCCCGTCCTTGGCGAGCGTCTTCGCGAGGTTCTTGCTGAGGCTCGTCATCGCCGCCTTGGCCGCCGTGTAGGCGATCAGGATCGGCACCTGGCGTTTCGTCGAGTGCGCCGAGACGTTGACGATCCGCGCCCAGGCGGCTTTGCGCAGCCAGGGCAGGGCCGCGCGGGCGCAGCGCACCGCCGACATCGTCCCCAGCTCGAAGGCCGCAACCCAGTCCTCGTCCGCGAGCTCATCGATCCGGCCGGCCTGATGTGGGCCGACGGTGTTGACGAGGATGTTCAGCTCACCCCATCGCTTGCCGAGCTCCGCGAAGGCCGTCTCGACCTGGCTCTTGATCACGACGTCGACGCGGAGGCCGACCGCGTCGGGACTGCCGAGCTCACGCAAGACCTTGACGGTCTGGTCGAGGGTCGACTGTGTGCGTCCGAAGACCGCCACCCTCGCGCCGTCTTCCGCGAAGCACTCGGCGGCAGCTCTGCCCATGCCGCCCGTCCCCCCGTTGACGACCGCGGCGGCTCCGCGCAGCCCCAGGTCCATGCGGCGACCTCACCGACCGCGGAACGGCTGGTTGCCGTAGCGGTCGACGTGCACCACCTCGCCGACCGGGCGCCGCGTCGTCGGACCGTAGCGCCCGCGCGGCCAGCCGAGCGGCACGACGGCGCACGGCGTGACCGACCAGGGGAGTCCGAGCGCGCGGCGGGCGAGGAACGTGCTCCACAGGGGCATGGTGATGAGCGCGGCGCCCAGGCCGGCGGCACGGGCGGCGAGCAGGAGGTTCTGCACCGAGGGATAGATCGAGCCGTAGTAGCTGGTGGCGGCGACGGGCGGGAACCAGGGCCGGAAGCCGCGCAGGCACGCGACCACGAGGACCGGAATGTCGCCGAAGTGCGTGGTCTGCCACTCGACGGCGTCGAGGATGCGTAGCATGCGCGGATTGTTGCGATTCACGCGGCGTCCGATACCGCCGTAGAAACGGAACATCCCCGCATTGAGGCGGCCGAGGCGCTCCTTCACGGCGCGGTCGCGGACCACGATGAAGTCCCAGTTCTGTGCGTTCGACCCCGTCGGCGCCTTGAGCGCCAGCTCGATGAGGTGGAGGACGAGGGCGTCGTCCACCGGGTCGGTCTTCAGGCGGCGGATCGCGCGCTGCGTCCGCATCGCGTCCTCGAGCGACATCGAGAAGGGCGACGCCGTGGTCGCGGCCAGGTTCGTCT
>DATILR010000262.1:0-7618 GCA_035476275.1 Binatus sp. (SeqCode) | reverse complement strand
CGTCAACATCCGCCTCCGCAGCGGCTGGTTCAGCGACCGCGCCGCCTGCTACCTGGCCGCCGGCCGCCCCTGCATCGAGCAGGACACCGGCTTCGGCGACGTCCTCCCCCTCGGCCCCGGCCTCCACGCGTTCCGCACCGTGGCCGAAGCGGCCACGGCCATCCGCGCCATCGAAGCCAACTACAACCGCGCCAGCACCCACGCCACGGAGGTCGCTCGCGAGTACTTCGCCGCCGACCGCGTCCTCCCGGCGCTGCTAGCGGTCGTCGGCCTCTAGCAGCCCACGGCCAGCGGCGCGGGAGCGGGGGCGCCGGAGCGGCGACTCCGCAGGGCAAGCGCGCATGCCCGCGCCGCGCTCAGTGAACCGACGCGATCGCCGCCAGCACCGCCGAGTTCAGCGTCGCGAAGATCTCGTTCCGGCAGAGGAAGCTGCGCAGAAACCCGTTCATCACCTCGAGCTGGCTCTTGTACTCCTCGAGGGCAGCCCGTTTGGCGGCGAGCTCCTCCGGCGTGAGCTCCGTCTCCTCCCAGGTGGTGTCCGCCAGGGTCCCGAGCGGCAGGAAGCGATCGAAGAACGGCCCCCGCTTGGCCGGCCAGGAGGGAAAGTGCACGAGGTAGGTGAGAACCTTCAGCGTCTGGGGCAGGACCCCGCGGCCCTGGAGATGCTGCACGGCCTCGGTCACGAAGTAGGTGGTGTGCACGTGGTCGGGATGGCGATCGTACGGGTGGGGGATGATGATCACCGTCGGACGGAAGTCCTCGAGCACGCGCGCGATCACCGAGGTGAGATCCATCCCGTCGTAGTCGGCATCCGGATCGACGGCACCGGGGTAGGGGGGATTGTCCTCGCGTGTGTAGGGTGACGTGTAGGGCCGCGTCCGCGACCAGTGGGCCCGCCAGAGCTCGGCCAGGCCGCCGTCCGGGAAGCCGAGAAACTTGACGTCGTGTTGCTTGAGCCCCAGGCGGCGCGTCGCGGCCACCGCCTCCTGCTGACGGAGCTCCCCGAGCGCCACGTAGTCGTCGTCGGTCGGTTTGCGGAGGTTGAACTCCTCCTCGGCCGCCTGCTCGTAGCCATCGCCGTTGGTGATGAAGACCACCTGGACCCGCGTCCCCGCGTGCACCAGTCGATAGATGAGGCCGCCCAGCGCCACCGTCTCGTCGTCGGGATGCGCCGCGAAGATGAGCACGCGAGCGTCGGCCGGCAGGCCGAGGGTCGTCGGTCGTGACGGGGCCGGCGCCGGGGGCGGGATCGGGGCCGGCAGGCGCTCGATCCTGTGCAGGGCGAGCGCCGCACTCGCGAGGCCGAGCACCGCGACGACCAGCCAGAGGCGCCGGCGCTGCCGGCGGCGGGCGCCGTGCGGCGGCAGAACGGGGAGCGCGGCCATCAGATCTTGTGGCGCTGGACGAGCTGCCGGGCGATCACCAGACGCTGGATCTCGTTGGTGCCCTCGCCGATGATCATGAGGGGGGCGTCGCGATAGTACCGCTCGACGCGGAACTCCGTGGTGTAGCCGTAGCCCCCGAGGATGCGCATCGCCTCGAGCGTCACCTCCTGGCAGGTCTCCGAGGCGAAGAGCTTCGCCATGCCGGCTGCCAGGTCGGTTCGCTCGCCCCGATCCTTCATGGCGGCGGCCTGGCGCGTGAGGAGGCGGGCGGCCTCGATCTTGGTGGCCATGTCCGCCAGCTTCAGCTGGATCGCCTGGTGCTCGCAGATGGGCTTGCCGAACGTCGTCCGCTGCTGGGCGTAGCGGATCGCGTCCTCGAAGGCGGCGCGCGCGACGCCCACCGCCCGGGAGGCGATGTTGATGCGCCCGACCTCGAGGCCGCTCATGACCTGCTGGAACCCCCGGCCCTCCACCCCGCCGATCAGGTTGCCGGCGGGCACGCGGAAGTCCTCGAAAGTGACCTCGCAGGTCTCGATCCCCTTGTAGCCCAGCTTTTCCAGCTGGCGGCCCACGGTCACCCCCGGGCCCTTCTCCGCGGCGAACAGGCTGATGCCCGAGTAGGGAGGATCGGCCTGGGGATTGGTCTTCACCACCAGCGAATAGAGGGTGCCATAGCGCGCATTCGTGATGAACATCTTCGAACCATTGACGACGTAGTGGTCTCCTTGCTTCACGGCGGTCGTCCGGATGCGCTGCGCGTCGCTGCCGGCATGCGGCTCCGTCAGGCAGAGGGCCGCCCGGTGGTCGCCCCGCGCCATCGCCGGCAGGTACCGCTCCCGCTGCTCCTTCGTGCCGTGCTGGCCGAGCACGTAGGCGAACATGAGATGGGTGTTGAGCACCCCCGAGAGGCTCATCCAGCCCCGGCAGAGCTCCTCGACGATCATCGAGTAGGTCGAGTAGTCCAGCCCGAGACCGCCGTACTCGACCGGAATGGTGGCCCCGAAGAGACCGAGCTCGCGCATGCGCTCGACCAGGTCGTGGGGATACTCGTCGTCGTGCTCGTAGCGGCTCGCGACCGGTAGTACCTCGCGCTCGACGAAGCGCCGCACGGTCTCGAGGATCTGGGTCGTGACGTCGTCCACCTGCATCTCCTCGGAAACTGTCAGAAGTTCACCATGTTTACCGCAGCAGTTCAACCAGAACCTGCTGCAGTTGAATTTCCCGTCGTCGATCACTATCCCTCCCGGGTGTCCGCGCGCCTCGGAGTGGCGTTCCTCGTCGCGACCATCGCCGCCACCGCGGTCCATGGACGCGAGCGGCTCGAGGCGCACCCGAGCGACGACACCGAGGTCTTCACCGGCGGCGAAGAGGTGATGCCGGGTGGCGCGCGGAAGCGACCCGCGATCGCGTACTGGAACATCCTGGCGACGCTCCGCGTGCCCGCCGCCGGTCGCCCGGTCCATGTGGGGGTGCTCGTGCCGCTCTCCGATGGCCGCCAGGACATCCTCGCGCGCCGGGCGGCGGCGTCCACCTTCCGTTTCCGGGAGTCGGTCGACGGTCCCAACCTGCGCGCCGAGTGGACGGGCGAGGGCGGCGTGGCCACCACGCTCACCTACGACGTCGCGGTCCGGATCGCGGAGAGCACGGCGACGGTGCCCAAGGTGCCCTTCGCGCCGCTCGCCCCGCCGCCGGGAGCCGAGGGAGCGCGGGGGTCGACCCCGCAGATCCAGAGCGACGCCCCCGCGGTCGGCCGGCGGGCGCGGGCCATCATCGGCCGGGCCACGCAGCTCGACGAGATCGTCTGGTCGCTCTACGAGTACACGGCGGCCTTCCTGCCGGCGGACGATCCGCCCGGCCCGCAGGACGCGGAGAGCGTCCTCGCCACCCATCGCGGGACGAGCCTGGGTCGTGCCCGTGCGCTCGTCGCCCTCCTGCGTGCCATCGGCGTGCCAGCCCGACTGGTCGGCGGGCTCCGCCTGGGCGGAGGCGCGACGAAGCGCGCCACCAACTCCTGGGTGGAGGCCTGGGTGGGGAGCGCCTGGGTGCCGCTCGATCCCGCGAGCGGCTTCTTCGGAATGCTGCCCAACGATCACCTCGCCCTCTACCGAGATGACGTGCCGCTCATCGTGCACACCCGGGGCGTCGACCTCGACTACGGCTTCACGATCCGAGCCGTCACCCGGCGGATGGTCGAGGAGGGGCCCGAGGAGAGCGACGTGCGCCTGGAGGCCGGCCGTCGGCCGATCGTGCGTGGCATCCGGCGCGAGCCGGTCGAGACGCACACCGCCTACGTGAGCGAGCCGGTCGCATCGGTCGTGCTGATCGCCGACCAGAGCGTTCCGGTGGCGGTGACCGACCGGATCCTGGGCGAGGCGCGCGCCGCCGCCATCGACTGCGTGCTCCTCACCGCCCACTTCGAATCCCGCTACTTCCGCGAGACCTACCTCGAGGGGCTGATCACCGCCAACCTGCCGCTCATCCGGAACGCGAACCTGCTCCTGGTGGCCACCGCGGACGACGCCGGCCTCTACGCGCTCATGGAGCTCGGCCAGCGCGGCATCCACATGGAGGACAGCCGCATCCTCGTCGCCGGGGCCATGGTCCGACCCGTCGCGCTCATGCTCGGCTCGCTCCTCTACCATCTCGTCCTCCCCGGCGAGGTCGTGCTGGTGCCGCGAACCGCGGACCTCCTGCCCCTGTGGGAGATGGCGCGCGCCAATCTGATCGATGGCACGCCGATGGGCGAGGAGGCGCAGCGCTGGAACATCGACCCGGTGGTCCTGAGCGAGACCGGCGAACACCTGCCCGCCTGGCGGCGCCCGCTCATGCACGCCTGGGCGCGCGCGGTGCGCGCCCAGGTCCCGCTTGGCGCGCTCACCCTGATCCTCATCCTGCCCATCATCGCCTCGCTCGTGGTGGTGGCGCGGGTCGTGATCGGGCTCGAGACCTTCGGCATGTTCGGGCCCGTGATCGTCTCGCTCGCCTTCATCACGACGGGCATCGAGTGGGGCGTCATCATCTTCGTCGTGATCGTCGGTCTCGGGGTGGCGCTGCGCGCGGCGCTGCAGCACCTGCGGCTGCAGGCGGTCTCACGCCTCGCCATCCTCATCGCACTGGTGGCCGCGGTGATGGGTGGCCTCACGGTGGTCGGGGCGACGCTGGGGATCGGCCCGCTGCTCAACATCAGCATCTTCCCCATGGTCATCATGTCGAACGTCATCGAGAACTTCGCCGCCTCGCAGGTGGAGCTGGGCACCCGGCAGGCACTGCGCATGACCGCCACCACGCTGGGGCTGTCGCTCGCCTGCTACCTGGTGGTGGACCGGGGAGGGCTCCAGTCGCTCGTCCTCGCCTTCCCGGAGATCCTGCTCGCGACCGTCGTGTTCGACGTGCTGCTCGGGAAATGGCGCGGGCTGCGACTGCTCGAGTACACGCGCTTCCTGGCGGCGGTCCGTCACGCACCGCCTGCTCCGGTGACCGCGCCCCGCGGCGAGCTGCCGCGTCCGTGATGCACCGTCTCCGCCGCCTCCGGGCCGAGATGCTCGGGCTGAATCGGCGAAATCACGCCTACCTCTTCCGCTATAACACGCCGCAGCGCTCCCGCCTGGTCGACGACAAGCGCGCCACCAAGACGCTGCTTGCCGCACGCGGCATACCAGCGCCCACGCTGCACGACACCTGCGAGGCGGCGTGGCAGGTGCGTGGCCTCGCGGCGCGGCTCTGGGAGCGGCCGGAGTTCGCGCTCAAGCCGGCGCGCGGGGCGGGGGGAGCAGGGATCGTCGTGATCGTGGGTCGCGAGGGCGACCACTTCCTCAAGGCGAGCGGGAAAGGGGTCCACCGCCGCACGCTCGAGGCGCACGTCTGCGACGTCCTCGCGGGCATGTACTCCGTCGGCGGACGCCAGGACGTGCTGCTCGTCGAGGAGCGCATCGTGCCCGAGCCGCTGCTCGCCGCACTCGCCTACCGCGGCGTTCCCGACGTCCGCGTGCTCGTCTTCCGTGGCGTCCCGGTGCTCGCCATGCTGCGCCTCCCCACCCGCCGCTCCGACGGGCGCGCGAACCTCCACCTGGGAGGCATCGGGGTCGGCATCGACCTCGCGCGCGGGGAGACGACCTCCGCCGTCGCCGGCCGGCGTCCGCTCGCCGTCCACCCCGACCTCGGGCGCCCGCTCGGCGGCGTGATGCTCCCCGCGTGGGACGAGATCCTGCGCCTCGCGGTGCAGGCGGCCGACGCGGTGGAGCTCGGCCTGGTCGGCGTCGACCTCGTCGTCGACCTCCGCCGTGGCCCACTGGTGCTCGAGCTGAACGCCCGCCCGGGCCTCACCATCCAGGTGGCGAACCGTCGCGGTCTCCGCCCGCTCCTCGACACGGTCGCCGCGATGGACGTGCCGGCCGGGCTGGCCGAGCGGGTGGCGCTCGGACGACGGCTCGCATCCGGGTGACGACTGGCCACGCGCGCGCCGAACCTTGCCGCCCACGATGTTCGCGCGTGATTCTACGCGCGTACTGCCGACCGGAACCGGCCGCGATAGGCGCTGGGCGGAACACCGAGAAGCCGCAGGAACGCCCGCCGCATGACCTCCGGGCTCGCGAACCCGCACTGCCCGGCGATCACGTCGACGCCGTCGCTCGACTCCTCGAGCCGCCGCCGCGCACCCTCCACCCGCGCCCGCTCGACGAAGCGGGCGGGGGTGCATCCCACCTCGCGGCGGAAGACGCGGGCGAAGTTGCGTTCGCTCATCGCGACCTGCGCGGCGAGCGTCGGCACCGCCAGCTCCCCGTCCAGGTGGTCCGCGATCCACGCCTGGAGCTCACGGAGCGGCTCGCGGTCGGCCGACTGCACCGCGAGCTGGGCGCTGAACTGCGACTGGCCGCCGGGGCGCTTGAGGAACATCACCAGCTGGCGGGCGACGCGGAGCGCGAGCTCGCGGCCGTGATCCTCCTCCACCAGCGCCAGGGCCAGATCCATCCCGGCCGTGACACCCGCCGAGGTGTAGACGCCGCGATCCCGGACGAAGATCGGGTCCCGCTCGACCATGACCCGCGGGTACAGACGGGCCAGCTGGTCGCACACCTGCCAGTGGGTCGTCGCCCGGCGGCCGTCGAGCAGCCCTGCCCGGGCGAGAAGGAACGTGCCACTGCACACGGAGGCCAGGCGGCGCACCCGCCGCGCCGTGCGGCGGACCCATGCGACGAGCGCCCGGTCGCCGACCGCGGCGGCCACCCCCGGACCACCCGCCACCATGAGGGTATCGATCCCGCCCGGCGAACCAACGGTCCGACCGTCGGGCACGAGGCGGACGCCGGAGGACGAGACGAGTGGCCTCGGCCCGCTGGTCAGTATCTCGACTGTGTAGGCGGGCGGCGAGGTGGCGAGGAAGCGGGCGGCCTGGGCAAAGACCTCGAGCGGTCCGGTGACATCGAGGAGCTGGAAGTCCGGATACGCGACGATCGCGATGCGCCGGGGCCCCCGCCCGGCGCCGGGCGACGGGTGGCGTCGTCGACGCGCGAGCGGGAGGACTCGGGCGCGAGCCATCATCTCAGCTCGCGGACGACGTGTACCGCGAGCGCTTCAGCTCGACCGCCTGGCGGACCAGCTCCACGATGTACTCTGGCGTCTTGCGGGGCGAGCCCGCATCGAAGGGTGGGGCAGGGTCGTACTCGATGCCGAGCTGGATCCCGCGGGCCATTTCGTCGCCCGCGATCCGCGCGACCAGCCGGAGCCCCATGTCGATGCCCGCCGACACGCCGGCCGCGGTCATGATCTTCCCCTGCTCGACGACGCGCTCGGCGACGGGCTCCGCACCGAAATCGCGCAGCCGCTCCAGCGACGCCCAGTGGGTCGTCGCCTTGAGCCCCTTGAGGAGACCCGCGGCCGCGAGGATGAGCGCGCCCGTGCAGACGGACGTGGTCCACGTCGTGGTGCCGTGGATGGTCCGGATCCAGTCGAGCGTGAGCCGGTCCCGCATCGCCAGCTCCTGGCCGAAGCCGCCGGGGACGACCAGGATGTCGGCCCGCGGGACCTCGGCGATGGCCCGATCCGCCACCAGCCCCAGCGGTTGCTCCTCGGTGCGCTTCACCCCGGCGGTGTTACCGACGAAGATCACCTCCGCCCCGGGGAGCTGCCGGAGGACGTCGTAGGGACCGATGGCATCGAGTGCCGTCATGCCGTCGTAGAGCAGGATCGCGATCTGCATTGGGTGGCTCCTTTCGCAGCCGAGTATGCCATCCTCG
>DATILR010000261.1:0-16408 GCA_035476275.1 Binatus sp. (SeqCode) | reverse complement strand
GGCGGCCGTCGGCCGACCGCACCCAGGATCTGTGGCGCCCCCTGTGGGTGCGCCGACTCGCGCACGGTGAGCGCCACGGGCGGACGCGAGATCGTGCGATAGGCGCGGGCGTCGGGATCGAAGTAGCTGAAGCGCATCTCGGGCAGCGCCACCGCGCCGGCGCGCTGCGGGATCACCACCTGTTCGAACGTCCGCTCGCCGGCGGCGGGCTGGCCCGAGGGCTGCACCGGATAGACGCGCAGGACGTCGCTCCCCTCGATCGCGGGCGGGGCCACGCTCTCGAGGTTGCCCGTGCCCCGGATGGTGGACGTGACCGTCACCGGGTCGCCGACGCCGAGCGCGAGCGGCGCGGCCTTCACGTCGAGCTCGAAGTGGCCGACGGCGCCCGTGAAGTCGGGGGGGCGGTTCGCCTCCGGGAGGGGGAGGACGTCGAGCGTGAGCGGCTCGGAGTGGAGCTCCAGCGGCCGCTGCTGGTCGCCGAAGAATCCCCCGAAGAACGCATCGCCGCGCGTCCGCACCAGGAGATCCAGATGCATGGTCGCCGGACCCACGGTGAGCGTCCCGCTCCGGAGCGGGGTGAGCGCCGTCTCGAAGTCCACCACCTGGAAGACGCCCTGCGGGGTCTGCTCGCGTTGCTGCTGCGGCTGCTCGGGGAGCTTCTCGATGGCGACACCGTCGCCCGCGATGGTCGGGTACTGGAGGTTGGCGACGCGCACGTTGCCGACGTAGAGCTTCAGGCCGAGCGCCACATGCTCGTGCAGGAAGACGGTGGTCTTGGCGGTCGAGAGCACCAGCCGGACCTGGTCACCGCGCGCCGCACCGGCCGCGCCGGCGCGCGGCGCGCCGGCGGCGACCGCCGTCAACGTCACCGCAGCGCCCTCGTGCCGCGCGCTGCCGACGGCCACCGCGACCGGCCCGATGCTGAAGGTCCCCGGCCGCAGGGCCACCACCGAGAACCGATACGTCACCGACTGGCTCATGTGGCCGTTCACGATCGAGACCTGCGTCTCCGGTCCCACGTAGCGCACCGTGAGCCCGTCGACGGCCGGGATCTCGGGCACGGCCGCGTTCTGCGCACCCTCGACCGCGACCGCGAGCGCCGCCGACTCGCCGACCTGGACCTGCCGCGGCTCGACGCTCGTCTGCACGGTCACGTCGGCGGTTGCACCGCGTGCGACGAGGAGGACGAACGCGAGGAGTCGAGCCGCCGGCCGCGCCACCGTCACCAGTCCTGGGCGGGCTCCGCCACGACGGCACCCTGGATCCGCTTCGTGACCTCGTCCGGCTGTACTTCCTGGGTGCGCTGGGAGTCGAGGAGGGCGGCCGCTTCCTGCTGCGTCATCTCGCCGTCCTTCCGCTCTCCTCCGCCGGCGGGCTGCGGCGCATTCTCCTGCTGAGCCGACTTCGGCTCTCCCTGCTGCTGCTCGGCCTGTTGCTGCTGGGCGTCGGACTTCGGCTGGTCCTGCGGCTGCTGCCCCTGCTGCTGTTGCTGGTCGCCCTGCTGGTTCTGCTGGTTCTGCGAATTCTGCTGCTTCTGCTGATCCTGCTGCTTCTGCTGCTCCTCGAGCTTCTTCTTCAGGTCGGCGATCTTCTTCTCGACGAACTCGTGATTGAACTTGATGTCGATGTCGTCGGGCGCTGCACCCATCGCGTGCCGGTAGGCGACCAGCGCCTCGGCGTAGAGCCCGAGCGCGGCCTTGGGATCCGAGGCCTCGGCGGCCTCGCCCAGACGGTATTTCGAGTTCCCCATGTTGTAGGCGACGCGCGCCGTCCGCGCCGGATCGGCGTCGGAGCTCGGGACCTGCTGGAAGGCGTTCAGGGCGTCGGTGTACTTCCCCTGCTTGTAGGCGGCGTCGCCCAGGTTGAAGTGCAGAAGCGGCGAATCGGGCTGATCGGTGAGCGCCTCGTTGTAGGACGCGACCGAATCATCGTACTTGCCCGCGGCGTAGAGGCGCGCCGCCTCGCGGGCCTTCGCATACGGATCGAGCCAGCCAACGGACACGGCCGCGAGGGCGACGGCGGCGAGCCAGACGCGTCGGCGGATCATGCCGGCTCCGCGGCACGGCGGCGCCAGGGGAGCCACCGCCGCCGGGCCCCCCGCGCCGGCGCCCGCCGCTCGCCGACCAGCGGCTCGAGCGCCAGGAGAACGAGCGCTAGACCGAGGGGCACCTGGAAGCGATGCTCGAAGCGCCGCTCGAGCGTGCTCTCGAGCTCCCGCTTCTCCATGGTGTCGATGTAATCCCGGTAGAGCTCGGCGAGACCGAACGACGGTCCCGCCGCGTGCAGGTACACCCCGCCCGTGTCGACTGCGACTGCCTTCAACGTGTCCTCGTCGAGACGCGACTTCACCACCTGCCCGGCGCGGTCCTTCACGTAGCCCGTCTCGGAGGGGATGAGCTCGCCCTCCGCCGTGCCGATGCCGACCGTGTACACCTTGATGCCGCGATCGGCAGCACGCTTGGCCGCTTCCTGCACCTGGCCCTCGTGATCCTCGCCGTCGGTGATGAGGACGAGCGCCTGGTGGCTCCCCTGGCGACCCTCGAAGGCGTCCAGGCTGGTGTCGATCGCCGCCGTGAGCGACGTCCCGCCCTTCGGGATGAGGCCGACCTCCACCGCGTCGAGGCTCTGGGCGAAGGCCCCGTAGTCGAGCGTGAGCGGGCACTGGAGGAAGGCGCTCCCGGCGAAGGCGACCAGCGCGACGCGGTCGCCGTGCAGCTCGGCAACCAGGTCCTGCACCGCGAGCTTGGCGCGTGCCAGGCGGTTCGGCTTGACGTCGGTGGCGAGCATGCTGCGCGAGGTGTCGATGGCGACCACCAGGTCGATACCCTGGCGGTGCACCTCCTGCCAGCGGAAGCCCCACATGGGACCGCCGAGCGCGAGACCCAGGCAGAGGACGGCGCCCGTGACGAGCGTCCAGCGGAGCACCCGGCGGCGCGGGTCGAGGTCGGGCGCGACGGCGGGCAGGAGCGCGGCGGCGACGAAGGCGGCGAGCGCGCGCTCGCGGCGGCGCGCCGCCCACACGAAGAAGGCAACCAGCGCGGGAACGAGCCCGAGCGCGAGCAGGCTGAGGGGGTCGCGCCAGAGGATCATGGCAGCTTGCGGAGCACCGTCTCCGCGAGCCCCACCTCCGCGAGGACGAGGCCGAGCGCCGGCCACACCAGCCAGGGATAGAGCTCGCTGTAGTCGAGGAACTGCGGCGCCTCGAACTCGGTCTTCTCGCTGCGGTCGATCTCGGAATAGATGTCCTGCAGGCTCTTGGTGTCGGTGGCGCGGAAATAGCGGGCGTTGGTCTTGGCGGCCACCTTCTTGAGCGTCTCCTCGTCGACGTCGACCGGCATGGGGCGGTAGACCTTGTTGCCGAAGAGATCCTGGGTTGGATACGGCGCGAGGCCGCGGGTGCCTGCCCCCACAGTGTAGACCTTGACGCCGAGCGCGGCCGCCGCCTCGGCCGCGGTCTCGGGCGAGATCCGGCCGGCATTCTGCTGGCCGTCCGTCAGGAGCACGACGAACTTGCTCCTGGCGGTCGAGGCCCGGAGCCGGTTCACGGCGATCGCGAGCGCGGAGCCGATCGCGGTGCCGTCCTCGATCATGCCGACCTGCGCTCGGTCGAGGTTCTGGAGGAGCCAGCCGTGGTCGAGGGTGAGCGGACACTGCGTGTAGGGCCGGGCGGCGAAGAGGACGAGCCCGATCCGGTCCTCCGGGCGCGCCGCGACGAAGTCCTTCACGACCGCCTTCACGGCGTCGACGCGGCTGGCGCGCGCGTTCCCCAGGGTGAAGTCCTCGGCCAGCATGCTGCCCGAGAGATCGACCGCCAGGACGACATCGACCCCCTCGCGATGGAGCTTGGTCGCCGCGCTACCCCCCTGCGGACGCGCCAGCGCCAGGACCAGCAGCACCAGCGCGGCGACGCGGAGGATGCCCAGGATGGCACGGCGATGCGCCGCACCGGCGGGTGCGACGGCGCGGAGCGTGGACAGCGTCGGGAAGCGCACCGCGGTCCGACGGCTGGCGCGACGGGTCCGTGGAAAGAGGTAGAGGAGCGCCAGCGCCAGGAGGGCGAGGAGCCCGAGGCACCAGGGACTAGCCAGCCGCACGGCGTTCCTCCACGGGGACGGACGGCGTCGGGGCGGTCTCGTCCACGAAGCGCCTGGCCGCGTCCCACGCGCGCTCGCTGTCGGCCAGGGTGGGCAGGTGACGGGCGAACTTGACCAGGTCGGACTCCGACAGGAATTCACCGAGGAGCCGGCGGTGTCCCGCCTCGAGCCGGCCGTCGCGCGCGGTCGTGAGCAGGAACTCCTCGGTCGTCATCTCAGGCGCTCGCAGCCGGAAGCGTTGCTCGAGGTACGTGCGGACGATGCCGGAGAGCGCGGAGTAGTACTCCTTGAAGGCCCCGACCGCGATCAGGTTCCGCCGCCGCAGATCCGCTAGCGCGTCGGCCGCGATCTCGTGGGGCGGGCGCGGCGGCGGTGCCGGTAGGCCGCGCCGCGGGCGGTTCAGCAGCCGGTAGAGCCCGGCGGCGATCGCCAGCAGGAGCGCGATCCCGCTGCCCAGGAGGTAGTAGGGACGCCAGTCGACGGGCACCGGCTCCGGGACCTTGATGTCGCGGATGTCGGTCGCATTCGGCGTCTGCGCCAGCAGGCTCTCCACCGTCATGCTGGTCTCCGCTGCGGAGGCGACCTGCTGCTCCTCGCTCGCCACACGGTACTTGACCGCCGGCGACTCGATCACGTGATCGCCCGGAGTGTAGCCGACCAGGCGATACCATCGGGTGAGGACCGTCTTGCCCTCGCGCGCGACCGGCTTCTCGACCCCGAAGTCGACGATCTCGAAGTCGCCGAGCCGCTCCGCGGGCTGCTCGACGAGCACCTCCGCGTCGGGCGTGGAGATCACCTCGACGACGTAGCGGAAGCGCGTGCCGATCGTCGCCTTCTCCGGCTCGACGTGCGCGCGCACCTCCACCGGCGGCGGCGCCTCGTCGGCCCGCGCGGGGCCGGCCACGCCCAGGAGGAGTGCGAGAAGCAGGAATCTCACTGCCGGCGCTCCCGCATGCGGAAGAACCGGAGCAGCGCCTGGGTGTAGGACCGATCGGTCTGCACCACGATGGCGTCGACGTCGGCGGCGCGGAGGCCGCGGTCGCGCTCCACGCGCGCCGCCGCCGCCTGCTGCGCGAAGGCCTCGCGCACCCGCGGGTCGCCGGTGTCGACGACGTAGCGCTCGCCCGTCTCCGCCTCCTCCAGCTCGACCAGCCCCACGGCAGGCAGCACGGCCTCGCGAGGATCCTCGAGCACCACGGCGATGACGTCGTGCCGCCGTGAGGCCATGCGGAGGGCCTGCCGGCACGCCGAGTCGAGGAAGTCCGAGATGACGAAGACGACGCAGCGGCGCTTGGTGACGCGCGCCAGGTGCTCGAGCGCCGCCGGGATGTCGGTGCCGCGTCCGGCGGGCCGGAGCGAGAGCACCTCGCGGATCACCCGCAGGACGTGATGCGTCCCCTTGCGCGGCGGCAGCGTGCGCTCGATCCGGTCGGTGAAGATCACCAGCCCGACCTTGTCGTTGTTGGTGATCGCCGAGAAGGCGAGCAGCGCCCCCAGCTCGGCCGCGAGCGCACTCTTCGTCTGCCGGATGCTCCCGAAGACGGTCGACGCGCTCGCATCGACCAGCAGCATGACGGTGAGCTCGCGCTCCTCGGCGTAGCGCTTCACGTGCGGCACGCCGGTGCGAGCCGTGACGTTCCAGTCGATGGTGCGGATCTCGTCCCCGGGCTGGTAGAGCCGCACCTCGGCGAACTCCATGCCGCGGCCCTTGAAGACGCTGTGGTACTGGCCCGCGAAGAGATCCGTCACGAGGTGGCTGGTGCGGATCTGGATCTTCCGCACCGTCTTCAGCTGCTCGCGCGAGAGCATGGAGCCGGACGACGCTCGACCTACGGGACGGGCACGCCCTCGAAGATGCGCTTCACCACCTCGTCGGCATCGACCTCCTCGGCCTCGGCCTCATAGGAGACGATGATGCGGTGGCGCAGCACGTCGGGGCCGATCGACTTCACGTCCTGCGGCGTGACGTAGCCGCGGCCCTGGAGGAAGGCGTGCGCCTTGGCGGCGAGGGTCAGGTAGAGCGTCGCGCGCGGCGAGGCGCCGTACTCGATGAGCGGGCCGAGATCCAGCTGATAGGCCTGGGGCTCGCGGGACGCGAAGACGATGCTGACGACGTAGTCCTTGATCTTGTCGTCGATGTAGATCTGGTCGATGAGGCCGCGGGTGCGGAGGATCTCGTCGGTGGTCGCCACCGTCCCGACCCGCTGGTGGTTCTGCGTCACCGCCATCCGGTCGAGGATCTGGCGCTCCTCCTCCCGCGACGGATAGACGACGCGGAGCTTCAGCATGAAGCGATCCACCTGCGCCTCGGGCAGAGGGTAGGTTCCCTCCTGCTCGATCGGGTTCTGCGTGGCGAGGACGAGGAACGGGTCGGGCAGCGCATGTGTCTCGTCGCCGATCGTGACCTGGTGCTCCTGCATCGCCTCGAGGAGTGCGCTCTGCACCTTGGCGGGCGCGCGGTTGATCTCGTCGGCGAGGATGATCTGCGCGAAGATCGGTCCCTTGCGGGTGGTGAAGCTGCCGTCGCGGGGGCTGTAGATCATCGTGCCGATCACGTCGGCGGGCAGGAGGTCGGGGGTGAACTGGATGCGTCGGAAGTCGGCCGCGATGGCCTGGGCCAAAGTCTTGACGGCGAGGGTCTTGGCGAGACCCGGCACGCCCTCGAGGAGGATGTGGCCGCCGGTCAGGAGCCCGACCAGCAGGCGATCGACCAGGTAGCGCTGGCCGACGATCACCGTGCCGATCTGCTCCCGGAGCCGGTACGCGAAGGCCGAGGCCTCCTTCACCTGCTCGTTGATGCTGGCGATCCCCGTGTCCATCGAATTCTCCTGAAACATCTTGGATAGACGCCTTCCCCGCCAGGCGCAAACCCGCCGCCCGGTGTCGTCCGACTTCGACGCCGGAGCGGCCGCGCTGATTCAACCGGACCGTTGTTTCCGACCGGGGCCCGGTGCTAGCGTCCGGGCCCGCGTGGCCGCCCATCGGGTAGCGTCCTTCGACCAACTGCTCCCGCCCGGCGTCGGGGCGTCGATGGTCCACCTCTGCGAGCGCTACGGCACGTACGGGATGTACTCCGAGGAGCCGACGTTCGCCGGCCTCGGTGAGGGTCTCCCGGCCCGCTACGACGCCGTCCGGAATTTCCTCCGCACCGGCGGACGCTTCGGCCGGCGCGAGCCCCCCGCCATGCTCGCGGCGCGCACCAACTACTTCCGCGAGACCTATGCCTACGGCGACGAGGTACGGATCGCCGGCATCGAGCCGTTCCTCCATCACGAGGGCTTTGCCGAGGCGGCGCGCGCCCTCTACGGGCGACCCGTCATCGTCCCGGCCATCGTCTATGCCAACCTCCTCGTCCCCGGCCAGGAGCTCGCCGTCCACACCGACGTGCCGGAGTTCCGCGGGATCAACCGCAAGACGCATCCCCAGTGGCTGCTGGCCGTGATGCATCATTCGGGACTGTTCGCGAACTGGCGGATGCCGATCGCGACCGCCGTGGCCTGGTTCCACGACTGCGCGGGCGGCGACTTCGTCTTCTACCCCGACGGCGCCGACGCCCCGCCGCAGACCCATGCCGTCCGCTCGAACACCGCGCTCCTCCTCGACACCGACAGCGTCTTCCACGGCGTCGACCGCGTGGACGAGCGCGACCGGCCGCTCGCGTCCCTCTGGCCGGGCATGCGGCTCACGGCCATCGGCGGCGAGCGCTGGCGCGTGCTCGACGGCGAGCGGCCAGTCGCCGAGTACCGCTGGGAGGAGCTCCGCTTCTCGATCTCGTGGAAGGCCTACTGCTTCGCGGACGCGGCGGAGCGACGGGCCTGGCGCGAGCATCGCGCCGATCTGAGCCTCGCCACCGTGCTCGACCGTCTGCTCGCGGACCTCGCCGCGCGCGGCGTGACCGACGGGCGGCGCCCGTCCGACGCCGAGCTGCCCGACCTCCTCATCGACACCTACGTGCGCTATCCTCCGCCCGCCCGCGCCGCATGAGCGTCTACCGGATATTCGGCATGGAGCTGTCACCGTACTCGGTGAAGGTGCGCTCCTACTTCCGCTACAAGCAGGTCCCTCACGAGTGGATCGTGCGCGACGTCGACTCGACCGCCGAGTACGAGCGCTACGCGAAGCTACCGCTCGTCCCGCTGGTCGTGACCCCCGAGGGCACCGCACTCCAGGACTCGACGCCGATCATCGAGACGATGGAGACCCGGGTGCCCGCGCCGGCGCTCCAGCCGTCGGATCCGGCGCTCGCCTTCCTCTCGGCGCTGATCGAGGAGTACGGGGACGAGTGGGGCAACAAGCCCATGTTCCACTACCGGTGGTTCTACGAGCCGGACCAGGCCTCCGCGGCCGAGCGGCTCGCGCGCGGCATGAATCCGGGTCTCGACGAGGAGGGCCACGCGCAGCTGAAGCAGGTGGTGATGGCCCGGATGATCCCGCGGCTCGCCTTCGTCGGCTCCTCACCCGCGACGCGGGAGCCGATCGAGGCGTCGTTCCACCGTCAGCTGGGCATCCTCGAACGGCATCTCGCGAATCGTCCCTACCTCTTCGGCGGACGTCCCGCGCTGGGAGACTTCGGTCTCTTCGCGCAGCTCCACCAGTGCGCGACGGATCCCACGCCCGGCGCCATCATGCGGCAGAAGGCGCCCGCGACGCTCGCCTGGACCGAGCGCATGCTCGCCCCGCGGGCGACCGGCGACTTCGAGCCGTGGGAGGCGCTCGAACCGACGCTCCTCCCCCTCCTCCGCGACGAGGTGGGCGCCGTCTTCTTCCCCTGGACCCTCGCCAACGCGCAGGCGATCGCGAGCGGCGCGAAGCAGTTCAGCTGCACGCTCGACGGACGCCCGTTCACGCAGGAGGCGCAGAAGTACCACGCCAAGTCGCTCGGCTGGCTGCGTGACCGCTACACGAAGGTGGCTGATCGGTCACGGCTCGATCCGATTCTCGAGCGCGCGGGGTGCCTCGCAGCGCTCCGTCTATAGCGGGATCCGCACTCCGCGCCGGCCGAGCGCGACCGCGACCTCGGAGAGGAGCGTGGTCGTGGCGAGCACGGCCACCAGCCCCGGCCCGAGGGCCAGGCGGTGCCAGCCCGGGAAGACGAGCCACGCCGGGTAGTAGACGACGACGTAGAGCGTCACCCAGACGGTGAGGGCGTTGCGGCCGATCGACACGATCCAGACCGGGGTCCACCCGCGGATCTCGAGCGCCGCCGTGACGGCCATGAGCCCCGCCGACGCGGCCGTCGCCAGCAGGACGAAGCTACTCGTACCGAGCGTCTTGTCGAAGGGAACGCCCGCCGCGAAGAGCGCTCCGGCGCCCACCAGCGCTGCCGCACCCAGGGCGCGCGCCGAAGGCAGGAGGGAGCGGGCGTCCCCGTCGGGACCGAGTGTCCGCCCGACGAGGGCGCCCGCCAGAGTCAGCGGCATGAAGGCCAGGGCCGCAAATGGATGCTCGTGCACGACGCCATTCGCCGTCCCGGAGAAGAGGGCGAGCAGGCCGATCCCGACGACGGTGCCCGTGGTGGGCGAGGCCGCGTCGAGCAGGGTGGCGACGAGGCCACCCAGGCCGAGGGTCTGCAGCACGCCCCAGCGAGGGGCGAGCGACAGCCCGCCGATGCCGTCGAGGACGACGCCGAGCGCGATGAGGAGCGCAAAGCGTCGCGCGGCGTCGCACCGCGCCGCCCCGGGCGTCCGCCCCCTCGCAATCCGGTTCCGGAGGAAGAGCGTCAGCGACACCCCGATCAGGAACTGGAAGAGCGGCGCCGGCAAGTCGAAGAGGCGGAGGGAGGGCCCCTGGTTGTGGGCCAGGACGGAGGGGACGTGTCGCAGGTAGACGTTCACGAGGTTCGCGGCCAGCATGCCAACCACGGCCACACCGCGGCACGCATCGACACACTCGATGCGCCTGGCTGGCACACGGACCCTCGAGCCCCGTGGCTCGGTGATCCGCGTCCAGTCGCGGGCGGCCACCGCCGCCCCAGCTGTGCCGGCGTGAATCATCGCCCCCCCACCACTAAACGAAGCAAGAGTGCGGCCAGTTGACGGCAGCGCCGCGCCGCGCCGCGAACGCCCGTTCCGGAATCACTGCCCGGCGGGTGAGCAGGACTCTGCGCACGGAGGCGGCACGCGACAACGGCGACAGCCTGGCCGACTCTTGTGCTGAAAGAGGCGGGGTTCGTCGCCGGGTCCCGCGCTTTTTTCGCACCCTGCTAGTCGACCAGCGTCTCCCGGACTCCTCTGGCTGCCAGGTCTGCGAAGGCCCACGTCGCGCCAGCGGCCATGAGCTCGGCCGTAGTGAATCCGCTCGTCGCGACCGCGAGCGAGGCGGCGCCGATGGCGCGGGCGGCCGCCACGTCCTTTGGGGTGTCGCCGATCACGACCAGCCGGCAGGCGTCGGGAGCCATGCCAAGATGTCGGGCGCCGCGCTGGGCGCCGACGCTTAGAAGTGCGGCGCGATCCTCCGCGTCGCAGCCGAAGCCGCCGAAGGCGAAGTGGTGGAAGAGCCCGGCATGCTCGAGCTTGATCCGTGCGCCCTCGCGCAAATTGCCCGTGCCGAGGCCGACCGCGAGCTGCGCGCGTCCGGCGAGACCCTCGAGCAGCGCGGCCACCCCGGGCAGCACGCGGAACCCTTCCGAGCGCGGGATCTCGATCGCCAGCGCCGCCAGGTACGCGGCGCAGAGCGCGTCGATCGCGTCCTCGTCCGCCGGCAGGTGGAGGCGCTCGAGCCCCGCACGGATGATGGCGCGATCCGTCATGCCATGGAACCGGACGTCGTCGAAGACCTCCGGCCGCGCGAACCGGTCGCCGAAGATGCGCACGACGGCGCGTCGACCTGCCCCGCCGGCGGAGAGGAGCGTGCCGTCGATGTCGAAGAGGAGGATGGTCGGCTGCATCGGATGTTCGCGCCCGGCTGTGGGGGCGATATCCTTCGTCGTCGAGACGATTGCAAGTTGCACCGTCGTCAGGGGACCGGTACACAGAGCGCGGACATGCCGAAGCCCACTCCCTGCGAGAACATGAACCACCGGCGCCCGAACGCACCCGTCGGGCACTGCCCGGAGTGCGGCAACGTCGTGAACGCGAGCATTCGCGCGCGGCCCTGCACCGAGGCGGAGCACGCGGCGGCGCGGAGACGGCAGGCTGCCTTCTGCGTGCACTGCGGGACGCAGCTCATCGCCAGTCGTTGATGAATGCCGTCCACCGCGGCCTGCGGATCATCGGCGGGACGCTCCGAGGGCGGCGACTCGTCGCCCCGCGCGGCCTCGAGACCCGCCCCCTCCCGGATCGAGTCAAGCAAGCCCTGTTCGACTGGCTCGGCCAGCGCCTCGACGGGCTCTTCGTCGTGGACTGCTGCGCCGGCTCCGGCGCCTTCGCGTTCGAGGCGCTCAGCCGCGGGGCCCGCCGGGTCGAGGCCATCGAGCCCGGGCAGCATGCCCTGCCGGTGCTGCGGGCCAACGCCACGAAGCTCGGCGATCCCCCGGGCCTCGTCGTGCACGCCCTGCCCTTCGAGACGGTGCTGCCGGGGCTGCGTGACGTCGACCTGCTCTTCGCCGACCCGCCCTTCGCCTGGTACGCGGGCGATCAGGGGCAGATCGCCGAGTTGCTGCGTCTCGCGGTGCGCGCTCTCGCACCCGACGGCCGCCTGGTGATCCGCGGCGAGCGCGGCGTCGATCTGCCTCCGCTGCCGACGGGATTCACGGAGCGCGACCGCCGCCTGCACGGGCGGAGCTGGTTGGCCCTGCTGCAGCGAGGCCCGGCTGAACGCTGATCCGCGCTTCGCGAGCGCGCTAAACCGGGACGTTCCCACGGCGCGCCCGGGAGAGTTCCGCGCGCTCGAGCTCGGTCCGCTCGCCGTCTGGCCACCCGTCGTCCTGGCGCCCATGGCGGGGGTGACCAACTACCCGTTCCGCAGCCTCTGCCGCGCGTTCGGCGCCGGCCTCTACGTCTCCGAGATGATCACGGCGCGCGGCTTCCTGGAACGCAACCCGACGACGCACCTCCTCGCCAGCAGCCACCGGGACGAGTACCCCCGCTCTGTTCAGGTGTACGGCAGCGACCCCGACGCGATCGGGGAGATGGCGCGCCGGCTGGCCGACGAGGGCGTGGATCACCTCGACATCAACTTCGGCTGCCCGGCGCCCAAGATCACGCGCTACGGCGGCGGCTGTGCGATCCCGGTGAAGCCGCGATTGATGGCGCGCCTGGTGCGGGCGGCAGTGCGCGGCGCCGGCAGGGTCCCGGTGAGCGTCAAGGTGCGCAAGGGTATCCACGAGGGCCTGCTCACCTACCTCGACGCGGGACGGGTCGCGGAGGACGAGGGCGCCGCGGCGATCGGTCTCCACGCCCGCACTGCGGCCCAGCTCTACGGCGGTCACGCCGACTGGTCCGCGATCGCGCGGCTGAAGGCGAGCGTCCGCATCCCCGTCCTCGGGAACGGCGACGTGTGGGAGAGCTGGGACGCGCTCCGCATGCTGCGGGCCACGGGCTGCGACGGCGTGATCGTGGGCCGCGGCTGCCTCGGCCGCCCCTGGCTCTTCGCCGACCTGGTCGCCGTCTTCGACGGGCGCGAGCCGGGGCCACCGCCGCGGCTGGGCGAGATCGTCACCATCATGCGGGATCACGCCGAGCGGCTGTTAGCATTCTTCGGCCCCACCCGGGGCGTCCGGCAGATGCGCAAGTGGTGCCTCTGGTACACGAGCGGCTTCCGCGGTGCGGCGCGGGTACGCTCTCACCTGCCCCGGATCGACAGCCTCGACGAGATGCTCGCCCTCCTCTCCCGGCTCCACCCCGACGAGCCCTTCCCGCTCGAGGCCCTCCGCCGGAGTGCCTGCAAGGATGGGCGGAGCCAGGTGGTCCAGCTGCCGGCCGGCTATCTCGCCGCCCGCGACGACGACGTCCCCCCGCCGCCGCTCGACGACCAGGCGGGGTGGGAGACCGCACTCTCGGGCGGCTGAGCCACGGTGCGGTACACGGTACCGGCACCCGTCACGGTGGGCGACTGTCTCGCCCGCCTGCTCGCCACGGCGTCCGGCCGGACGCGGAAGCAGCTGCTCGCCGCCGGTCGGATCCGCGTCAATGGCACCGTCGTCGAGCGCGCAGACACTCCGCTCGACGCCGGCGACGTGCTGGAGGTCGCTCCCCGCACCTCGGGCGCGTCCCTGCCACGCGGGCTGGCGCTCGTGTACGAGGACGACGACGTGATCGTCGTCGACAAGCCGGCGGGACTCCTCACCATCGCGACGGAGCGCGAACGGGAGCGGACGGCGTACGCATACCTCATGGCGCGTGCGCACGCGCGCCGCCCGCCCGCCCGCATCTTCGTGGTCCACCGTCTCGACCGCGGCGCTTCCGGGCTGCTCGTCTTCGCCACCTCAGCGGAGGCGAAACGCCAGCTGCAGGCGCAGTTCGCGGCGCACACCGTCGAGCGGACGTACCTGGCGGTGGTCGACGGACGGCTCGCCTCTTCCGAGGGCACGATCACGAGCCGACTCGTCGACGCAGCCGCCGGCCCCGTGCAGGCGACGCGTCGATCCGATCGCGGTCGCGCCGCCGTCACCCGCTGGCGCCGTCTGCGCGCCGGCACGCACCACACGCTCCTGGAGGTGCGGCTCGAGACCGGGCGCCGGAACCAGATCCGCGTGCATCTCGCCGGAAAGGGGCACCCGGTCGCCGGTGACACCACCTACGGCAGCCGGACCGATCCCCTCGGCCGTCTTGCCCTCCACGCCCACGTGCTCGGCTTCGACCATCCATGCACCGGCAGGCGCCTGCGCTTCGTGTCGCCGGCTCCGCGCGGGTTCGCGAAGCGTTCCGTTTGACAGTGCAAGGGAGAGCGGCGAGACTGCCGCCCTCGCCAATGCGTGAGCGTCTTCCTTCTCCCAGGCCCCGCCTGCGAGGGCTCCTCCATCAGTATACGTTCTTCGCTTCGCTGCCCGCCGTCCCCTTCCTCTTCCTGACCACGCGGACGGCGCGAGCCACCTTCGCGGCCACCGTGTACGGTCTCAGCCTGGTGGCCATGTTCGGCGTGAGCGCGCTCTACCACCGCGTGACCTGGTCGGTGAGCGCCCGCCGCTGGTTGGGACGGCTCGATCACGCCATGATCGGCGTCCTCATCGCCGGCACCTTCACCCCCATCGGGCTGCTCGTGCTCTCCGGCACCCTCGCCACCGTTTCCCTGGCGACGATTTGGGGCGGCGCGTGCGCCAGCATCCTGCTCCATGCCCTCTGGATCGACGCGCCGAAGTGGCTCAGCGCGGCGCTCTACGTCCTCCTCGGCTGGAGCGGGATGGCCGTGATGCCCGGGATGGTATCGCACCTGGGCTGGGGACCGACCGCGCTGCTCGGCCTCGGCGGCGCGCTCTATTCCGCGGGGGCGGTCGTGTACGCGATCCGGCGCCCGAACCCATCGCCCGCCGTCTTCGGTTACCACGAGGTCTTCCACGCGCTCGTGATCGCCGCCGCGGTCACGCACTATGCGGTGGTCGCCGTCTACGTGCTACCGGGCGCGTGACCCGGCGCCCCGGCCGGAGGCGCCGCAGAAGACCGTTCAGCCGCCCGGCGCCGTGACCAAGTAGCCGTTCACCGTATCGCGGGCGAGCGTGCGCGCCGCCGCCGGCTCGAGCTTCGTACCGTCGTAGAGCTTCTCCGCGTAGTCGAAGAGCGGTGAGAAGAGCTGGGCCTGGTCGGGCGCGGCGCGCAGGGTGAAGCGGTCGTGGCCGGCGATGATCTCGGCCCACGCCGCCTGCACCTCGTTCCAGAACGGCTCGGTGCGCTGGCGGTAGCGACGGCCGGCCGAGTCGTCGAAGTGCGCGACCCGCTCGTAGCGGTTGAGGCCGATCTCCTCTGCCACCACCGGCTGCTGCGCGATCGGGCGCCCCTGCTCGTCGAGCACCACCTTCAGGTTCTCCTCCTGCTGCACCCAGCCGGTCGGTGTGATGGTGAGCTGGTTGGTGCCGATCAGGACCTGGTAGTCGCTGCGCACGGAGAACTCGCGCCGCGGGAGCGGCCGCCAGGTCGTGGAGCTGCGCCAGGTGGAGACGTTACCGAGGTGCTCCCAGCGGCCGTAGGCCTCGTAGCGCGGCGAATCGTCGACCTGGAACACGGCCTGGGTCCAGGTGCCCTGCACCTGCTCGGGAGACAGGCGCTCTTTCGCCCAGGTGTTGTGACCCCGGTAGGTGAGCATCTCGGAGTCCTCGTAGCGCCAGTCCTGGCGCCAGTGCTTGGTGACGAACGGCCCCTGCACCGCGCCGTCCGCGGTCCGCACGAACATCACCAGCAGATGCTGCAAGCTCACGAAGCGCGGCTCGTCGCGCCGCACGTAGACGTACTCCGTGCCCCACGACTGATAGGGACGATCCGGTACGAAGCCGGGTCGGAACCCCATCACCTCGAGGAAGTCGAAGCTCGCCCGGTAGGTCCCGGCCATGGCCAGGATGGCCTGCCGGTCGCGCTCGACGGGGGTGAGCCCGGGCTTCTGCAATCGCTGCCAGGCGACCGTCGGTGCGAGGTCGAGCTCGGTGGGCGCTCCCTGGTTCGTCCCGCCCCGGGGCGCCACGCCGTCGCCCTCGCGAAAGGGCCACGCGAACGTGAACTGATGTGTCGCTCCGGCGGGCGCTGGCGCGGAAGGTCCGCGTCGCGGCGCGCAGCCCGGTCCGAGCAGCAGAGCGGCGACGAGGAGTGACCAGGGCCGGGCGCTCCCCGACCATCGACACGACCGCATGCCCGCATCGTGGCGGGCAGGGACCGCGCGCGCAAGACGCGCGCGCGTGGGCCGTCCGGGGAGGGCCGCGCGCCCTCACCCGGACGGCTTCCGGTTCAGTGTTGCGCGCCGCTCCCCGACTGGAGCTGGATGATGTCGAGGGGATTGATGCCGTTCTGGCGCAGCGCGAGCTCGGCACGCGCGGCGTTCAGCCAGGCCTCCGGTCCGAGGTGGTACGGATAGCAGTTCTGCACGCCCGAGATGTCGTCCGCGTGCGCGAACCCGCCGTTGTAGAGGACGCCCGCGGCGTAGCAGCCGAAGCGCAGGCGCTGGGCATCGTAGATGCGCGGCGCATCGGGCAGCCACTTCGAGCCGGCGGGCGCCGCGGCCCGCGTCCGCGCCGCCGGACGGTCGGCCTCGGTCAGCACCTGCCCACCCCGGAGCTCGAGCACGGGTTCCACGGGCGCCCCCGGAAGACGGTCGACCTCGAGCGTGAGGGGCGTCTTCACGACGGTCGCGTCGGACGGCGCGAGGCCGGCGACGTTGGAGTAGTGCAGCGCACCGCCCGCGTCCTTCCAGCGCCAGACGTCCTCGGCAGCAGCCAACGTCGGCGCGATTGTCAG
>DATILR010000260.1:0-7312 GCA_035476275.1 Binatus sp. (SeqCode) | reverse complement strand
GAGGAGTCGCTCCGGCACGCCGACGCCGTGGTGGCGGGCGAGGCGGAGCACCTCTGGCCCCAGGTGCTGGCGGACCTCGAGGCGGGCCGCTCGCAGGGCATCTATCGCGCCGGCCGCTGGCACGACCTCCGCGACCTGCCGGCCATCGACTACTGGACCCTGCCGCTCCTCAAGCCGGACGCCTTCCGCTCGAGCTGGCTCTACCGCATGTACTTCTTCTGGCCGATCTTCTTCTCGCGCGGCTGCCCCCATCCGTGCGAGTACTGCGCGATCCAGACCTACTACGACCGGACGTACCGGACGCGTCCGGTGGACGACGTCATCGCCGACGTCCGCCGCATCGCCGCCCTGGGGGCGCGCCGCCTCCTCCTGCTCGACGACAATCCGATCGGGCGGCCCGAGGCCGCGAAGGAGCTCTTCCGCCGGCTCATCCCCGAGCGCGTCCAGTGGGTGAGCCAGACGACCATCAACATCGCGCGCGACCCCGAGCTGCTCGACCTGGCAGCCCGCTCGGGCGCCCGCGTGCTCTCCATCGGCTTCGAGAGCCTCTCGGACGAGAGCCTCTCCTCGGTCGGCAAGCAGTTCAACCGCCCGAGCCGCTTCGCCGAGGACGTGCGCCAGCTGCGCGCGCGCGGCATCCAGGTGATCGCGCTGGTCATGGTGGGGCTCGACGGGGACACCACCGAGACCTTCGCCGCGACCCTCCGCTGGCTCGAGGAGAACAAGATCAGCTTCCTGAAGCTCTTCACTCCGGCGCCCTACCCGGGAACCAAGTTCCACGCCGACATGGCAGCCGCGGGCCGGATCCTGACCGGGGACTGGGGCCGCTACGACTACGGGAGCGCGACGGTGCGGCCGCTCCACATGACGCCCGAGCAGATGCTCGACGGCTTCCGCACGGTCTACGCGGGCTTCTACTCCGTGCGCAGCATGCTGCGCCGCTTCCTCCCCCCGCCGCGGAAGAATCTGCTCGAGTCGCTCGCCATGCTGGTGGCGAACGGCAAGGTGAACCGCTACCTCAGCCGCAGCCCCGACGCCTGGGGCACCATCTCGTAGGCGCCCCGCTCGGCGATCCGCTCGCGCCACACGTCCTCGAACAGCAACCACTGCTCCGGCCGTTCGCGGACGAGCGCCTCGTAGGCGCGCACGGTCGCCTCGAACGCCGCCCAGGTGTCGGCCGTGGTCACCGGCTCGAAGCGACCGCTCACGCGGAGCTCGTACCTGCGGATCCCGGTGCGCACCGCGAACACCGGCACCAGCGGCGCCCGGGCGATCCGCGCGATCACGAATGGACCGTGCGGGAAGCTCGCCGTGCGCCCGCAGAAGTCGATGTCCGCCGACGCGCGGGCCGGCCCCCAGGGATCGAGCTGCATGCCAACGATCTCGTCGCGGCGCAGGGCCTGCAGGATGGGCAGAGCGGCGAACACCGAGCGGTCCGAGTACATCACCCGCGCGCCGTGGCGCGTGCGCAGCGCGTGCTCGAACGTCCGCACGGTGGGATTCGGCTCGTGCGCCATGACGAGGTTCACCGGGCGGCCGAGCTCCCCCAGGAAGCGGGCCGCCACCTCCCACGAGCCGAAGTGTCCGGTCAGCAGGATGACCCCGCGGTGCGCCGCGAGCGCCGCGCTCAGGTGCTCCCGTCCCACCACCGTCAGCTCGAGCGGCCGCGGCCGAGGACCCCACTGCTCCATCGCCTCCGTCACGGAGCGCGCGAACTCGGCGAAGACCCGGTAGGCGTACCACTGCTCCTGGAACCTGGGCCGCGGTCCCCGCACCTGCCGCTGGTTGCGGAGGACCGCTGCGCGCTGTGCCTTGGCGAGTGAGAAGATGACCGCGGCGATCACGGGCGGCGAGCCGCGCTTCCACCACTCGGGGCCATAGACGCATCCCAGCTCCGCGAAGCGGCGCCAGAAGGCGCCGTCGAAGCGGACCGCCGCACGCAACCACCTCCACTCCATGGCCGCCCTCGCTTAGCCGAGGGACCGACGCCCGGCAAGCGCGTCTTGCCGTCGCGGAAACCAGGGGGTTGCCGTCAACGCGGCAGGGCCAGGGTGAGACGCCCCTCGGCGCAGACCGTCCCGTCGACCAGGCCGCGGGTGCGGAAGAGAATGGCGCCCGCGAAGATGCGCACGATCGCCACTTCGATGCGGAGCGCATCGCCGACGCGCACGTCCCGCAGCATGCGGAAATCGTCGACCGCCGCCAGATAGCCGGACGTCGCCCCGGCGAGCTCCAGCGCGGCGAGCAGGGCGCCCGCACCCTGGGCCAGCGCTTCGAGCACGAAGGCGCTGGGGAGATGACCATCCGGCCCGACGCAGGGATCCGCGGCGCTCACCAGCTTCAGGAAGGCGCCCTCCCGATCGCCCACCTCGAGCACGCGGTCGAGGAGGAGGAACGGCGCCGCATGTGGCAGGCGCGGAACGGTGTCGCGAGGCTCGCTCATCGACCCGCGTTCATGCCGCTTCCAGCCGGAGGGGGCAACAGAGGCCGCCCCGGGCAAGGCCGTCGACGACGGCGACGCGGACCGGGGCGCGCCGCGCCGCGCCGACCACCACGTCGAGGCCGGCGCGCGCGGGCGGCACGAGGCCGAGGGTGGGCGGCACGAGGCCCGCGTCGATGGCGAGCGCGGCGGCCGCCGCGGCGAGAGCGCCCGCCGCGCCGAAGTCGCCGATCGCCCCGCGGATGCTCGTCACTGGCGTGCGGCGTCCGCCGAGCGCCGTGGCGAGCGCCGCCGCCTCGACGCCGTCGAGCGCCGGGTTCCCGCTCGCCGCCGCCACCAGCAGGTCGGCATCGCCGACCAGCGGGCCGAGCAGCGCGGCGAGCGCCTCCGGAGCCCGCGGCCAGCCGTGCACGGGAGCCGGCACGGACCCGCCTGGCGACGCGACGAGACGTGCGTAGACGCGAGCGCCCCGCGCCCGCGCCCGCGCGAGCGGCTCGAGGACCAGCACGCCGGCGCCCTCGCCGGGGCAGGCGCCCTCCGCGGCAGGATCGAGCGGCCGCGGCACGCCGGACGTCATCTGCTGCGTCTCGCGCAGCACCTGGTGGGCCACCGGGCTGAGCTCCTCCGCACCGCCCGCCAGGCAGACGTCCGCCGCGCCGTCCCCGATCACGTCCGCGCCCCACGCGATCGCCGCCTCCCCCGATGCCTCCTGTGCCGCGAGCATCGCCGTCGCACCGGTGATCCCGAGCTCGATCGACGCGTAGCTGAGTGGCGCATTGAAGACCAGGTTGGGGAAGAGGAGCGGATTCCCGGCCCCGCGCGCGAACAGCCGGTCGAGGAAGACCGCCGTCTCCTGCAGGTTGCCCCACGCCGACCCGAGACCGAGCCCGGTGCGCGCGGGGTCGAGACGAGCGGGATCGAGACCCGCATCGTCGAGCGCCAGCCGGCATGCCGTGAGCGCGAGGAGCGAGACCCAGTCGATCCGCCGCCCGATCGCGGAGCGCACCACGTCGGTCACCGCGATCGGGGGGACCTCACCGCCGAGGATGGGCGCGCCCGCCGGTACGGCGAAGCGACGGATCGGCCGGAGCCCGCTCACCCCGTCCACCAGGCCGGTCCAGAAGGCCGCCTTTCCGTGGCCCAGCGCGCTGACCACGCCCACGCCGGTGACAGCGACCTCCGTCACCGTCCGTCTCCGCGGGCGAGGATCAAGGTCACGTTGTGCCCACCGAATCCGTAGGAGGACGATGCTGCGACCCCGATCGGCGACCGGCGACCGGGGGTCGGAACGAGGTCGAGCTGGCCGAAGCCCGGATCGGCTTCGCGGAGCCCGAGCGTGGGCGGCAGGACGCCCCCCTCGAGCGCAAGCACGGTCACGACCGCCTCGAGCGCGCCCGCTGCCCCGAGCGTGTGCCCGATCTGGGACTTCGTCGAGCTGATCGGCACCCGTGCGAGGCGAGATCCGAGCACCGCACGGAGCACGGCCACCTCGACGGCGTCGTTCTGCCGGGTGCCGCTGCCATGGGCGTTCACGTAGTCGATGGCGTCGGCCGGCAGGCAAGCGGCGGCGAGCGCACCGCGGAGCGCGGCGTGCGCTCCCGCCCCGTCCGGATGCGGCGCGGTCACGTGATGCGCGTCGGTCCCGCCCGCATGGCCGACGAGCAACGCCCTCGGCTTCGCGCCGCGGGCGTGGGCGTGGGCGGCGTCCTCCAGCACGAGCGCCCCGGCCCCTTCCCCGAGCGAGAGCCCCTTCCGCCCGGCATCGAAGGGCCGGCACGGCTCGGGATCGAGCGCCTGCAGCGCATCGAAGCCGGCGTAGGTGAGGCGGCAGAGGCTGTCGGTGCCGACCGCCAGCGCAACCCGGGCGCGACCCCGGTGAATGGCGTCGGCGGCGAGCGCGATGGCCAGGGCGCTCGACGAGCAGGCGGTCGAGACGGTCGCCTGCGGGCCGTGGATACCCAACGTCTGCGCGACCACGGAGGCGGCCGTCGTGAGCGACGTCCCCAAGAGCCGTGAGAGACGGAAACGCTGCGCTTCGCCCGCCTGCCGCCGCCGGTACACCTCCTCGGATTCGAACATGCCCCCGGTGGTCGCACCCAGCGTCAGCGCGGCGGCTCGGCGGAGCGCGGGGTCGAGGCCGGCGTCGCGACACGCCTCGCTCGCGGCGGCGAACGCGAAGCGGTCCGGCCGCGAGAGACGGCGGACGGTCGCGACGGGTAGCGCGTCGGGGACGGCGATCGTGGCCCGCACCTCGGCTGCGACGGAGCTGCGTCCCCGGTAACGAAACAGGGTGAGCGGCGCGATGCCGCACCGCCCCTCGCGCAACGCGTCGGAGAGCGCCGGAACGTCCCCTCCGACCGCACTCACGGCACCGAGGCCCGTGATCGCGATCGTGCTGGTCACGCCGCTCCGCGCTCGTGCAGGATGAAGTCGACGAGGGCGCTCACCGAGGCGAAGGCGCGCTTCCCCACTTCCTCGTCGGGGATCGAGATGTGGAACCGCTCCTCCACGAGGACCACCAGCTCGAGCGCGTCGATCGAGTCGAGCCCGAGTCCGAGTCCGTTGCCGCCCGGATCTTCTCCGAAAATCGACGCCTCGTCCCCGAGATCGGCGGGCGCCATGGGCAGCCGGAGCCCGCTCACGATGAGCTGCTTCACCTCCGCCCGCAGGGTCTCGCGATCCACCCGTCTTCTCTAGAGCATCGTGAGGCCCCCGTCCACGTGAAGCGTCGTCCCGGTCACGTAGGCGGCGGTGGGGCCGGCGAGGAAGAGGATCGCGGCGGCGATCTCGTCCGGCGTCGCGAGCCGACCGAGGGGAATCTGCCGCTCGAGCTCCCGCCGACGGTCGGTCGCCATCCCGCCCAGGATCTGCGTGTCGACCAGACCGGGCGACACCGCGTTCACCGTGATGCCGAACCGTGCGACCTCGCGCGCCAGCGACTTGGTGAGCGCCACGAGCCCGCCCTTCGCGGCCGCGTAGCTCGCGGCGCCCTCCTTGCCGAGAAAGCCGGCGGGCGAGACGACGTTCACGATCCGCCCGCCGTGGGCGGCGATCATGCCGCGCAGAACGGCGCGGCAGCACAGGTAGGCCCCCTTGAGATCCGTGTCGAGGACGCGATCCCACGCGCTCTCCGTCAGCATCATGAGGAGGGCGTCGTGGGTGACGGCGGCGTTGTTGACGAGCACGTCGACGTGCCCGCCGAGCGCGGTGCGGAGCTCGTCGAACATGCGTGTGACCTGCGTCGCATCGGCGACGTCCGCCTGCACCGCGTGCGCGGACGCCCCCGTCGCCGCGAGGGCGGCCAGCGCCTCCTCCGCGTCGTCCCGCCGCTGGGCGTACGTGATCCCGACCGCTGCACCCTCGCGTGCGAAGGCGAGGGCGGTCGCCCGCCCGATGCCGCGTGACCCTCCCGTCACGACGACGCGGCGGCCAGCAAAGGGCCCGGCCGTCACGACGAAGCTCCCCGCGCGACCAGCGCCGCCACGTGACCGCTGGCGCACACGTCGAGGACGAGCACCGGGGCACCGCTCGGCGCTTCGTGGAGGGCGGTGAGGAGCCCGAGCGGACCCGCGGCACCGAACGTCTCGCCGTACGTGTCCTTGGGACTGATGATCCGGGGCCGTGCGGACTCGAGCGTCGTGGCGAGGGCACGCGTCTCGAGTCGGGACAGCGCCGGGGGAGCCGCCGACACGACGACGGCGATGTCCGCGGGCCGCACGTTCGCCTCCTCGAGGGCCACCGTCACCGCACCCGCGAGAGCATCGCCTGCGTCCGCATCGGAAGGCGCGGGCTCGAAGCCGGTCGCATGCCCGAGCACGATCGCGAGCGCCGGCGCGCCGCGCTCGCGCGCAAACGTCGGCCTCTCCAGGACGAGGAGCACTGCCGCTTCCGCCGGCGGCCGGCCCACGGCCAGGCCGCCGTCCGCGAGCCAGCGCGCGAGGGGCGCACCCAGCGCGTCCACGCCACCGGCCACGAGCGCGTCGGCCTGCCCCGCGCGCAGCAGGTCGCTCGCGTGGCCCAGCGCGGCCAGCCCCGAGGCAGCACCCGCCGTGAGTGTCACTCCCGGGCCCCCTAGCCGGTAGGCGATCGCCAGCTCGCCCGCGGCAGCGTTGGAGACCGTCGCGGCGAAGATGCGGGGGCTCGCCGCCGCCGCTCCTCCCTCCGCGAAGCGCTGCTGATAGGCGGCGTTGCTGAGGAAGCAACCGAACGCGGTGCCGAGCACCACGCCGATGCCGGGGCTCGGACCCGTGCTCCCGTCCGGCACGAGCCGTGCGGCGGCGAGCGCCGCTCCGGCCGCGGCGAGCGTGAGCGCCGTGATGCGCTCGCTGCGTGCGGCTCGCGCCTGCACCGCTTCGGGGAGATGCCCGAGCGGGACGTCGGCCACCGCGGCGAGCGCATGCCCGGCGGTGATCAGGACCCCGCTCATGGCGCCGTCAGGACCAGCGCCGCGTTCGTGCCCGCGAACCCGGATGACGTCGAGATCGCCGCCCGGACCGTGTGCCGGCGCGGACCGCCGTACACGAGGTCGAGTCCGGCGCAGGCGGGATCCACCGTCTCGAGGCCGGCGGTCGGCGGAACGACCCCGCGGGCGAGCGTTTCCACACAGAGCACGGCCTCGAGCGCTCCCGCCGCACCGAGGGTGTGTCCGATCGCGCCCTTGATCGAGTTCACCGGGACCCGCCCGCTTCCGAAGACGCGCACCAGTGCCACAGCCTCCATGGCGTCGTTGTAGGGGGTGCCGGTACCGTGCGCCGAGACGAAATCGACCGCTTCCGGCGCGAGCCGGGCGTCATCGAGCGCCGCCAGGAGCGCGCGCGTCGCTCCACCGCCCTCCCGATCGGGCGCCGTCATGTGGGTCGCGTCGGTCGCACA
>DATILR010000259.1:0-2543 GCA_035476275.1 Binatus sp. (SeqCode) | reverse complement strand
CTGCCGGCCGTTCGGCACGGGAAAGTCCGGGGTTCGGCGGAATTTCCCGTGCCATGCGGCTCCCGGTCGAGCCCCCATCGGCACAGGGGTTGCGACGGGAGCAAGACGACGATGTGGAGGGTCCCGCCCGCCGTCCGGCAGCCCTGTCCGAACGCGGCGGAGAACGCTTCGGCGGCACGCTTCCAGGCGCTGCTAGATGTCGCCGAATCGATCACGGCATGCCGGGGCCTCGAAGAGCTTTTCCGCGGTCTAGCCGTCCACTTGCAGCGTGTCGTAAGCTTCTACGCTCTGGGCCTCTGTCTTGTGCACCCGGACCGCGGAGTCACGAGCGCCCGGGTTCTCGAGACATCCGGCACGGGATTCACGACCCTTCCCGGGTATCCGATCGACGACATTCCCTCCGGGTGGGTTATCGAGACTCAGCAGCCGCTCATCGTCGCCGATACAGCGGCCGAGAACCGGTGGCCCCATGCCATGGCAGAGCTCCAGGAGCGCGGCATCGTCAGCTTCTGCATTCTGCCGCTGACGACCGCATGCCGGCGGGTCGGTACGCTCGGCTTCGGCAGCCGTGAGCCGGTCCGATATAGCGCTGAGGACGTCGCCTTTCTGAGCGAGGTCGCGAAGCTCGTGGCGGTGGCCGTCGACAACACGCTGAACTTCGACGAGGCGCGGGCGACGCAGCGGCAGCTCTCGACCGAGCGGGACCACCTGCGGCTGCTGCTCGAGGTCGCGAACGCCACGGTTTCCAAGCTCGAGCTGCCGGAGCTGGTGAACGCCGTATCGACGTCTTTGGATCGCGCCATCTCTCATCACTCCGTGACGCTCGCGCTGTACGACAAAGATCACGGCGACCTCGTGGTTCACGCGGTTGCTTCCAAGTCCGGCGATGGACACAGACACATCGGGGCGCGCTTCGCGGGCGCCGCGGGCGGCGAGGCGTTCAGCCCGGAACGGACGTTCGTCTTCGACGAAGGCGACCTGAGGGATCGATTCCCCGACACGGCGGCCGCCCTGCGCGAGACGCGCATCCGGTCGGTCTGCGCCGTCCCGCTCGTCGTAGGCGACCGCGGGCTCGGCACGTTGACCGTGGGCCATCGGGAGCCCGATGCCTTCCCGCCGGAGGCGGTCGCGATCATCGAGGCCGTCGGTCGCCAGGTCGCGATGGCCGTCGCCAACGCGGTCGCCATCCAAAAGCTCGCGGAGGAGCGTCTCTACCTCGAGAGCGAAATCCGCACCGAGCACCCCTTCCGAGAGATCGTCGGCGACAGCGCTCTTCTCCGCGCGGTGCTCGCACAGGTGGAGACGGTCGCGCCGACCGTCGCGACGGTGCTCGTTCTCGGTGAGACCGGCACCGGGAAAGAGCTGATCGCGCGGGCGATCCACGACCGGAGCGCCCGGCGCGTCCGGACGTTCGTCAAGGTGAACTGTGCCGCGATCCCGGCGGCGCTCTTGGAGAGCGAGCTGTTCGGCCACGAGCGCGGCGCGTTCACCGACGCGGTCTCCCAGAAGATCGGTCGCTTCGAGGTCGCCGACGGCGGTACGCTCTTCCTCGACGAGGTGGGCGAGCTGCCGCTCGAGCTGCAGCCAAAGCTCCTGCGGGTCCTGCAAGAGCAGGAGTTCGAGCGCCTCGGCGGTACGCGCACGATCAAGGTGGACGTCCGCATCGTCGCGGCGACGAACCGCGACCTCGCCCGGCTGGTGGAGGAGCAGCGCTTCCGCGACGATCTCTACTATCGCTTGAACGTCTTTCCCATCCACGTCCCCCCGCTGCGTGAGCGAACCGAGGACATTCCGGCGCTTGTCCGGTTCTTCGTGCAACGGCTCGCCCGTCCGATGAATCGACACGTCGAAGTCGTCCCGAGCGAGGCGCTCAAGGCGCTTCGCCGGTATGCCTGGCCGGGAAACGTGAGGGAGCTGGCCAACCTCGTAGAGCGGGCGATGATCCTCTCCAAGGGAAGGACGCTCGAGATTCCGCTCGCCGAGCTCGGGCGCTGGCAGCGGCCGGACCACGGCGACAGAGCCGCCACCCTCCGGGCCGTGGAGCGGATGCACGTCCTCCGCGTCCTCGGAGAGACCAACTGGACACTCGGTGGCCCGCGGGGAGCCGCGGTCCGGCTCGGTGTGAAACGGACGACGCTGCAGGCGTTGATGAGGAGACTGGGGATCACCAGGCCGCGGGCGGCGTGAGCGGCCCGCCGCGAGCCTCAATCCCGAACGGCGACTGCAGGCGCCGTGCCAGGAGGAACTCGGGGCGCTTCGGTCGTTCGCCGTGGACGACGCGCCGAGATCTCGACCCGTGCCGACATGGCGGCGCCGCGGCTGTTCAGGCGGGGCGGGAGTCGGCTATCTTGCCGGCGTCATCATGTCTTCGGCACACGGGGCTCGGCGCGGGCCCGGAAGATGCCGCTCCTGACCCCTCCCTCGCCGCGGCCAGCAGCGCCGGCCCGATACGGGCTCGCGAGCCTGTCGACGCTCGTCGTGCTCGGTGTCGCCGTGGCGCAGAGAGACCTGGGGCACGAGGAGATCCTCCTCCTGGTGCCCTC
>DATILR010000258.1:0-2846 GCA_035476275.1 Binatus sp. (SeqCode) | reverse complement strand
GCCCCGGAAGCGCTCCTGCTGCGGACTTCCCGTGTCCACCAGCTGCTCGTCGATCAGTCCGAGCGGCCCGGTCAGACCATCGAGGACGTCGTAGTCCGTCTCCTCGTGGAGGGCGTCGGCAACGTCGAGGAAGCCGTCGATGGTCGCGCGTCCGGCCCGCACGAGTGCCCACTGGTCGCCGGCGAGCGCCAGGCGCTCGACCGCCGACAGCGCTCCGGCGAGCTGCCCGAGGAGCGCGGCACGATCCGCGGGATCGTGCAGCACGCGGTAGAAGCCGCCCGCCTCGGCGTTGCCGTAATACCAGGCGAGCCGCGCCGCCGCGGGCAGCGTGACCTCGCCGGAGACCTTGTCGACCAGGAAGCGCTCGACCGACGGACCGTTCGCCGCGCGCCACTTGACCACCAGCGGCAGCGGCCAGCGGGCCCGGCGGCGCGTCGCCGGGACGCGTGGATCCGCGAAGAAACGCTCCTGCCGGACGCGCAGCGTTCCCTTCGCCTTGCCGGCCGCCGGGTCCAGGCTCACGAGGGGGAATCCCGCCTGCGTGATCCATGCCTGCGCGACGCGCGTCACCTGCCGACCCGACGCCTCCTCGAGCGCCCGCCAGAGGTCCGCCGCGACCGTGTTGCCGTCCCGATGACGGCGCATGTAGAGGCGCACGCCGTCGCGGAACGGCTCGGGACCGAGGTAGTGCTCGATCATGCGCACGACGGCCGCGCCCTTCTCGTAGGTGATGGCGTCGAAGTTCTCGGTCGCCTCGGCGACGCTCCGGACGGTCGCGTAGATCGGGTGCGTGCTCGCCAGCGCATCGAGCGCGAGCGCGCCCGCGCGGTCGTGCTCGAAGCCGTGCCAGAGCCGCCACTCCGGTCGCCAGTCGTCGACCACGCGGTAGGCCATCCAGGTGGCGAACGCCTCGTTCAGCCAGAGGTCGTCCCACCACGCCATGGTGACGAGGTCGCCGTACCACATGTGGGCGAGCTCGTGGGCGATCACCTCCGCCGCACGCTTCCGCTCGCCGAGCGACGCGGTGGCCGGGTCGAGCAGGAGAAGCGTCTCGCGGAAGAACACCGCGCCCGCGTTCTCCATCGCACCGGCCTCGAAGTCGGGGACGGCGACCAGGTCGAGCTTGCCGTAGGGATACGGGATGCCGAAGTAGTCCTCGAGCCGGCGGAGCGCCTCGGCGGCCGCCTCGAGGCCGAAGTCGACGAGGTGCCCCTTTCCCGGCACGTGCCAGGTGCGGATCGGCGTCGGTCCGGACTGGCGCACGGGTGAGGCCTCGAGGGGACCCACCGCGAGCGCCAGGAGGTAGGTCGAGAGCGGCGGCGTCCGCGCGAAGCGGACGATTCGTTTACTACCTCTTCCGGAGACCGGTTCCTCGCGCTCGACGGGGCTGTTCGAGACGGCGGTGTGCCCGTTCGCGAGCGTGACCGCGACGCGGAAGCGCGCCTTGAACGACGGCTCGTCGAAGCACGGGAGGACGCGCCGCGCGTCGGCCGCCTCGCACTGGGTGAAGGCATAGCGGCGGCCGTCGGACCGCGCCGCATAGAAGCCACGGAGGTGCTGGTTCAGCCCCGCGGCGAAGCGCAGGCGGAGGATCACCTCGCCCGCCGGGAGCGGGCGAGCAAAGCGGAGGGTCACGGTCTCGTCGGCGCGCTGCAGGCTCGCGCGCGCCTTGACCTCGCGCCCGCCGACCTCGGCCGCCGCGGCCTCGATCTTCAGGTCGGCGGCATGGAGCGTGATCGCGGCCCGCCCGCGGTCGAGGCGGACGGTGATCCGGACCTCGCCCGAGAACCGGCCGGCGTCGAGGTCGGGCTCGAGGTGGAGATCGTACTCCGTCGGGCGGACGCCGGCGGGCAGACGGAAGCGCGAGGGGCGGGGGGCGGCGGTCATCGGATCAGCCCATCGGGTGAGTGTGGCGGGTGAGCGGGTCGCATCAGAGCTTCCCGATCACCTCCTCGCCGAACCGCTCCATCGTGGCGAGATCGCCGAAGCGGCAGAAGAAGTAGGAGACGCCGGGATCCGCGGCGCGGGCGGCGAGCTCGGCCCGGCATCCGGCGGGATCGCCGACCAGGACGCTCGGCGAGTGCCGCGCGGCGGCGAGGTCATCGAGCCCCATCATCTGTGCCATGCCCGCGAGCATCGCGTCGGCGGAGGCGCGATCCGTCCCCAGCGTCACGAACAGGAACTGCGAGAGCGCCATCGCCTTCGGGTCGCGACCGGCGGCCTTGGTGTACTCGTGCAGCATCGCCGCGCGCCGGCGGTACTCGCCCAGGTCGAACTTCATGGCGTCGTCGAGGACGAGCTTCCCGAGGCGGCCGCCCGTCGGCGGGATGATGTTCACGATGTCGGCGTACTCCGCCGCGACGCGGAGGAGCGCCGGCCCCGAGCCGCCGAGCATGATCGGGGGGCGCGGCTTCTGCACCGGCTTCGGCTCGGCGTAGAAGCCCTGCAGACGGTAGTGCTCCCCGGCGAAGTCCACCACCGGCTCGGACCAGAGCCGCGTGATGATCTGGAGCGCTTCCCGCATCTGCGCGATGCGGGTCGCCGGCTTCGGGTAGTCGAAGCCCAGCGCATCGTACTCCTCGCGGAACCAGCCCGCCCCGAGCCCGAGCTCGAACCGTCCGCCGCTCACGTGGTCGATGGTGGTCGCGATCTTCGCGGTGAGCGCCGGGTGCCGGAACGCGTTGCAGGCGACCAGCTGCGAGAGGCGCACGCGACGGGTCGCCATCGCGATCGCGGCGAGCGCCGTGAAGCAGTCGAGGCGCGGGTCCTCCGGCGTCTCCATCGGGCTCCGCATGAAGAAGTGATCCTCGAGCGCGACGGTGTCGTAGCCGACCGCCTCGGCGCGC
>DATILR010000257.1:0-4518 GCA_035476275.1 Binatus sp. (SeqCode) | reverse complement strand
TGATTGGCTCTGGCGCGACGAATTCCACCCCGGCGCCGACAGCCCGGGAACCGCGGGGTACTACGTGGTCCCCCAGGAAATCCCGCCGGGGGGCTCGGTGTCCTTCAGCTATCGTCCCGATCCCCCGCTGCCCCGGCGCTCGGACGGCACCTTCCAGACCACGGTCGAGGTCGCGGGTCTCCTCGAGTACCCCGGCTGAGGCTCCAGGCAGAGCGCCTCCGCTCAGGGAAGCGGGGCGCAAGGAGACCGACGGCCCAGCCGCCGCGGTGTGGTACTCGCATCCCTGGCCCGACCGAGAGGCGAGTCGATCCTTGCGTTCCTGCAACGGGTGCCCGGATGCAAGAAATCTTCTCGACCCGGGCTGCCTTTCTCGTGGCATTCCGCCTCCCCTCGGGCTCGCCAGGTGGCACCTCCTTTGCTCCCGCTGCGGCCCCGAGGGGGGCTCCGTGCCGTCGGCCACGCCATTCACGTCCATCGTTTACGCCCATTCCAGACCCATCAGCCGCACTGTCCTGTTCGGTGCGATCGTCAGCCTCTCCGCCGTGTTGAGTGCGCGGTCGGGTGAGGCCGCCGGCAAGCTGGTGAGCATCTCCCTCTCTCCGACCAAGCGGGCCATCGGCATCGGCCAGACCGTGTCGTGTCATGCCGTCGGGCACTTCAGCTCGGACACGACGCAGGACATGACCAGCACCGTCACCTGGACCAGCTCGAATCCCGCCGTGGTTTCGATCGACGCGACCGGAAAGGCGAAGGGGCTGGCCTTCGGTTCCGCGACCATGCTCGCGGTGGATCCCGCCACCGGCATCGCCTCCACGACCGGCGGCGTGATCGCGGTCGTCGCGGCTCCCAAATCGCTCAAGATCACGCCCGCGAGCGTCATCGTCGCCCTGGGCAGTGCCACGACGTTGAAGGCGTCGGCCACCTTCAACGGAATCACGGGCAGCTTCAACGTGTCGCGAACCGTGCAGTGGTCGTCGAGCAACCTCCCAGTCGCGACCGTCGATACGCTGGGCAAGGTGACCTGTCTCACCAGCGGCATGGCGACCATCTCGGTCAAGGACATCGCCTCGGGGGTCACCTCGACCGCCAGCGCGGGCGACGCCAACGTGAACTGCGGCGCCAGCATCATCGGGATCAAGGTCTCGCCGGCGCACAACATCCTGCAGCCCGGGACCTCGCGGCAGATGCACGCCTTCCTCATCCCTGCCACCGGCGACCCCGTCGATGCGACCCGCGACGTGCTCTGGACCTCCCGCAGCCCGAGCAACGTCTCCATCGTGGCCGACGGAGCGTCGCGTGGCGTGGCGACGGCGGGACGTCCCGGACGCGCCACGATCATCGCGAGCGATCCCATCCGGCGGCTCACCTCGAACTCGTCCCATGGCACCAACGGCGTGCTGCTCGTTCCCGGCCCGCCGCAGTCGGTCACCATCTTCCCCCATCCGGCCAGCGGGGGGAGCATCACCGGGGTGGTCGGGGGCATCCAGCAGTTCCGGGCGCGTGTCCTCTACCAGGGTGGCGTCACCCAGGGGGTGAACGCCGCGGTCACCTGGTCCTCGTCCAACACCAACGTCGTCACGGTCAGCAACGGGGAGAACGGGGCTGCCGGCCTGGCCCATCTGCTGCGGCAGGGGACGGTCACGATCAGCATCGTCTTCCCCGCCACCGCTTCGAGCCCCGCGCTCAAGGACTCCGTCCAGCTCATCGTCCACTGAGCATCGCGATCGGGCCGCGGCGGGGCTGATGACGCGCCTCGCCGGACGTTCTACCATCGGCCCCGCGTGCCTGAGCTGCCCGACGTCGTCGTCTACATCGAGCGTCTCGCTCCCCGCGTCGTCGGGCAGCCGCTCCGTCGCATTCGGCTGGCGAGTCCGTTTCTCCTGCGCTCGGTCGATCCCCCCATCGGCGCTCTCGAGGGGAAGACGGTTCTCCGCCTGCACCGGCTGGGAAAGCGCATCGTTTTCGGGTTCGAGGACGAGCTCTTCCTGGTCCTCCACCTCATGATCGCGGGCCGGCTCCACTGGCGCCCGCCCGCGGCACGGCTCGGTCGCCGGGTGGACCTGGCGGCCTTCGACTTCCCCTCCGGTACCCTCGTGCTGACCGAGGCGGGGACACAGAAGCGCGCCGCCCTCCACGCAGTGCGTGGCGCGGCGGCGCTGCGCGCCCATGATCCGGGCGGTCTCGAGGTCCTCGACGCCGACCTGCCCGCCTTCCGCGCGACCCTCCTGCGCGAGAACCACACGCTCAAGCGATCGCTCACGGACGCCCGCCTGTTCAGCGGGATCGGCAACGCCTACGGCGACGAGATCCTGCACCGGGCGCGGCTCTCCCCCGTGAAGCTCACCCGTCAGCTGGACGACGAGGAGATCACCCGGCTGTACGACGCGATCCGCGCCACGCTCCATGAGTGGACGGAGCGCCTGCGGGACGAGGTGGGCGACGGATTTCCGGAGCGCGTCACCGCGTTCCGTCCGGCGATGGCCGTGCACGGCCGCTACCGGCTGCCGTGTCCGGTGTGCGGCTCGCCCGTGCAGCGGATCGTCCATGCGGAGAACGAGACCAACTACTGCGCCCGCTGCCAGACCGGCGGCACGCTGCTCGCCGACCGTGCGCTGTCGCGTCTGCTGAAGGAGGACTGGCCCCGACGCCTCGAGGACCTCGAGGGCGGGGCATCCGCAGGCGCAGTAGCCGCTCCGCTGGGTCCACGCGCCGCCGCCGGCCCGACACGCGCCCGCGCTCGCCGCGTCAGGCGGTGACCGTCGCGCCTACAGGACGCGGCGCAGCGGATCTTCTCGCGGGAGGTGGTGGAGAACGGGAGCACCCTGGCCGACGCGTGAGGCGCTCTCGATCGCCTGGGTGACGTAGCGTTTCGCCGCCACAACCGCCTCGCCCAGCTCGAGCCCGCGCGCGAGACCGGCGGCGATCGCGGCCGAGAGCGTGCACCCCGTCCCGTGAGGTGCGGGCCGCGCGACACGGGGCGCCGAGAGCTCGCGAACGCTCCGGCCGTCGTCGAGGAGGTCGAGCGCGTCGCCCTCCAGATGGCCGCCCTTCATCAGGACGGCGCGTGCCCCCAGGTCGCGCAGCGCGCGCGCCGCCTGCCTCATGTCTGCCGCACCAGTGACCGGGCACCCGGTCAGCGCCTCCGCCTCGCGCAGGTTGGGCGTGAGGAGCGTCGCGAGCGGGACGAGCCGCTCGCGGAGGCGCGCGATCGCCACGAGCTCGAGGAGGGGCTCGCCGCTGGTCGCGACCAGCACGGGGTCGACGATCAGGTGCCGCGGCGGCCGGGCGGCGAGACGATCGACCACCACGTCGATCACGGCGGCGGAGAGCAGCATCCCCGTCTTGACGGCGCCGACGTCCAGGTCGTCGAGCACGGCATCGATCTGCAGCCCCACGAACGCGGGCTCGACCGCCGCGATCGCCCGCACACCGCACGTGTTCTGCGCGGTGAGCGCCGTCAGCACGCTCGCCCCGTAGACGTCGAAAGCGGCGAAGGTCCTGAGGTCGGCCTGGATGCCCGCCCCGCCACCCGAATCGGAGCCGGCGATGGTGAGCGCGACGGGAACCATCGGCGCGCGATGCTATGCCCGGGCCCGCGAGCTGTACAGATGTGGTAGGGAAAGTCCCGGGCCCCGCATGAGCGATGACGATGATGCCCCGTTTCCGGACCCGGTGACCATCCCGATCGAGCCGGCGCTCGATCTGCATCCCTTCCTGCCGCGCGAGATCCCGGACGTCGTCGTGTCCTACCTGGAGGCCGCCATGAAGGCCGGATTCCACGAGGTGCGGCTCATTCACGGGCGGGGAACCGGCGTGCAACGCCAGCGCGTTCGCGACACGCTGGCCCGCAGTTCCCTGGTCGAGCGCTTCGCCGATGCGCCGGCCGAGCGCGGCGGATGGGGTGCGACGATCGCCTGGCTCAAGCGCTGAGGGGCTCGGGATGCAGGAGGTCGAGACGCTGGCACGCTGGTGGAAGGCGGCCCGTCGCGCCGTGGTCCTCACGGGCGCCGGTCTCTCCACGGCCTCCGGCATCCCCGACTTTCGCTCGCCCGGCGGACGATGGGAGCGCTACCAGCCCGTCCCGCTTCCCGACTTCCTCGCGAGCGCGGCGGCGCGCGAGCGGTACTGGCGGTACAAGGGAGAGACCTGGCAGGTGATCTCCGCTGCTCGCCCCAACGCGGCGCACGAGGCGCTCGCCGTGCTCGGTCGAGCGGACCGAATTCACCTGCTGGTCACGCAGAACGTCGATGGCCTCCACGAGCGGAGCGCGTTTCCCCCCGAGCGGCTCGTGAACATCCACGGTACGGACTCCGAGGTCGAATGCATGGCCTGCCACCGCCGCGCGCCGCGGGCGGTCGCCCAGGATGCGTGGGAGCAGGGCATCGCCGTTCCATGCTGTGCCTGCGGAGGACCGTGGAAGCCGGCGACGATCTCTTTCGGACAGCAACTCGTCGCGGCCGATCTCGAGCGGGCCCTCCAGGCCGCCGGTAGCTGCGATCTCTTCGTCGCGCTCGGGAC
>DATILR010000256.1:0-2811 GCA_035476275.1 Binatus sp. (SeqCode) | reverse complement strand
TCCCGTTCGCGAAGCCCCCGGTGGGCGCGCTCCGCTGGCGCGCACCGCTGCCGCCCGACTCGTGGAGCGGAACGCGCGAGGCCGTGCGCTTCGCGTCCCCCTGCTCGCAGCTCGCGGCTCCCTTCGGCGGCATCTACGACGTGAAGCGCGGTGAGCCGGCGGGGTCCGAGGACTGTCTCTATCTGAACGTCTGGACCCCGACCTTCGCGGGAGGCCACCTCCCGCTGGGGACCGGGCGTCTGCCGGTCATGGTGTGGATCCACGGCGGCGGGAACTCCCTCGGGCACGGCGGCTTCTTCGACGGGAGCAAGCTCGCCTCGACCCAGGACGTCGTCGTCATCACGCTCAACTACCGCCTCGGCCCGTTCGGCTGGTTCAGCCATCCCGCGCTCCGCGGCGAGGGCACGAGCGATGCGGAGCGCTCGGGGAACTTCGGGACGCTCGACCTGGTGCGCGCGCTCGAGTGGGTGCACGACAACGTCGGCGCCTTCGGGGGCGACCCGCGCAAGGTCACCATCTTCGGGGAGTCGGCGGGCGGGACGAACGTCGCGACGCTGCTCGTCTCGCCGCTCGCGCGCGGGCTCTTCCAGCGCGCCATCCTGCAGAGCTCGGGCCTGCGTGCGAGCAGCGTCGATGAAGGCGAGCACCTCCACGACGACCCGGTGGCGGGCCATCGGCACAGCTCCGGCGAGCTGCTCCTCGATCTGCTCGTGCGCGACGGGACGGCGGCGGATCGCGCCGCCGCGAAGGCGCGCGTCGCGACCATGACCCCGGACGAGATCGCGAGCTACCTGCGCGGCAAGAGCAGTGCCGAGCTGCTCCGGGCGGCGGCCCCCGGGAACTTCGGTGGCCTCCTCGACTTCCCGCAGGTGTTCCTCGACGGCGTCGTGCTGCCGCCCGAGAGGCCCTTCGACCTCCTCGGACGGCGCGGGGCCTGCGCCCGGGTGCCGATCATGCTCGGTACGACGCGCGACGAGGTCAAGCTCTTCCAGTTCACCAACCCGGAGCTCGTCCGACGCTGGCTGGGCGTCATCCCGCGGGCGCGCGATCCGGAGCGCTACCAGCTGAGTGCGGAGTACGGGAGCAAGCTCTGGAAGGCGGGCGCGGCCGACGAGGTGGCGATGCGCCTCCTCAAGGCGCAGGGGCCGAGCGTCTACGTCTACCGGTTCGACTGGGACGAGGAGCCGCGCATCTGGGGGAGCGACCTCAGCGCCCTGGTGGGCGCCGCGCACGCCTTCGAGGTCCCGTTCGTGTTCGGACACTTCGATCTCGGGCGCGAGGGCAACGTCATCTGGACCGAGGCGAACGAGCCGGGCCGGGAGGCGCTCTCGGCGGCGATGATGTCCTACTGGGCCGCGTTCGCCTACGCCGGAACGCCGGGGCGCGGCCGTCACGGCGAGCTGCCGCGCTGGGCCCCGTGGGGCGAGGACGGGGAGACCTTCATGGTGCTCGACACGCCGGCGGACGGTGGCATCCGCATGACGTCCGACGTGGTCACCAAGGCGAGCGTCCTGGCCCAGATCGACGCCGATCCGCGCCTGCCGACCCAGCGGGAGCGGTGCGAGCGCTTCGCGGAGCTGGCGCTCTACTCGCAGTACTTCACCCGGGCGGAATACCCCACCGCCGGGGCGCACGGCTGCGCCGAGTATCCTCTCGATCACGCCTCGCCGTGATCGATCAGAGGATGTAGCGCGACAGGTCCTCGTCCTCGAGGATCGACTCGAGCCGCTCGCGCACGTAGGCCGCGTCGATCGTGACCTCCTGGCCGCGCATCTCCGGTGCGTCGAAGGAGATCTGGTCGAGCAGACGCTCCATCACAGTGTGCAGGCGGCGGGCGCCGATGCTCTCGGTGCGTGCGTTCACGTCGGCGGCGATGCGGGCGATCTCGCCGATGGCCTCGTCGCGGAAGACGATCGTCACCCCCTCGGTGGCGAGGAGGGCCGTGTACTGACGGATGAGGGCGTTCTCGGGCTCGGTCAGGATGCGGATGAAGTCGGCCTGGGTGAGCGCCTCGAGCTCGACCCGGATGGGGAAGCGGCCCTGGAACTCGGGGATGAGATCCGAGGGCTTGGAGACGTGGAAGGCGCCCGAGGCGATGAAGAGGACGTGGTCGGTGCGGACGGGACCGTGCTTGGTGTTGACGGTCGAGCCCTCGACGATCGGCAGGAGGTCCCGCTGCACGCCCTCCCGGGACACGTCCGGACCGTGGAGCGCCTCCCGGCCCGCGATCTTGTCGATCTCGTCGATGAAGACGATGCCCGACTGCTCGACGCGCCGGATCGCCTCCTTGGTGGCGGCGTCCATGTCGATCAGCCTGGCCGCCTCCTCCTGTGCGAGGGTCTCGAGCGCTTCCGGGACCTGCATGCGGGTCTTCTTGCTGCGCTTGGGCAGGAAGTTCTGCAGCATGTCCTTCAGATTGGTCTCGATCTCCTCCATGCCCTGCGGTGTCATCACCTCGATCATGGGGGAGACCGGGCGTGTCACCTCGAGCTCGACCGTGCGCGCGTCGAGCTTCCCTTCGTGCAGCATGCGGCGGAGCTTGTCCCGCGTGCCGATCTCGGGGCCCCCGCCCGCGCGCTCGGGCTCTGCCCCCACCGCCTGGATGCGACGGTCGTTGCCCACGGGCGGGAGGAGGAGGTCGAGCAGCCGCTCCTCCGCCAGCTCGCGCGCGCGCACGCGAACCTTCTCCTTCTCCTCCTCGCGCACCATGTTGATGGCGAGCTCGGTCAGCTCGCGGATGATCGACTCGACGTCGCGCCCGACGTACCCGACCTCGGTGAACTTCGAGGCTTCGACCTTGATGAAGGGCGC
>DATILR010000255.1:0-2034 GCA_035476275.1 Binatus sp. (SeqCode) | reverse complement strand
CCGGTGAACTCGTCGACGATGAGGACCTCGCCGTCCTTCACCACGTAGTCGACGTCGCGCTTGAAGAGCGTGTGCGCCTTCAGCGCCTGGTTCACGTGGTGGAGCATGTCGATCTGGCTCGGGTCGTAGAGGTTGGACACGCCGAGGAGGCGCTCGCACTTCGCGATGCCCTCCTCGGTGAGCGTCGCCGAGCGATGCTTCTCGTCGATCGTGTAGTCGGAGTCCTTCCGTAGCCGCGGGATGATGCGGTCGACGACGTAGTACTTGTCGGTGGACTCCTCGGCCGGTCCCGAGATGATGAGCGGCGTCCGCGCCTCGTCGATCAGGATGTTGTCGACCTCGTCGACGATCGCGTAGTGCAGCTCGCGCTGGACGTAGTCGTCCAGGCTGAACTTCATGTTGTCGCGCAGGTAGTCGAAGCCGAACTCGTTGTTCGTCCCGTAGGTGATGTCGGTGCGGTAGGCCTCGCGCCGCTCGATCGGCCGGAGGTGGAGGAAGCGGTAGTCCTTGGGGATGTAGGTCGGGTCGAACCGGAAGCTCGCGTCGTGGATGATCGAGGCGAGCGACAGGCCGAGGTAGTGGTAGATCGGCCCCATCCACTGGACGTCACGGCGGGCGAGGTAGTCGTTCACCGTCACCAGGTGCGCGCCCTTGCCCTCCAGCGCATTCAGGTAGAGCGGCAGCGTCGCGACGAGGGTCTTCCCCTCGCCCGTCTTCATCTCCGAGATCTTCCCCTGATGGAGGACGAGCCCGCCGATCGCCTGCACGTCGAAGTGGCGCAGCCCGATCGTGCGTCGCGAGGCCTCCCGCACCAGGGCGAAGGCCTCGGGGAGGATCTCGTCGAGGGTCGTCTCCTCCGCGGCGAGTCGGTGGCGCAGCTCGGCGGTCCGGGCGGGAAAGGCCTCGGGTGGTAGCGCCTGCAGGTCCGCCTCGAGCCCGTTCATCTCCTCGACGATCGGCCACAGGCGGCGGAGCGTCCGCTCGTTGGCGCTCCCGAAGACGCGCGTCAGCAGGCTCGGCATGGAAAGCGGGGTATTGTCGTCGGGGGTCCGGGACAGGTCAAGCTCGGGCCTGCCACGTCGGTCACCGCTCCACGCGCACCGCCGACTCGACCCGGGCCCCGAGAAAGCGCTGCCCGATCCGGATGAAGCGGTCGGGCACGTCGGTCACGAAGAAGCTCGTCGAGCCCGTACCGGCCGCCCGCGCCAGCTGGCGCTCCGCGAGGAGCGCCGCGGCCGCGCGCGCCGTCTCCTCCGCCGAGTCGACGAGCGTGACGTCGGGCCCCATGACCTCGGCGATGAGCGGGCGGAGGAGCGGGTAGTGCGTGCAGCCGAGGATCAGTGTGTCGATGCCGCTCTTGCCGAGCGTGGCGAGATACGTCTCCGCCACGCCGCGTGGCACGGGACCGTCGAGCCAGCCCTCCTCGGCCAGAGGCACGAGCAGGGGGCAGGGGCGCGTGTAGATCTCGAGTGTCGGGCGGAGCGCGCGGAGCGCCCGCGTGTAGGCTCCCGAGGCGATCGTCGCATCGGTGCCGATCACGCCGACGCGGCCATTCCGCGTGCGGGCGACCGCGGCCCGGGCGCCGGGCTCGATGACCCCCAGGACCGGGAACGTCCAGCGCCTGGTGAGCGCATCGAGGGCCACGGCGGAGGCGCTGTTGCAGGCGACCACCAGGAGCTTCAGGCCCTTCTCCGCCAAGAACTCGACGTTCTCGATGCTGAAGCGGGTGACCGTCTCCGCCGACTTCGTCCCGTAGGGGTAGCGCCCGGTGTCGCCGAGGTAGACGAGGTCCTCCCGGGGAAGGACCTCGAGCAGGGCATGCAGCACCGTGAGGCCGCCCACCCCCGAATCGAAGATGCCGATGGCGCCGTCCGTCTCCATGGCTGCCCGCGGCGTTATGACGCACGGGAAGCGGCGCCTCAAGCCGCGTCCCTAGCGCCGTGGTGAGCTCACCCGACCTCCTCCGGTCCGCGGGGGCGCCTCGAGCCACCGCGCGAGGACCCGCCACAGGGCGTCGCGTCCGTCGCCCTCCCG
>DATILR010000254.1:0-16099 GCA_035476275.1 Binatus sp. (SeqCode) | reverse complement strand
CGGCCGATGCGGTTTGACCCCCTGGAACGAAGCGGCTAAGACTCCTCCGCCTCCACCACGGGCCAGGTAGCTCAGTTGGTAGAGCACGTGACTGAAAATCACGGTGTCGGCGGTTCAACTCCGCCCCTGGCCATTCATCGCCGCCGGCGCCTGACAGGCTCTGGCAGAGATAGGTAGCTAAGATGCTGTCCTCGCCGCCCCTCCGCTCGCGCCGTCTCGAGGCGGCGGACGAGCTCGAGGCGAACGAGCTCTACCAGCGGAACGGCTGGACCGACGGGCTCCCCATCGTCCCGCCCACCGAGGCCCGGGTGCGGGCCTGCCTGGAGGCCGCGGGCATGACCCCCGACGCGGTCCTGGGGACGGAGCCCGTCCGGCAGCGCCTGCTCACGGCGGAGAAGGTCGCCGTCAACTCGGTGATGGCGGGCTGTCTTCCGGACTACTTCCCGGTGGTCGCCGCAGCCGTCCAGGCGATGTGCGAGGAGCCGTTTCTCCTGCACGGCGCGACCGCCAGCACGGGCGGAAGCGCACCCGTGGTGATCGTCAACGGACCCGTCCGCCGAGCGATCGGCATGAACGCCACCGACAACGCGCTCGCGAACGGCGCTCGCGCCAACGCTACGATCGGACGGGCGGTGCGCCTCGTGCTCGTCAACCTCCTCGGCTGCGTCCCGGGTGGGCTCGACCGCTCGACGCTCGGCCATCCCGGCAAGTTCACCTTCTGCATCGCCGAGGACGAGGAGGGGAGCCCGTGGGTCCCGCTCGCCGAGGAGCGGGGGATCCCGCGCGGCGCGTCCGCGGTCACGGTGATGGCCTGCGCCCCGCCCCGGCAGGTGATGAACGAGTGGACCACCGACCCGCGGGAGATCCTGGAGACGTTCGCCGCCGAGATGCGCGCCAACATGCTCGGCTACTCGATCTGGTCGGGCAACTACGTGCTCGTCATTCCGAAGCAGCTGCGCGACCTGATCGCCGCGGCCGGGTGGCAGAAGCAGGAGATCCGGGACTACGTGTACCGTGCCGCGCGCGTGCGGCGGGCCGACTGGCAACGCGTCGGCAAGGGACGGGTGGCGGGGGGCGAGGACGTCGAGTTCGCCGCCCTCGGATCCCCCGACGATCTTCTGGTCGTGGCCGCCGGCGGGCCGGCGGGCGGGTTCGGGATGGTCATTCCGCCCTGGTTCGGGAGCAAGTCGCGCGCGGTGACCCGCGCCATCGGCCTTTGCCTGGAGTGCTGAAGGGAGACGACGAATGCCGATCATCGTGCTCGATCCGACGGCGGAGAGCGTGATTCCCGCGGCCGGCCTCGCACCACCGCTCACCTCGCTGCGCGGGAAGACGATCGGCCTCCTCGACAACGGTAAGGTGAACGTGGCGCCCTTCCTCGACCACGTCGAGGCGATCCTCCGCATGGAGCATGGGGTTGCCGCCGTCCTTCGCCGCCGCAAGCCGAACATGAGCGCGCCCGCACCCGCCGAGCTCCTCGCCGAGCTGACGGCGTGCGATGCCGTCGTCTCCGCCGTCGGCGATTGAGGGAGCTGCTCGTCGTGCAGTCTGCACGACGCGATCTCGGCCGAGCGGGCGGGAACGCCGGCGGCGGCCATCATGACCGACCGGTTCACCGGAACCGCGCGGCTGATGGCGGAGGTGTGCGGGGTGCCCGCGTACCCCTTCGCCGTCGTGCCGCACCCCATCAGCAGCAACACGGACGCGGAGCTCCGGGAGAAGGCGGCGGAAGCTGTGCGGCAGTGCGCGGTGATTCTCCGGAATCGCTGAATCGATCGCGCTGCGCGGGGCGGCTCAACTCTTTGCCACGGGCTGCCGATCTTTCCGGGGTGAGCCAGCTCGTCCTCGATCAGGGCCTGCGCGACACGCGGAGCGCTCTCGTCCGCTGGAACGGGACGCCGGGGCCCATCGTGCGGGCGTGGCTGGGGTGGAGCGTGGGGGTCGCGGCGATGCTGCTCGTGGCCGTCTACGCCATCGCGGTGTTCGCCCCGCCCGATCCGATGCCGCTGGCGGTCCCCGGCGTGACCCACGCGGCCACGCTGGCCGACGTTGGTTACGTCCTCTTCCGGAACGGGCTCGTCCTCGCCCTGCACGCGCTCGCCTGCGTGGCCGGCTTCATCGCCGGCAGTTCGCTGCCGATCGTGGCCGCCACCCGGCGGGGCATCTCCCGCTGGGTGCACGAGAAGGCGGGGCCGCTGGCGATCGCCTTCGTCGGCGGCGCGACGGCGTTCTCGCTCGCCACCCAGGCGATCGTCCTCGGCGTCGGGACGGCGAGCCTCTCGTCCCAGCTCGGCATCGGCCCGGGAATCCTGCTGCTCGCCCTCTTGCCCCACGCCCTGCCGGAGCTCGCGGCGCTCTTCCTCCCGCTCGCCGCCTGGCTGATCGCCTCGCGCCGCGGTGAGTGGCGCGAGCTCCTCGCCGCCACGCTGGTCACGGTCGCGATCGCGGCCCCGGTGCTCCTGCTGAGCGCGGTCGTCGAGACCTACGTCTCGCCGTATCTCTTGCGCGCGTTGCTGGGCTGACGAGATTCGCTCGCTTTACCTCGCTGGCCGGGCGTGATAGCGGGCCTCGCTCACGCCGCGCGGAGGAGGGTTGATGGGAGGAAGAGGACGGAAGCGGGCGACCGTTCCTGCAAAGCCGCGACAGGCGCCACGTCGGTCAGAGCCACCGGAGCCGCCGATTCCGCTCACGGCCCTGGATCTGCTCGCGGGCTTGGCGCCCGGCGTCGAGCTGCACACCGACGATCTGCCGGCCGGCGTCGATCCGGAGGGTGAGCTCGACGCCGCGCAGGCCGCGACGATGACGGTGGCCGATGCGGGGAAGATGCTGCGCTGCGGAGAGACGGCGATCCGCCGCCTGATCCGTGGAGCCGTTCTTCGCCCCGTGCCCACGGTGGATGGAACACGCGTGCGCCGCAGCGACGTGGAAGCGGTGCAGCGAGCCGGCGTCCTGCCGCGCTCGTCCCGCCGCCCCGGCGAGTGAAGGGAAACGCCGGGACCCGCCGTCGAGCCACCGGCCCCTCCTGTCAACGTCCTCGCTAGAGGTTGATCGTGCGCTTGGCGACCGCGAGCGCGGCTTCCTTCACCGCCTCGGGCAAGGTCGGATGGGCGTGGACGGTGCGGGCGACGTCCTCGGCGCTGGCGCCGAACTCGACCGCGAGCACGGCCTCGGCGATGAGGTCCGAGGCGCGCGGCCCGAGGATGTGGATTCCGACGATGCGATCCGTCGTCGCATCGGCGAGGATCTTCACTGCCCCCTCGGTCTCGTCCATGCAGCGCGCGCGGCCGTTCGCCTGAAAGGGGAAGGCGCCGACCGTCACCTTCAGGCCACGCTCCGCGGCCGCCTCCTCGGAGAGGCCGACGCTCGCGAGCTCGGGCCACGTGTAGACCACGTTCGGGATGGCGTCGTAGTCGACGTGACCCGCCTGGCCGGCCATCAGCTCGACCGCCGCCACACCTTCCTCCTCCGCCTTGTGGGCCAGCATCGGGCCGGGGATCGCGTCGCCGATCGCGAACACGCCCGGCACGGTCGTCTCGAAGTGCTGGTTCACCACGATGCGGCCCCGCTCGTCGATCTTCACCCCCAGCTCGCGGGCCCCCAGCCCCTCGGTGTAGGCGCGCCGGCCGATGGCGACGAGCACGACGTCCGCCTCGACCTCGGACGCCTCGCCCTTCGTGTCGAGCGTCACGCGCACGCCGTCGGCGTGCCGCTCCGCGCCGCGGGCGCTCGTCCCCAGCCGGAAGACCAGCCCCTGCTTCTCGAGTGATCGCTGGAGCAGGGTGGACATGCCCCGGTCCGTTCCCGGGACGATCCGATCGAGGAGCTCGACGACGAGCACCTCCGCGCCGAGCCGGCTCCACACCGAGCCGAGCTCGAGGCCGATGGCGCCGGCCCCGATGACGAGGAGGCGCCGCGGGACGCGCGGCAGGGTGAGCGCCTCGGTCGAGCTCACGAACCGCTCGCCGTCGAACGGGAGGTCGCGCAGCGGCGTGGGCTCGCTGCCGGTCGCGAGCAGGACCCGCGCGGTCTCGATCACCTCGTCGCCACCTTCGCCCCGTACCCTCACCCGCTGCGCGCTCTCGAGGCGCGCGGTGCCCTCGAAGCGCGTCACCTTGTTCTTCTTGAACAGGGAAGCCACCCCCTGCGTGAGCCCGCGGACCACGCGATCTTTCCGGCTCATCATGGCCGCCAGGTCGAGCTCGACGCCGCTCGTCTTGATGCCGTGCACCGCGAGGCCCAGGCGCGTGTGGCGGTAGAGCTCGCTGGAATCGAGCAGCGCCTTCGACGGGATGCAGCCGACGTTGAGGCAGGTGCCGCCGAGGGGGCGGTCCTTCTCGACGCACGCCACCTGCATGCCGAGCTGGGCGGCACGGATGGCCGCCGTGTAGCCGCCGGGCCCCGACCCGATCACGACGAGGTCGAAGCGACCCATCAGATATCGAGCATCAACCGCGCCGGGTCCTCGAGCCGCTCCTTCACGCGGACCAGGAAGGTGACGGCCTGCTCACCGTCGACGAGGCGGTGGTCGTAGGACAGGGCGACGTACATCATCGGGCGGACGACGATCTCGTCGGCCACCACCATGGGGCGCTTCTCGATCTTGTGCATGCCGAGGATGCCGCTCTGCGGCGGGTTCAGGATCGGCGTCGAGAGGAGCGAGCCGTAGACGCCGCCGTTGCTGATGGTGAAGGTGCCACCCATCAGGTCGTCGATGGTGAGCTTGCCGGCGCGCGCGAGGCCGGCGAGGCGCTCGATCTCGCGCTCGATCTCGGCGAACGACAGGCGGTCGGCGTGGTGCACGACCGGCACCACCAGCCCCTGCTTGGTCCCCACGGCGACGCCCAGGTGGACGAAGTGCTTGTAGACGACCTCATCGCCCCGGATCTCCGCGTTGACCACGGGCAGCTCGCGCAGTGCCGCGATGCAGGCGCGGGCGAAGAACGACATGAAGCCGAGCCCGATGCCGTGCGTCTCGCGGAAGCGATCCTTGTGCTGCGCCCGGAGCGTCATCACGCCGCTCATGTCGATCTCGTTGAAGGTGGTGAGGATGGCGGCGGTCCGCTGCGCCTGCACGAGGCGCTCGGCGATTCGCTTGCGGAGGCGGCTCATCGGCATCCGCTCCTCGCCGTCCACTTGGGGCACCGCGGGCGCCGGGACCGAGGGCAGGCGGCTCGGGGCGGGAGGTGAGGGAGGTGAGGGAACCGCCGCGAGCGTGCGCGCCGGCTGGGTCGTGGCCGAACGCCCGCGGGCGAGATGGCTGAGCACGTCCTCCTTGGTCAGCCGGCCACCCTTGCCCGAGGCGGGGATGACCGTCGGATCGAGGTCGTGCTCGGTGACGAGCTTGCGCACGGCCGGACTGAGCGGCCCAGGTCCGACCGAGCGGGTCGACGAGGGGGCCGCCGATTGTTCGGCGGGGCGAGCAGCCGGCGGGTCGGCGACGGGAGGTGGAGGCGGCGCCGTCACGGCGGGCGCGGGAGGCGGAGGTGCCGCCGCGGCGACCGCGGGCCGCGCGGGCGTCCGTCCCGCGACCTCGTCGAGGCGGGCCACCACGTCGCCCACCGCGACGGTCTCGCCCTGCTGCTTCAGGATGTGCAGCACGCCGGCGGCGCCGGCCGGGAGCTCGGTGCTCGCCTTGTCCGTCTCGAGCTCCAGCAGGACGTCGTCCGGTCCGACAACCTCGCCCTCCTGCTTCGCCCAGCGGACGATGACGCCTTCCGTCACCGATTCGCCGAGGCTCGGGATCCGCACCTCGTAGGGCATCCGCCCGCTCTCCTTCCCGGTCCGTGCTCAGCGCGCGAAGGCGTTCAGGACGAGATCCCGCTCTTCGGCCTGGTGGACCTTGTAGGAGCCCGTCGCCGGACTCGCGGCCTCCGCGCGCCCGACGTACGCCAGCGTGCGATCGCCGGGCAGGATCCGCTTGAGGCGCCGATACATGACGTGCCATCCCCCCATGTTCCACGGCTCTTCCTGCACCCAGAGGACCTGACGCGCGTTCGGGTAGGTGGCGAAGATCGCCTCGAGTTCCTTCTCGGGAAACGGGTAGAGCTGCTCGACCCGGACGATGGCCGCGGTGTCGAGCGCGCGCTCGCGGCGGGCCGCGAGCAGGTCGTAGTAGACCTTGCCGCTGCAGAGGAGGAGGCGGGTGACGGCCTGCGGATCGATGACAACCCCCGCCTCCGGAGCGCCGCGGACTCCCACGTCGTCGATCACGGTCTGGAACGTCCCGTCGGTGAGATCCGCGAGGGTCGACACCGCGGCCTTGTGTCGGAGAAGGCTCTTCGGGCTCATGATGACGAGGGGCTTGCGGAAGTTTCGGTGCATCTGCCGCCGGAGCGCGTGGAAGTACTGGGCCGGCGTGGTCAGGTTGCAGACCTGCATGTTCTGCTCGGCGGACAGCTGGAGAAAGCGCTCGAGCCGGGCGCTCGAGTGCTCCGGACCCTGTCCCTCGTAGCCGTGCGGCAGCAGCAGCACCAGGCCGCTCATGCGCTGCCACTTCGATTCCGAGCTCGAGATGAACTGATCGATGACGATCTGGGCGCCGTTCACGAAGTCGCCGAACTGCGCCTCCCAGATGGCGAGCTGATGAGGATTGGCGAGGCTCATGCCGAACTCGAAGCCGAGGACGGCGTTCTCCGCGAGCATGCTGTCGAGGATCACGAAGCGCGCCTGTCCGTCCCGGATGTGATCGAGCGGGACGTAACGGGCGTCGGTGTGTTGGTCGTAGAGGACGGCGTGGCGATGGCTGAAGGTTCCTCGGCCGGAGTCCTGTCCGCTCAGCCGGACCGGCGTGCCCTCGAGGAGCAGCGAGCCGATCGCGAGCGCCTCGGCACAGCCCCAGTCGATCGGGTCCCCTTCCTCGACCATCGCGGCGCGCGCCTCGAGCAGGCGAGCGACGCGGGGGTGCTGGGTGAAGTCCGCTGGGAACCGCCGGCCCGCTGCCGCGATCTCCTCGAGGACGTTGCGCTCGACGCGGGTGTCGGCGCTCCAGTCCTCGCCCGCCCAGCTGAAACCCTTCCAGAGCCCGCCGAAGGCGAAGATCGGTTGCCGCGGCATGAAATCGCGGGCGTAGGCCTGGGCAGCGTCGAGGATCTCCCGGAAGTCGGTGGCGTCCGCCTCCACCTCCTCGGCCTTGACCGTCCCGGCGCCCAGCAGCCGCTCGCGGTAGATCGCGAGCGGGGTGGGGTGCCGGGCGATCTCCTGGTACATGACCGGCTGCGTGAAGGTGGGATCGTCCAGCTCGTTGTGGCCGTGACGGCGGTAGCAGACGAGATCGATGAAGACGTCGCGCTTGAACTGCTGGCGGAACCCGATGGCGAGACGGGCGGCCTGCACGGCAGCCTCGGGGTCGTCGCCGTTCACGTGGAAGACGGGTGCCTGGATGACCTTCGCGACGTCGCTCGGATAGCGCGTGAAGCGATACGCGTCGGGGGCGGTCGTGAAGGCGATCTGGTTGTTGATGATGACGTGGATCGTTCCCCCCGTCCGGTAGCCCTCGAGCTCCGACAGCCAGAGCGTCTCGTAGACGACGCCCTGTCCGGTGAAGGCCGCGTCACCGTGGATCAGCACGGGGACCACGCGCGCCCGCTCGGCGTCGTTCAGGTGGTCCTGCTTGGCCCGCACGATCCCCTCGATGACGGGGTTGATCGCCTCGAGATGACTCGGGTTGGGGCTGAGGGAGAGATGCACCCGACGGCCCCCGCGCGTCGTGTGATCGCGCGAGTAGCCGAGGTGGTACTTCACGTCGCCGTCGCCGGTCGCCTCCTTGGCGAGGAGGGCGCCCTCGAACTCGGAGAGGATCGTCTCGTAAGGCTTGCGGAGTACGTTGGCGAGCACGTTCAGGCGGCCGCGGTGGGCCGAGCCGAAGACCATCTCCTCGACACCCAGCGCCCCGCCGTCCTCGATCAGCGTGTCGAGGAGCGGGATCAGCGCATCCCCACCCTCGAGCGAGAAACGCTTCGCGGTCGGGTAGCGGCCCTGGAGGAACTGCTCCAGTCCCTCGGCCAGGATCAGGTCGTGGAGGATGCGGATCCGCTCTTCGCGCGGCAGATCGGGATGGTTTGAGGTCGGCTCCATCCGATCCTGCAGCCACTGCCGCTGCTCCTTGTCCTGGATGTCGAGGTACTCCACGCCGAGCGTGCCGCAGTAGGTCGCTTCCAGGCGCGCGATGAGCTCGCGGAGCGGGACCGCGGCGGCGCCGCGGAAGCTCGCGCTCTCCACCACCCGTCCGAGGTCGGCCTCCGTGAAGCCCAGCTCCGCGGCCTCGAGAAGGGGATGGCCAGTGGGCTTGGGTGCGAGCGGATTGAGATGCGCCACCAGGTGGCCGAGCTCCCGGTAGGAGTGCACGAGGTCGGAGACCTCGAGCCCGGCTTGCGGCCTGGCGGAACCCGCGACGGCCGCCGCGGCGCCGTTGCGGTCGGTCGCGAGCTCGAAGCCGGCGAAGAAGAGCGCCCAGCCCTCGTCGACCGAGTTCGGATCCTCTTTGTAGCGCCGATACTGCTCGGCGATGTAATCCTTGTTCGCGAGCGCGACGCCGTCGAGAGCGCGCATTCCGTCCCTTTTAGCAGCGCATCGGACAGGGCTCCACCCTGGGTGTCTCGAGCGCTGGCGCCCCGGGTGCGCATCGTTGAACGATTCCGTTCGCCGCATGTTCGAGCCTGTACGACTGCGGCGCAAACCTGACGATCAAGCCCGCGAAGCGTCTACATTTCGACGCCCGCGCCGCCGACGGCACGGATCTCGCTCCTCCGCCCGGCCGGGAGGGCACGAGATGACGCAGGCCAACGCGAGCCGACGACAGAAGACGATCCCGCCCCGCCGCCGCCTGATCGCGGTGGGAAAGCGCGTGGAGGGACGCTGGCAGGTCCGCACCAGCCTGTGGCGGTACCTCGCGGCGACCGCGCTCTCCGGACAGTGAGACGCCTCGCCTGCGTGCGCTAGCCACCGGCGTACTCATGCTGGCGGGCGGCGCTCGAGCTGCGCGGCACGATCCTCGACGAAGTCGAGAACGCGGGCGCCGAGGTTCGTGCCGTCCAGACGATCGATCTCCTGGACGCCGGTCGGGCTGGTGACGTTGACCTCGGTCACGAACCCCCCGATCACGTCGAGGCCGACGAAGTAGAGACCGTCGGCGGCGAGCCGGGGCGCCATGCGGCGGCAGATCTCGCGATCGCGCGCGTCCACCTCCGCCCGCTCGACGCGGCCCCCGACGTGGATGTTGCCCCGGTGCTCGTCGTCACGGGGGATCCTGCGGATCGCACCCAGCGGCTCGCCGTCGAGCACGATGAGCCGCTTGTCCCCGGACTCGCGCACCGCGGGGAGATAGCGCTGCGCCATGACCAGGCGGGTGCCGTTCGCCGTCGAGAGCTCGAGGATGGCGTTCAGGTTGCGATCGGCGCGGTGCAGGTGGAAGACACCTGCCCCGCCGCAGCCGTCGAGTGGCTTGACGATCATCTCGCCGCCCAGACGCTCCATGAACGCCTTCAGGTGGGTCGATTCGGCGCTCACCAGGCTCTCCGGGATGAGCGTCGGGAAGCGGAGCGCGTAGAGCTTCTCGTTCGCCTCCCTGAGCCCGCGCGGGTCGTTCACGACCAGCGTGACGCGGGGATCGACCAGACCGAGGAGCTGCGTGGCGAAGTAGTACGCGAGGTCGAAGGGCGGGTCCTTGCGCATGAAGACCACGTCGAACCAGCTGAGCGGCTGGATGTGAGCGTCCGACAACGAAAAGTGCACCGCCGCCCGCTGGACGCGAGCCCGCCTGACGCTTGCGTGGGGAGTCGCCTGCTCTACGAAGAGATCCTCCACCCCACAATGGTACTGCTCGTGGCCCCGGCGCTCGCCCTCGAGCATGAACGCGAAGGTCGTATCCTTGTCGACGAGCACCCGCGCCAGGGGATCCATGACGTAGAGGAGGCGGAGCATGTGGGACGGATGCTAGCCTACCCCGTCCGCCGAGGACAGGTCGCCCCACCGGTGCTGGCAGAGCGTGACCGCCGCGACCGCGGCCGTCTCGGCGCGCAGGATGCGCGGCGCCAGTCGGATGGTGACGAAGCCGTGGGCACGCGCGTCCTCGACCTCCTCGGCCGTGAGCCCGCCCTCCGGACCAACGACCACCACTACAGCTAGCGCCCGCGTCGGCAGCGTGGTGAGCGACCGGTCGCGTTCCGCTTCCCAGGCGAGCAGGCGGAGCCCGGGCCAGGGCTGGCGCACAAGCTCGGCGAGGGAGCACGGCGCGTCGACGGTGGGTACCTGCGTCCGCCCCGACTGCTTCGCGGCGGCGATGGCGATCCGCTGCCAGCGGTCCGTCCGACCGGCGGTCGCGATCGCGTGCCGCGAGGCGACGGGGACGATGCGGCGCACGCCCAGCTCGGTCGCCTTCTCGATCACCAGGTCCATCTTCGTGCCCTTGAGCAACGCCGGCGCGAGGGTCAGCTCGAGCGCCGATTCGCGGACGGGTCGCCGGGTGGCCAGCACCGCGACCTCCGCGGCGCGGGCCCCCAGCCGCTCGACACGCACGTCGTGCTCGTCGCCCCGCTCGTCGAAGACGACGAGCTCTGCCCCACGCGCCAGCCGGAGCGTCCGAAGGTGCCGCAGCTCGGCCCCGGTGATCCGGATGCGCGGTCCCGTCGCCTGCGAGCTCGGGACGAAGAGGCGCAGCACGCTAGGGCCCCGCGCCGGCGCGCGTCGAGGGTACGTCGCGCGCGAGGACGAGGGTCCGCCAGCCGTCCTCGCTGCCCCCGCCGGTGAGACGCCATCCGGGGAAGGCGCGCTGGACGGCGGTGGCCTGCTCGTCGAGCAGGCCCGACAGGATGAGGCACCCCCCCGGGGCCACGCAGCCGGCCAGCGCCTTGGCGTCGGCGACGATCAGCTCGGCGAGGAGGTTCGCGACCACCAGATCGAAGCTTCCACGGACGGCGTGCGCCGTCCCCGCCAGCAGGACCACGTGGGGTGCGCCGTTCTGCTCGAGATTCGCCCGCGCCAGCGGCAGCACGCGGGGGTCCACGTCGAGCGCGACGACGCGGGGAACGCCGAGCCGGGCGAGAGCGAGGGCGAGGAGGCCGGAGCCGGTGCCGACGTCGAGTGCGGTGGTGGCCGGAGCGGCGGCCAGCGCCCGCTCGATGGCCTCGAGGCAGCCCCGCGTCGTGGCATGCTGCCCGGTCCCGAAGGCCATGCCGGGATCGATGACGAGCACCTCGCGCCCGGGGGCGACCGGGACGTCCCAGGGCGGCGCCACCAGCAGCCGCTCACCGACGCGACGCGGCCGGTGATGGCGGCGCGCGAGCGCGCTCCAGTCGACCACGGGGAGCGCGACCGTCGTGAGCGCCGTCGGAACGGTTCCCAGGTAGCGTGCGAGCACCGCGGCGAGACGCGACTCGTCGGCCGCGGGAACGTGCGCTTCAACGCGGACACCGGCTTCACCGAGCTCGGTGACCACGGCGGGCGCGCCTTCGTCCACGAGAAAGGCGGCGACGTCCTCGGCCACGGCGGGCGGAACCTCGACGCGGAGCGCGACCCAGTCCTGCGCACTCACGCGAGGACGTTTCGGCCTTTGACTCCGAGCTGTCAACCGAGCAAAGAGAGCGGAGCGTGCGGCCCCTCGTGATCGCGCACCGGGGTGCGAGCGGCACCTCGCCCGAGAACACCCTGGCGGCCTTCCGCCGGGCGGTGGAGCTCGGGGCCGACATGATCGAGCTCGACGCGCAGCTCACCCGCGATGGGGCCGTGGTCGTCATCCACGACTACACGCTCGAGCGCACGACGAGCGGCGGGGGCGCGGTCCACGAGACGACGCTCGCCGATCTCCGGCGGCTCGACGCGGGCGCTTGGTTCGATACGGCCTTTCGTGGCGAACGTGTGCCCACGCTCGCCGAGACGCTCGCCGCCGTCCCGCTGGCGTTCAACGTCGAGCTCAAGCCCGTGGGGCCAGGTGAGCTCGAAGCCCGCGCGCTCGCGGTCGTCGAGGAAGCGGGCGCGCTGGAGCGGACGATCTTCTCCTCCTTCGCGATGGATGCCCTCGAGCGGGTGCGGGCGCGGTCGGCGGTGGCTCGGCTCGCCGTCTTGTGGGAGACGGAGCGCGTCGACGACGCCATTGCGTGGGCGCGGCGCGTGGGTGCCAGAGCCTTGCACCTCCGCAAGGATGCGACCACGCCTCGCGCGCTCGAAGCTGCAGCCTCTGCGCACCTCGCGGTTCGGGTCTGGACGGTGAATGATCAAGCGGAAATGCAGCGGCTCGTAGCCGCTGGAGTGGAGGGCATCTTCACCGATTTTCCGGAGCGGTTCTTGCAGAATTCCGCCCCCGCCTGACGGCCCGCGTGCAGCGGGCAGAAGCCGCGGTTGGCACTTCACCTTGACTGAGTACCCGTTTTGCCCGATGGTTACGCTTTTCCTGGGGGGAGACCTGTCCGACGTCGATTCGGGCTCCTTCGCACGGGGAGGGGGTGAATTCACGAGATGGCAGGGGTTCGGGTCAAGGAGAACGAGCCCATCGAGAGCGCGATCCGCCGCTTCAAGAAGCAGTGTGAGAAGGCCGGCATCCTCGCCGAGCTGCGGAAGCGCGAGCACTACGAGAAGCCGAGCGTGCGCCGGAAGCGGAAGGCCATGGCCGCGCGCAAGCGCGCCCTCCGGCGGGCCGCCCGCGTGTAGGTTCTCCGGCCCGCACGCCTCTGGCGCGCCGCTGCGCGCATGGCTCTCGGGGAGGGCTTCCTGAACCAGGTCGACGCCCTCCTGGTCGTGCTCCTCGTGGCCTTTGCCCTACGGGGCTACTGGCGGGGCTTCTGTCGGGAAGGGTTCGGCCTGGCGGGTCTGGTGGGTGGCGTGCTGCTGGCCGCCGCCCTGGGCCCTAGCCTCACCGACGCCCTGGTCAAGCGACATCTCCTGCCGCTGCTGGCCGCCGCGCCGGCCTCCTACACGGGTCTGTTTCTGGGGACGGTCGTCGTCGCCCGTCTCCTTGGTGCCCTGGCCGACCGCCTGATCCGCGCGCTGCCGCTCGGCAGCGTGAACCGGGCGGCGGGGGCCATGGTCGGCGTGCTCCGGGGCGGGACGCTCCTCGGGTTCGGCCTCCTCACGATCGTCCGCTTCGCCCCGTCCTCGAGCGCGAGCGAGGTAGTCGCGGCCTCCGCCCTCGGGCGCCCGCTCGCCCGGCTGGCCGAGGGCGTCCTCCAGACTGGCCGCGGGCTCCTGGGTCATCCACCGGTTGGCGAACATGCCTGAAGGACGCAGCGGCGGACGCATCGCCGACGAGGCGATCCGGCAGGTCCGGGAGCGGGCAAGCCTGGTGGAGGTCGTCTCCGACGTCGTCACGCTCCGGCGCCGGGGCCGGAGCGCCGTGGGGCTCTGCCCCTTCCACGCCGAGAAAACGCCCTCTTTCGCGGTCAGCGAGGAGCGCGGATTTTTCCACTGCTTCGGCTGCGGGGCGCATGGCGACGTCTTTGCGTTCGTGATGCGAATGGAGTCGCTCGCCTTCCCGGAAGCGGTGCGTCGGGTGGCCGATCGCTTCGGGATCACGTTGCCGGAGACGGCGGGGCCACGCGGTCGGGCCGCGGAGCCGCTGGTGGCCGTCAACGCCGCGGCCGCGGCGTTTTACCAGGCGGCGCTCGCCGGTCCGCTGGGGGCGGCGGCGCGTGACTACGTCCGGGAGCGGGGGCTCCGCGACGAGACGGTCGGCCGCTTCGGGCTGGGGTACTCTCCGGGCGCGGGCGAAGCGCTCGCGCGCCACCTTCGCGACAGGAGCTTCCCACCCGAGGATGCCATCACCGCCGGTCTCGTCCTCCGACGCGATCGCCCTGCGGGTGCGGGGGGCGTCTTCGACCGCTTCCGCGATCGGCTGATGTTTCCGATCACGGACCCGAGCGGCAAGGTGGTGGCCTTCGGCGGGCGGGTCCTTCCTGGTCGGCCCACGACCGGCGATCCACCTCCCAAGTACCTCAACTCCCCAGAATCGCCTCTCTTTCGCAAAGGTCAGATGCTGTACGGGCTCTTCCAGGCGCGCGAGCCCATCCGCCGCACGGGTCGGGCGATCCTGGTCGAGGGCTACCTCGATGTCATTGCCTGTGCGCAGGCAGGGGTGGAGGAGGTCGTCGCGCCGCTCGGGACGGCGGTCACCGTGGATCAGCTCCGCGGGCTCCGGCGCCTGAGCGAGATGGTGATCGCCTGCTTCGACGGCGACCAGGCCGGCCGGCGGGCGGCGGCGCGTAGCTTCCCCACCTTTCTGGAGGCCGGTCTCTGGGGTCGGGCCGCGTTTCTCCCCGCCGGCGAGGACCCCGACACCTTCGTCCGGGCGAATGGCCGCGAGGCGCTCGAGGCCTGCCTCGCGGCTGCCGAGCCCCTCGTCGAAGCGTACCTGGACGAGCTCGCTGGGCCTCGCCGTGACGCGGTCGGCCGGCACGCGGAGGCGGCGAAGGAGGTGACACGTATCCTGCGACGGGTGCGGAGCCCCTTCGAGCGGGATGCGCTGGCCCGGCTCGCTGCCGAACGCCTGGGCGTTCGCGAGGAGTCCCTGCGCGAAGAGGGACGGCCTGAGCCCGAGGCTCCCGGGCGCGCGGAGCCGGCGGCCGCTCCGGCGCCGAGTGGCGGTCCCGAGGAGCTGCTCATCGAACTGATGGCCGCCGATCCGGAGGTGGCCGACCGGGTGCGGGTCGAGAACGTCATCCCCGACTTCGTGCACCCACTCTGGCGTCGGACCGCGGAGGCCCTGACGGCGGTCGGCCACGACCCGATGGCCGGGGTCGACGTGGTGCCCCCGCAGCTCCGTGACCGGGTGGCACGCCGTGTGCTGGATGAGGATGCGGAGGAGGACCGCGCTCGCGCCGTCGCCGACTGTATCGCCGCCATTCGCCGACGCCGACTGCGGGGAGAGACCCGCCGCCTCCGCGATGAGATCCGAGCCGCCGAGGCGCGCGGCGATGCCGCAGCCTCCGCCGCGGCGGTGCGCGAGCTGCAACGTCTGATGGACCCGGATTCGACACAGAAAGCCCACAAGATAGGAGCCGACCGTGAGGACGAACGAGGCAGCGACTGAGCCGAAAGACCCGGGGGTCATCACCCCCGACCCCGAACTGCCCCCCGATCCGCTGGAAGATGCGGTCATGCTCGACGTCCTCGACGGGGACGAAGAGGAAGTCGCGGCGGCGGTCGAGGAAGAGGACGAGGAGCCGGCCAGCGAGGATGCCGCGGCGGCGACGGGCGGCGCCGATCCGGTCCGCATCTACCTCCGCCAGATGGGCGCGGTTGCCCTGCTGTCGCGCGAGGGCGAGGTGGAGATCGCGCAGCGCATCGAGGAGGGCGAGCTCGCGAAGCTGCGCGCGCTCCTCACCACGCCGTACGCGATCCGCTACCTGACCGTGCTCGGCGACCGCGTGCGCGCGGGCGAGATCCGGCTCCGCGATCTGCTGCGCGACGAGGTGGAGGAGGACGCCGAGCAGAACGCCGACACGGCCGAGGAGGACGAGCGCCAGCGCCGGCGCTTCCTCACCCAGATCGCCCGTATTCGACGTCTCGCGGAGGAGCATGCGCGGGGCGACGGTCGCCGTCGGGAACCCGCCCGCCGGCGTGGTGGCAAGGCCGTCACCAGTCGCGCGACGCTGGAAGACAAGCTGGTGAAGGCGGTGCGCGACCTTGGTCTCAACCGACGCGAGATCGGACAGATCTCCCGGGACCTGATCGTGGCGCTCGAGCGGGTGGACATGATGAAGGCCCGGCTCAGCGCGGCCGAACGGGTGAGCGGCAAGCGCGTGGCCGACCTGATGCGGCTCGTGAAGGCGATCGATCAGGGATCCGACGAGGCGCCGCAGTGTCAGGGCGCCCTGGCCGTCAGCCTGATGCGGGACCGGGGCATGTGTCCCGAGGACGTCGTGACCCTCGCCGAGACGGTGCGCGGCGCCCGCCGGGAGCTGCGGGACATCGAGCGCACGCTCGCGATGTCGCCCGCCGTCCTGCAGCGGGCCGTATCGGCCATCCGCGCCGCGGATCGCCGGGCGCGGATCGCCAAGCAGGAGCTCATCGAGGCGAACCTCCGCCTCGTCGTGTCGATCGCCAAGAAGTACGTGAACCGCGGCCTCCAGCTCCTCGACCTCATCCAGGAGGGCAACCTCGGGCTCATGCGGGC
>DATILR010000253.1:0-5469 GCA_035476275.1 Binatus sp. (SeqCode) | reverse complement strand
CGGGGGTGGCGCGGACGCGGTGGATCGAACCGGCGACGCTAGGAAGCGGCGCGACGCAGCAGGAGTGGCCGCACCTGCTCCGCCACGGAGCCCGGACGCTCGCGTGCGCCGTTCACGAACAACGCGATCACGAACGAGAGGATCGAACCGAGGAGCGGCAGCACCGGATCGAGCTCGAAGGTGAAGCGATCTTCGAGTCGCCCGTCGGCGAAGCGGCAGGTGACCTCATCGGGACTGTTGACGTGGATGACGATCGCCCGCTTACCGGTCAGGCGTTCAACCACGATGTCTCCGCGTTGCGGCATGGTCCCTCCTGGATGGATGTCTTCGTGCGACGCGAGCGGATCAGCATGTAGTGCGACTGTCCGTCGAATGTCAACGCCTCTTCAGAATTTTTGCGCGGGCGATGGTGAGCGCGCAGGCGCGCGAGACGGCGACGGGCGTGGCCGTGGGGGCGAGCGCGTCGTTTATGCACAGGTGTGGACAAGTGCGCGACGTCGCGCTTCGCGCGTGCCGAGGGAGAACGGGCGCGAGGGCGCGCGCGGAGCTATCCTAATGCAGAAGAAAGCTTGTCCAGCATTACGCAGGAGACAACGCACGCGCCGGTGCCTCCGCGAAACGCGATCGACCGGGCGCCCCGTCAAAAGAGTGCCGACGCGTCGTTCAAGCGTGGCCGTGGCGGAGTGGGGCGCTGCCCAGTCCCCTATGCCTGCCGAATCTGTGACCGCTCAGGCGTCCGCCTTCCAGGCCCGGAATTCGTGCCGGAATTCGGGCCTCGCGCCGAGCGGCAAGCCCTTTGCTCTGCCCGGTCGGTATGCGTTCGGGACTTGCGCTTGCCTGGTGTGCGGCGATGCTTGCCGCCTGCGGGCCGGTACGCCGCTCGAGCCCCCTGGGGCCGATGGTGGACGGGTCCCTGCCGCTCAGGACCGCCGGCCAGGGGACGTCGGGCACCAAGCTCCGCTGCCGGCTGAGCGCCACTCTCTTCGACAGGTGCGTGCCCGCCGGCGCCGAGCTGACGCTCGGCAAGACGGCGGATGGCACCGCACGACGGGCGGGATTCATCTTACCTGCGGCCCCGGGACGTCCGGCCGGGGAAGGGGAACGATCCTTCCGCGCCCTCAGCGTGCGACGCTCCCTCACGCCGCAGACCGCCCTGGCCCTCAGCGCCGGCTCCGGTCCCCGCAGCGACACCCCCGACGTGCGGATCGTCCTGGGCTTCCAGTACTCCTTCTAGCGTCTCCTCGGCGAGCACGGCGTCGGCCGTTGGCGGACCCCAGCATGCCGAACCGCAGGGCACCCGAGTACCCGAAGATTTGCCTTGACGTTGGGCAAGGCGACGCGTTAGGCACGCCGCAGGGTCCGGGATGTCGGCATGCCTCTGCTCCGTCGAGTGGTCGTAGCGCTCCTGCTTGTCTGGGCCTCGACGGTCGCGTCCGCAGCCCCCATCCAGCGTGAGCAGGTCACCTGCCAGGATGGCGATTCCTGCGACCTGGACGGCACGGCCAACGGCGTGTGTCGCCTGAGCGTGTGCTACGTCCCCGACGAGGGCGTCTTCCGCGCGCCGTGTCCGGCGCCCGACGGCAGGACGGTGAACCTGGTCGAGGACGTCGTGGTGCCGTTGCGAGATCATGGTCGCCGCCACGGCCGGGCGATCCGCCACGTGGGCGCCGGAACGAATCGGACGACGCTCGTCGTGCGCTGCCAGCCGTCGTCCGCGAGTCGCCTTCCGCCGGCGACCTCGAAGCTCGTCGCCTTCACCGATGCCGGCACGTCGTTCATGACCCTGATCGTCCGCGGCTGCTCGGCGACGAGCACCCTCGGCGAATCGGTGCACGGCACCTTCGTCTGCACGCCCGGCGATCGCTGCCCGTCGTCTCGCGGTCGCATGGGGTTCACCATCACCACGCGCGGCTACATCCTCGGCGAGGCGGAGTTCGTGGACGGCGCCAGCTGTCTCTTCTTCGACTACCAGACGGCGAGCGGTGCACAGTATCGATGTGAGGACGCGGCCGGCCACGCCGGCGCGAGCGGAACGTTCCGTCTGACGCTCGGTCAGCATCCTCCCTGCTAGATCGGCGCGCGCCGTTCACAACTGGCCGATCCCGTCACCTGCTGGTCGGCGAGTGGATGGCCGCGCACGGCATCGTGAGGTTTCACCGGTATGGCAGGCGCCTTGCTCCCCAGTCCTCGCGTGCGTGTCGGATTCCTGACCGTCCCGCTGACCGTGGCGCTCGCCGGCTGCGCGTTCATGCGGCCCGCCGCCGTGCCGGCGCCTGCGGCGCGGAATGAAAACGGCGACCTCGCCTGCCTCCATCGCCCCGAGATCGACGCCTGGGAGCGTCGACTCCGATTCGAGCGACCGCTCCAGGTGTCGGTGACCGACAGCGTCGCGCGCGGCGCGCCGTACCTCGACCGCGTCCGTCAGATCTTGGAGGAGGCGGGACTTCCGCCGACGCTCGCTCTCCTGCCCGTCGTGGAGAGTGGATTCCGCCCGAGCGCGCGCGGCGGCCTCGGTTGCCGCGGCCTCTGGCAGCTCCGTGCCGGAACCGCGCGAAAGTTCGGGCTGGTCGTGAACGCCCACCGCGACGACCGGCTGGATCCCGAGCTCGCGACCCGTGCTGCGGCCCGCTATCTGCGCATGCTCCACGCACGCTATGGCGACTGGCCGCTCACGCTGGCGGCATACAACGCCGGCGAGGGGCGGGTGGACCGAGCGCTCGCGTCCCGTCCGGGCGCCACCTTCTGGGACCTGGCCGGGGATCGTCAGCTGCCCCACGCGAGCCTCGACTACGTCTCGCACTTCCTCGCCGTGGTCCGCATCGTCGAACCTCCACACACCTGCTAGGAAGCTCGCGCGTCGCGCGGCGCGTCACGCGCACCGATTAGCCGACCTCACCGGTGCTGGATGGCCGTGCGGGGTCTTGCTGCCCGGCGCGCCAGCGTAGTAGCCAGGGCCCTCCCTCATTCCGGAGGAAGCCCCGAATGGCGAAGACCTCCCGCGCGTTGCTCCTGACCGCGGCGCTCGTTGGCCTGGTTCCCGTCCCCGGTGGTGCGACGCAACGCTACGGTCCGCTCGAGGTCTCGGGCAACCTGCAGTCGCAGAACCTGGTGCGCACCCAAGACCAGGACACCTATCAGTTCATCCAGAACCGGAACACGACGCACCTGCAGCTCGAGTACGACTGGCTGCAGGGCGGGAAGTTCTACAACAAGTACAACATCCCCTTCCTCGAACGCTCGACCCTGTTCATCAAGTACCGCGGTGTCTACGACAGCATCTACGACACGACACCGGACGTCCTCCAGAAGGAGGACATCCACGGCAAGGCCTACGCGGGTCACAACCTCTTCGAGTTCGCCCAGCTGAAGGGGTTCAGCCGGAAGACGCTCTCGCTGGCCGGCCTGTCGCAGAGCACGCGCGACGCCCTCAAGTTCGAGAACGAGCTGCGTGAGGCCTACACCGACATCAAGTTCCGGGGCATTCCGCTCATCGTCCGCGCGGGGCGCCAGCAGATCGTCTGGGGGGAGAGCGACGACTTCCGCATGCTCGATCGCGCCAACACCCTCAATCTCACGTGGCATCTCGTCCAGGAGATCCCGCCGCCGGCGTTCGGCTGGGACGAGCTCCGCCGGCCCTTCTGGATGATCAAGTTCCTCTACAACCTCGGCAACATCTGGCACTTCTCGCAGAACTTCCTCGAGTGGTACTGGAACCCGGGTGACTGGTCTCCCGCCAAGGTCTCCTTCATGCCGCGCCCCTGGGGCCTCAACATCCTCGATCCGCTCACCAACCCCGTCGATGGGGGTTTCATCTCGGGTCCATGCGAGCTCTCGCCGTTCGTCATCAGCCGGGGCCCGAACAAGGGCGCGCACAAGTGCCTCAGCCTCATGAACGGCACGACGCTCTTCAAGCAGGGTGACTACTCGCGAAACCCGCTCGACAACAGCCAGGTGGGCGTCCGCTACCACGGCATCGCGCCGTTCGGCCTCGAGTTCGCGCTCGTCTACTTCTACCAGCGCTGGGGAGGCGACGACGGCACCAACTACGCCCCTGTGCGTGCCCTGCCCCTGAACAACCAGAACTCGGCTCTCGCGTCGAAGCTCCTCCAGAAAGGCATCTTCCCGGCGGAGTACATCACCCCCTACGTCCACACCGTCGGTCTCTCGGCGAACTATTCCGACGACGCCTACACGCAGACCGTGTACCGGATGGAGACGGTCTACGACGTGGGGATCCCGATCTTCGACATCGCGCGCCAGACGGTCATCGACCGGCCCGCGCTCCCCGGCGTGACGAACAAGAACATGTGGAAGGGGATGCTCGCCTTCGATCGTCCCACCTGGATCCGCGCCATCAACAAGAAGAGCACTGTCTTCCTGACGGGGCAGTTCTTCTTCCACTACATGATCGACAACCCGAGCTGCGAGCCGGGAGTCGTCGCCCAGCTGTCGCCCGCCGGGAAGCGCCGGGTGGGCTCGTGCCTGATCGGCGGCCTCGACCTGCCGTCGACCGCACGGCTCGGGACCACCGCCAACTCGCCGGCGTTCCGCGACAAGATCCGGGACTGGGAGACGCTCTTCACGCTCGGCGCATTCACGTTCTACCGGGGTGGCAGCGTGGTGCCGGTCACCGGCATCGCCGTCGACCCCGTGAACCAGTGGAGCTTCGAGCCCTTCTGGATGGTCGACTACGTCCTCCGGGACGACCTCGTCATCAACCTCGCGCAGCGCTACTTCGTGACGCCGAAGGGTCACTCCGAGCCGATCTTCCAGACCTGGTCGCCTGGCGGCATTACCGCCGGTCGTTCGGAGACGAGCCTCCGGCTGACGTACCAGTTCTAGGTCGGGGGCCGCGGTGGCGGGCGGTCGCATCATCGACATGTGGGCGCCGTGGCTGCCCGTCGCCAAGATGGTGCAGCATCTCGCCGACAACTATCCCGACGAGATGCTGGGATACCTGCGCGTCTTCTACAAGCAGGAAACGACCACCGCGGCCTTCCGCCAGCACGCCGCCGCGATCGAGCTGACCGTCGAAGACGCGGTCGCCGCCCTCGACGCGGCCGGCATCGCGCGCTGCCTGATCACCGGCTTCGACGAGCGCGCGAGCTGCGGCAAGATCGTGATGCCGAACGAGATCGTCGCGGCCGTCGCCGGGCGTGACCCCGACCGTTTCATCCCCTTCGCCGGGGCCGACGTGCTGCGTGGGCTGCCGGCGGTGCGCGAGCTCGAGCACTGGGTGCGGCAGCGGGGGTTCCGCGGCCTCAGCCTGCGGCCCTTCATGATCGGGGTGCCAGCCGACGACCGGCACTACTATCCCTTCTATGCCAAGTGCGCCGAGCTGGGCGTGCCGCTCAGCATTCACACCTCGGCCAACTGGTCCACCATGGTGGTGAACGACCTGGGGCACCCGCGGCACATGGACGTGGTGGCGCGCGACTTCCCGGAGCTCACCATCATCATGAGCCACGG
>DATILR010000252.1:0-6824 GCA_035476275.1 Binatus sp. (SeqCode) | reverse complement strand
CCGCCCCCCTGCCCCGCTCCGGGCACGATCGGCCCGAGCGTCAGACGCCAGAAGTCGTACCAGAGGAGCATCAGCATGTTCGCCGCGAGCGCCTCCACGACGACCACGCGCATGGGCGTGTCCTCCCGCTCGTCGATGCGGAACACGAACGGGAACATGATGGCGAAGAGACCTCCGTAGAAGATCGAGCCGTAGCGGAGCATCGCCGCCCGATCCGCGTACTGGAAGTAGTCCTTCATGAAGTCCTGCGCCATGGAGAAGGTCTCTCCGAAGGCCATCGCGAAGGAGAGCGCGAAGAGGAGGAGCATGGTGAGGACGGGATTCGGGCGGTGCCACGCGCTCAGCCAGCGCCGCATGACGACGTTGATCAGCGCCTGGTAGGTGGTGAAGTAGACGAACGCCAGGAGGTAGAGCATGAACGGCACGCCGTTCAGGTTCCAGGTGACCGGGAAGCCGTAGCGCATGCCGAGCACCTTGTAGAAGTAGTGCGTGCCGAAGTACGACTGGATGAAGGCGAAGATCCAGATCCACACGTTGATCTTGAAGATGTAGCGCGCAGCGAGCGGCCGGCCACGGTCGGCCTGCGACGGAACCAGCAGCGGAAGAACCCAGAGCGGCAGGAAGAGGGCGAGGCTGAAGAGCAGATGACCGGCGTCACGCCACCCGCGGTAGGTGTCGGTGTGCTGCACCACGCCGATGGCGGTCATCCACAGGGGCGCGTAGAGGAGATAGAAGCGCTCCCCCCACGCCTTGGCGGGGTTGGCGCCGAACCAACGCGCGTGCTCCGCGCTGCCGACGGTCACCCTCGCGATCGTCCCCGTCGCCATGGCCGTTCAACGGCCCTTCTTCGGCCGGACGACGCTGCCCGAGCGCTCGCGCATGACTTCGGCGGCCTCCCGCGCCTCGCCGACGGCACCGCGCGCGAGCGCCTGGCGGAAGCGTTCGGCCACGGCGCGCATGAGGGCGCCTTCCCGCGGGTCGTTGCTGCTCGCGACCGCGGCGAGGCGGTCCATCGCGCGGGCGATCGGCGCGAGCGCGGCGCCGGGGTCGCCCCGGCCGCGCGCCGCGAGCCCCTCGCGCAGGAGCCGTTCGACCTCGGCGAGGGCGGGCTCCGCCGCGGCGCCGAGCACCAGCTTCAGCTCCCCGATGCGCGAGAAGAGCGCCTCGAGCGCCTCGGGGAAGTCGATCAGGTGGCTGTGGTCGCCCGGGGGGTTGGCCATCGGATCGAAGATAGAGCGCGACCTCGAAGCCGCGCAAGGAGGGATCCGCGATGCTCTATGTCATCCTGGGACACGACGCGCCCGACGCGCGTGAGAAGCGGCCGGCGGTCCGCCCCGCCCACCTCGAGCACCTGGCGCCGCTCGCCCGCGCCGGCCGCATCCGTATCGCCGGGCCGCTGCTCGATCGCACCGGGAGCCTCATCATCCTCGAGGCCGACTCGCTCGCCGAGGTCTGGGCTCTCGTCGCCCGCGACCCCTACGTCACCGAGGGGATCTTCAATCGCGTCGAGGTGAAGCCCTTCCAGCAGGTGCTTCCCTGAGCTCGCGGCGCGTCCGCCGGTCTGCTAAGCAGGCCGCGCCGGAAGAGACGAGGCGATGAGGGGTCGGTACGTGGTTGCCCTGGTGGGGGCGAGTCTCTTCACGAGCGGCGTCGGCAGGCGCACGATCGCCGCCGACGGCGACCCCGTTCCCATCCCCGCCAGCAGTCACATCTTCGCGCCGGGCCCTCGCTCGCAGGGGCTGATGGGACTCCAGGTCGAGCCGAGCTCGATCACCGATTTCCAGGGCACCGTCGCCCTCGCCTACCTCTCCGGCACCGCGACGGACGGGGGTGGTCAGCACTACGAACTGGCCGTCGACCTGCGCCTCATGAGCGGCGACTACGTCGCCATGGATGGCTCCACCCGGACCGGCGCCTTCGCCTTCATATGAATTGATCTCTTCGCGCCCGGTCGGGCCGAACGGATTCACGACTTCACCGGGGGCATCGCCACCTCGGGGCTCGTCTGGACGGTGCCCGTGACCGGCGCGCAGATCACGTCGAGCCGGCGCGGCAAGCAGCTGGACGTCGACGCGGAGAACGTACCCGTGATCGACGACGCCTCCCTGCCCACGCCCGCGGAGCTCGCCGCGACGGTGAGCTTCCATCTCACCTGGAAGGCGAACGCGCCGCGGCGGAAGCTCGGCCACCCGCACTCGGCCGCGCCCACCGATCCGGACGCGTTCCTGGCTCGCCTGGCGCACGCCAAGGCGACCGGCACCTTCTCGGGAAGCGAGACCGGGTTCGTGTTCCAGGGAAACGGCAAGAGCACGTTCGCCGAGTTCGGCAGCGACCAGAACGGGGTCTTCCTCTCGGCGCCCGTGGTCGCCTGTCAGGTGTGCGCGGGGCGCTAGCCCCTCCGCTCACCGGCAGCACACGTCCGTTCCGTACCGCGGCTCTTCGCCGGCGCACATCCGTGCACGCGACGGCCGAGCGCGCGCCGGCGAGAACATCGAGCCAGCCTCGGACCGCGACGAGAAGGACTCGACAACCAAGCGGCATGCAGCTTGCTCTCGCTCCCGGGACGTCCTGCACGCCGGACGCGTCCACGTCCGACGCGCAGAGCGCCCCGAGCGTTGGGGACGAGGCGAGGATGGGTGGGGACGCGCTGGTCCGGGTGCTCGCGACAGCTGCGCTCTTGAGCGCCTGCTGCCCCTCGGCGGCGACCGCCAGCATGCAGTCGCTCGCGCCCGTCGCCGACACCTACGTGAGTCCGGGCCGGCAGGCGAGTCGTGACCATGGTGGCAGCTCGCAGCTGAGGGTGCAGGGCGCGCGGCGAATCGCCTACCTCAAGTTCGACCTCTCGGCGCTCCCGGCTCCCGTCTCGCAGGCGACGCTCGTCCTGTCCGTCACGCGGGGGGGCCCCGATGGAGGGATGGTCTCCCGGGTCGCCGACACGGCCTGGGTGGAAGGTCATGGCCCGGGCGCGCCGGCGAACACCGGGCTCCGCTTCGTCGACCTCGATGCCAATGGCGACGGCCGGCTCGACGCCGGGGACGCCTCGCCGCTCGTGCCGACTCCCGGCGACGTCATCGGGGTTGTCGGATCGGCGCGACCGCGAAAGGCGATCCGCATCGACGTGACACCCGCCTTCGCCGGCGGGCCCGGGGTCTACACGCTCGCCATCTGGGGCGCTTCCGCCGGGGGAACGGCCTACGCGAGCCGCGAGCACCCGGTCGCAGCGTGGCGCCCCCGGCTCGAGATCGTGCTCGGAGACGGCGGGGCACCGAGCGGCCTGCCCGCGGCCGGCCGTCCCGCGGTCTTTCGCTTCGCGAAGTCGGATTTCACTCCCTTCACCGACCGACCCACGCCGCAAGCGGAGGCGTGGATGCGGGACCATTACTGGCGGATGGTCGCGTACGCACCCTACTTCGACACGCGGCTCGCCTGGTATCCCGATGCGTGGGTCTACAAGGACCTCTACGCTATCTATGCGGGCACGCCGACGGCGACCGTCCATCCGGAGTGGATACTGCGTGACGCCGGCGGTCAGAAGCTCTTCATCCCCTACGCCTGCGGCGGCGGGACGTGTCCGCAGTACGCTGCGGACCCGGGGAGCGCGGCTTTCCGTGCACACTGGATCGCGGAGGCTCGCGACACCCTCGCGCAGGGATACGAGGGACTCTACGTCGACGACGTCAACCTCTTCCTCTCCAGGGTAGGCGATGGCGCCGGCCATCCCGTCGTACCCGTTGACCCGCGCACGGGGCGGGCCATGACCGAGCCCGCCTGGCGGCGATACGTCGCGGAGTTCGTGGAAGCGGTCCGGACGGCGTTTCCGGGCGTGGAGATCGTCCACAACGCCATCTGGTACGTCGGTGACGACGATCCCTTCGTCGCACGCCAGATCGCGGCTGCCGACTATCAGAATCTCGAGCGCGGCGTGAACGACGCCGGCATCGTCGGCGGCGGCGGTCCGTACGGCTTCGACACCTTCCTGGATCATATCGACCGCGTGCACGCTGCCGGCCGCGGCTTCCTCTTCGACGGAGAGGGCGCGGACCTGGCCGGGCGGGAGTACAGCCTCGCGGCGTACTTCCTCGTCAAGGGCGAACGGGACGGGATCACCCACGATCACGGCACGACACCCGACGACTGGTGGGCGGCGGGGTGGGAGGTGGACCTCGGGAATCCCCTCGGCGGCCGCTACGCCTGGAACGGGCTCTGGCGACGGGACTTCACCGACGGTCTCGCGCTGGTGAACCCGCCCGGCGCATCGACGCAACACGTGCCGCTCGGGGGCTCCTTCCGCGACCTGGCGGGTCGGATACGGACAAGCGTCGTCCTGGGACCGGCCGAAGGCGTGGTCCTGCGCGGCGGCTGACCACGAGCCGGACCCGGAGTCCGCGCCATCGTCTCGCGGGAGCGAGCCGTGTGCCATGCGGCACGCCTCGTGTTAGAAGAACCGGATGGCTCCGACGCCTGACGAGCTCACGCTGCTCGCCGCGCGCCGCGCGCGCATCATGGAAGCGATGGGCGGCGGCGTGCTCCTCCTGGCCGCGGCGCCGGAGCGGGTGCGGACGGGCGACGTCCTCTACCCCTTCCGTCAGGACAGCGACTTCGACTACGTGACCGGGTTTCCGGAGCCGGATGCGGTCGCCGTGCTGGCACCCGACGCCCGGGAGCCGTACCGCCTCTTCGTCCGCCCGCGCGATCCCGAGCGCGAACTCTGGGTCGGTCAGCGCGCCGGGCCGGAGGGCGCTGTCCGGCACTACGGGGCCGACGCGGGGCATCCGATCGACGATCTCGAGAAGGTCCTGCTCCCCCTCCTCGAGAAGGCGCCCCACGTCTACCACACGGTGCAGCGCGACGACCCGCTCGCCGGACGTCTCCTCGGATACATTCGCCGGGCCGAGGCGGCCCGGCCGCGCTCCGGCAGTGGACCGACGGCCATCCGCGAGCCGGGCGAGATCCTGCACGAGATGCGGCTCCACAAGGATCCCGCCGAACTGCAGCGCATCCGCCGCGCGATCACGATCGCCTGCGAGGCGCACCGCGAGGCCATGCGGACCGCGCGTCCCGGGATGTTCGAGTACGAGCTCGAGGCCCTGATCGACTTCACCTTCCGGCGACGCGGTGCCTCCGGTCCCGCTTATCCCTCCATCGTCGCCTCCGGACCCAATGCCACCGTACTCCACTACACGAGCAATGACCGACCGCTCGGGGGTGACGAGCTCATCCTGATCGACGCCGGGGCCGAGCACGCCGGCTACTGCGCCGACGTCACCCGCACCTGGCCGACCGGAGCACGCTACACCGGCCCGCAACGCGACCTCTACGAGGCCGTGCTCGCGGCACAGATGGCGGGCATCGACGCCGTCCGCCCGGGCGTGACGCTCGAGGAGGTGCATGCCACGACGCTCCGCGCCCTGGTCGAGGGCCTGATTCGTCTCGGGCTCCTGACGGGCTCCATCGACGAGGCGATCGCAAAGGACAGCTACCGGCGGTTCTACATGCACCGCACCAGCCACTGGCTCGGCCGCGACGTGCACGACGTCGGACGCTACGGGATCGACGGCGCCCCGCGCCCGCTCCAGCCGGGCATGGTCTTCACGGTCGAGCCGGGCGTCTACGTCGCGGGCAATGGCGACGTCCCGGACGCTTTTCGCGGCATCGGCATCCGGATCGAGGACGACGTGCTGGTGACAGCGACCGGCCACGAGGTGCTCTCCGCCGCGGCACCCAAGACCGTGGCGGAGATCGAGGCGCTGCGCGCCGCGGCGGGCTGATCCGCATGGCAGGGCCCCTCTCCGGCATGCGCGTCGTCGAGCTCGGCTTCTGGGTCGCCGGCCCGTCGGCGGGTGGCGTGCTCGCCGACTGGGGGGCGGAGGTCGTGAAGATCGAGCCGCCGACCGGCGACCCCTTCCGCGGCCTCTACATGAGCGTCTCCGGGGTCGAGGTCCCGGCGAATCCACCTTTCGAGCTCGACAACCGTGGCAAGCGCTCGATCGCGCTCGACCTGAGCACGGCGGAGGGTCGGGCGATCGCCGACGCGCTCCTCGACGGCGCCGACGTCTTCGTGACCAACATCCGCCCGGAGATCCTCGGGCGCTTCGGGCTCGACGATGTGCGGCTGCGCGCGCGCAACCCCCGTCTCGTCTACGGCCGAGTGACCGGGTACGGCGAGGAGGGGCCGGACCGGGACCGGCCCGCGTACGACATCGGCGCGTTCTGGTCACGGGCCGGGATCGCCGCGGCGCTCACGCCGCCCGGCGCCGACCCGCCCTATCAGCGCGGCGCGCTTGGCGACCACATCGCCGGCATGACGCTCGCGGGCGGTATCGCCGCCGCCCTCCTCGCCCGCGCGACGAGCGGCGAGGGCCAAATGGTCACGACCTCGCTCCTGCGGGTCGGCATCTTCGTCCTCGGATGGGACACGAGCGCGACGCTCCGCCTCGGCATCCCGGCCACGCCCATGACCCGCACGACCACGCCGAACCCGGTCATCGACTGCTACCGCGCCGGCGACGGCCGATGGTTCTGGCTCCTCGGGCTCCAGGGTCAGCGGCACTGGCCCGACCTGGTGCGGGCGGTCGAGCGTCCGGAGTGGCTCGAGGATCCGCGCTTCGCGACGCTACGTGCACGCCGCGACAACTGCGCGGAGCTGGTCGCGCTGCTCGACGCGATCTTCGTCACGCGGCCGCTGGTGGAGTGGGGCGTCATCTTCGATCGCGCCGGCATGTGGTGGGCCGCCGTGCAGACGACCGTGGAAGTCGTCGCTGACCCCCAGGCGCACGCCGCGGGGGCCTTCGTCGACGTTCCCGACGGCGCGGGCGGCACCGTGC
>DATILR010000251.1:0-40927 GCA_035476275.1 Binatus sp. (SeqCode) | reverse complement strand
GTCCGGATGGACGAAGCCCGTGACGGCCATGCCGAACTTGATCTCGTCGTCGGCCACCGTGTGGCCACCGATCACCAGCACCCCGGCCTCCTCCGCCTTGGCGAGCCCGCCGCGGAGGATGTCGCCCAGCACCTCGTGCGGCACGCCCTGCTGCGGGAAGCAGGCGATGTTGAGCGCGGTGCGCGGCGTTCCGCCCATCGCATACACGTCCGAGAGGGCGTTCGCCGCCGCGATGGCACCGAACTGGAACGCGTCGTCGACGATGGGCGAGAAGAAATCGACCGTCTGCACGAGCGCCACGTCGGGTGTGAGTCGGAACACCCCGGCGTCGTCGGCGGTGTTGGTGCCGACCAGGAGGTCCGCGTGAACCACGGGCGGTAGCCCGCGGAGAATTCGTGACAGATCCGCCGGACCCAGCTTGCCGGCTCAACCCGCCGCCCGGGCGCGATCGGTCAGCCGGAACAGCTCGCGGCGCGTGCGGGCACCACTCTCGCCTTCGGCCATCGGATCACGCTAGCCGGGCCCCCGGTTCCTGTCCAGGTTCCTCTCGTGCCGGAGCTTCCGCAGGTCGCCCACCCGCACGGTGACGCCCGTGCGGTCGCACCAGTCGAGGAAAGCGATGGCGAACTTCCGGCTCGCGCCGATCAGGTCCCGGAAGGTCGCGGCCGTGATCTCACCGTGGGCGCGGCAGTGTGCCCGCACGCGCTCCACGCATTCGTCGGCGGCGGCCCGCGCGTAGTAGAGATCGGGCGCGACGCGCACGACCTTGCCCTCCGCTTCGAGGACCGCGAGGACTTCGAGGATCTCCCTGCGCGACACGCCGAGCGCTTCCTCGAGCTGACGCAGATCCGGCGGCGTGAAGCGGGCCTCGCCGAGCAACCGCTCGAGCCGTCCACCGAGCTCACGTCCTCCCGCACCGAGCGCCACGTGGTGCTCGGGGGCACGGACCAGGCTGTCTTCCCTGACCAGACGCCCGGCGGAAACCAGCCGATCGATGCACCAGCGGAACACGCGCGGCGGCACCTCGAAAGAGAGCTGGGTCCGGAGACTCTCCATCTCAACGCCGGGCACGAGGGGATGGGTGCGATGCGCCTCCGCGACCATGGCCCCGGAGTCCTCCTCGAGTCGCTGCCACTTTGCCGTCGTGGTGAAGGCCTCGGGCGCCCCGGCGTCGGGGACGGGGAGGATTCCCGGGGCAGCGGCCACCGCCGCCACCTCGTCGTCCCGCAGGTTGAGGGCCTGGGCCACGGTGGCCCGGTCGCAGGCGAAGTCCGGGATCAGCTCGAGAAACGCCCGCGCCGCTGCCGGCGGCGCGCCGTCGCGCAGGGTGCCAAGCCGTTCGCCGAGATCTCCCTCGCGCCGGCGGTGCCGGTCGGCGAAGGGATGCACCACCATTCCCCCGCCGAGGGTTCGACGCGCCGTCTCGTCGCGCAGGATGAAGCGGTCTCCTCGCATGGCGAGCACCGGCTCGGTCAGCACGAGCTGCGCCCATCCGCTGGTGCGGGGCGCCAGCGGGCCGTCACCCAGGATGACGAGCTTCGCCATGACCTCGGCGGTTCCGATGTGGAGGCGGACGCGGGTGTGGCTCGCGAGCGGGCGACCCGCCGCCGGTCGGATCTCGACGTGGGCGTCGAAGCGCTCCGTCAGGCGCACGAGGCGCGGGTCGCAGACCACGTGGCCGCGCCCCAGGTCGGTTCGCTCGACACCGACCAGGTTCATCGCCACCCGCTGGCCGTGCTCCGCGCGCGGGAGGGGCACGCCGTGGACCTCCAGGCTCCGGACGCGCGCCGTCTCGTCGCCGGGCAGCACCCGTACGGTCGCCCCCTGCTCCACCGCGCCGGCGATGGCCGTGCCCGTCACCACCACGCCGTGGCCCCGGATGACGAAGGCCCGGTCGACGGGCAGGCGGAAGTAGCCGGGGGGCGCCGGACCCGGCGGGGCAGCGAGCAGGGCGCCGATCGCGGCCCGGAGCGCGGGGAGCCCCTCACCCGTCAGCGTCGAGACGGGGACGATGGGCGCTCCCTCGAGCGTGGTGTCCAGCGTCAGGACCTCGATCTCCTCGCGCACGGCCGCGACACGGGGAGCATCGACCAGATCACTCTTGGTGATGACGAACACGCCACGCCGCACGCCGAGCAGGTGGAGGATGTCCAGGTGCTCCTCGGTCTGCGGCATCACGCCGTCATCGGCGGCCACGGTGAAGAGCACGAGGTCCATGCCATGGGCGCCCGCCAGCATGTTGCGGACGAAGCGCTCGTGTCCGGGCACGTCGACGATGCCGGCCCGCTCCCCACCCGGTGCCTCGAAGAACGCGAACCCGAGGTCGATCGAGATGCCGCGCTCCTTCTCCTCCTTCAGCCGGTCGGTCTCTTGCCCCGTGAGGGCGCGGATGAGCGACGTCTTGCCGTGGTCGATGTGCCCCGCCGTGCCGATGATGAGGGGCATGTCAGCCGAGGTCGACGGCGAGCTCGGCCGGGGCGAAGATGCCGCGCAGGTCGAGGAGGAACCGACCCTCGTGGATGCGGCCGAGCACGGGAGGCCGGGCGGCGCGGAACCGCGCCGCGATCACCTCGGCGGCCACCGTGGCGTGGTCCACGGCGAGTGCCCGGCTGGGCAACGACACGGCCGGCACCGCACCACTTCCGACCTCGGATTCCGCGGCCACCAGCGACACGCGGTAGCCGTCGCCCAGCCGCGCCGCGAGCAGCGGGGCGATCTCGCGGCCGATCGCTTCCATCGCCTCGAGCGGGCGGGTGAGCCAGCGGAGGACGGGAAGCGCGGCGGTGAGGTGCGGACTCTCCCGGTAGAGACGGAGCGTGGCACCCAGCGCCGCCAGCGTCAGCTTGCAGGGGCGGAGCGCGCGGCGAAGGGGGTTCTCGGCCAGGCGCTCGACGAGGTCGCGCCGGCCGACCACCAGACCCGCCTGCGGACCGCCGAGGAGCTTGTCGCCGCTGAAAGTGACGAGGTCGGCGCCCGCGGCGATCCGCTCCCGCACGATCGGTTCGCGCGGTAGACCGACGGCCGCGAGATCGACGAGCGCGCCGCTCCCCAGGTCCTCGACCACCGGAACCCCCGCCTCCCTGCCGATCACCACCAGGGTGGCGAGCTCGACGGCAGCGGTGAAGCCCACCAGGCGGTAGTTGCTCGGGTGGACCTTCATGAGGAGCGCCGTGGCGGGCCCGAGCGCCCGCCGGTAGTCGTCGGCATGGGTGCGGTTGGTGGTCCCCACCTCGCGCAGGCGCGCACCGCTCTTCGCCATCACGTCCGGGATGCGGAATGCCCCGCCGATCTCCACCAGCTCGCCGCGGGAGACGACGACCTCACGGTCGGCCGCGAGCGTGTTCAGGACGAGGAGCACCGCCGCCGCGTTGTTGTTGACGACGAGCGCCGCCTCGGCGCCGGTGAGCGCGCAGAGGTCGGCCGCGACGAGCTCGTCCCGCTCGCCCCGGCGCCCGGTCTGGAGATCCAGCTCCAGGTTCGTCGCCCCGGCGGCGGCCGACGTCAGGGCCGCCACGGCCTCGTCGGCGAGGGGCGCCCGCCCGAGATTCGTGTGCAGCACGACTCCGGTCGCATTGACCACGCGCGTGAGACGCGGTTGCGAGGCCGATTCGAGGCGGTGCGCCGCCGCGGTGAGCAGCTCTTCGTCCGTGGGGAGGGACGCGCCATCGGAGACCTGGCGGCGGAGCTCTCCGAGGACGAGCCGCAGGGTGTCGACGACCCGCTCCCTGCGATAACGCGTCGTGAGCGCGATGCCCTCGGGCGCGGCGAGCAGGCGCGCGACCGGCGGGATCCTCCGGCGGGGGTTCGGGGCGGAGGGTCGCGCCATGCGCGGCATCGTGCCTGAGCCCGCCCCGGCGAGACAAGGTGACCCGGCGGGTCGGTCAGCACCGAAGTTGCCGGCACCAGCGCCGCGTGCGAGCCTGGGCGGGATGGCTGACGAGCGGGCACTGGTGACCGGCATCGTCCGGCGGCTGCGCGAGGCCGGCCACCAGGCCTACCTCGCGGGCGGGTGCGTCCGTGATCAGCTGCTCGGCCGCCGGCCACTCGATTTCGACGTGGCCACGAGCGCACCGCCCGAGACGGTGCAACGGCTCTTCCCGCGAACCGCCCCCGTGGGTGCCGAGTTCGGGGTGATCCTGGTGGTCGAGAAGGGTAGGCCCTTCGAGGTCGCGACGTTCCGCTCCGACGACGCCTACGTCGACGGCCGCCGCCCGAGCCAGGTCCACTTCGGCTCCGCCGAGGACGACGCCCAGCGCCGCGATTTCACCATCAACGCGCTCTTCCTCGATCCGCTGTCGGGCGAGGTGGTGGACTTCGTGGGCGGCCGGGAGGATCTCGCGGCCGGCACCATCCGGGCCATCGGCGACGCACGGAGCCGGATCGCCGAGGACCGGCTGCGGATGCTGCGCGCCGTCCGGCTGGCGGCCCGGCTCGGCTTCACGCTCGAGCCGGCAACCCAGGCGGCGATCGCGGCCTCGGCCCCGACCATCACCGACATCGCCGCCGAGCGCATCGGCGACGAGATCGTGAAGATCCTGACCGAGGGCGCGGCGCGGCGGGGCTTCGAGCTGCTCGCCGCGACAGGCCTGCTCGAGCCGATCCTGCCCGAGGTGGCGCGCATGCGGGGCGTCGCCCAGGGTCCGGAGTACCACCCCGAAGGCGATGTCTTCACGCACACCCTTCTCCTGCTCGACCAGCTGTCCGCGGGAGGCGCGGAGACCCTTGCTCTCGGCGCACTCCTGCACGACGTCGCCAAGCCCGTGTGCGTCGGCGAGCACCAGGGTCGGATCACCTTCTACGGACATCCTCCGGTCGGTGCCGGGATGGCGATCGTCATCTGCCAGCGCCTCCGGCGCAGCCGCGCGACGTGGGAGCGCGTCGACTACCTCGTACGCAACCACCTCCGCCTGGTCCAGGCGCCCCAGATGCGGCTCTCGACCCTGAAGCGCATGCTGCGGGAGGAAGGCTTCGACGAGCTCCTCGCGCTCGCCCGCATGGACGCGCTGGCGTCCAATCGCGACCTCCGCTACGTCGGATTCTGCGAGCGCCGCCGCGCCGAGCTGGCCCGGGACGAGATGCGCCCACCCCGGCTGCTCGCCGGGGACGATCTGATCGCGCTCGGCTACCCGCCCGGTCCCCTGTTCGGGCAGATTCTCAGCGCCCTGGAGGAAGCCCAGCTCGAGGACCAAGTCCACACACGCGAAGACGCAGAACGCTTCGTCAAGGAGCGCTTCCCGCAGCGTTAGGAGACACCCGAAGAACCGATCTCCGTAACGTACGGGGAGGGGGCGCGGGGCACCCCCCGAGCGCCGCCTGTGAGGTCGCGCACGCTACACTCGGGGGAATCTCCTGCGCCCCTCGCGACCGAACCGAAGGCGACCGGGGGGTGCCCCGCGCCCCCTCCCCGTCCTCGGACGCAACACGGCCGGTTCCTCGGCTAGCCCCGCGCGCCTTCCTCGGCGAGACGCTCGAGGCAGCGGACGAGCAGGCGAACCCCGAACCCGGTCGCACCGCGCGGCGCGTGGGGAAGATCCTTCTCGGTGAACGCCGGGCCCGCGATGTCGAGATGAGCCCAGCGGGCACCGCCGACGAATTCCTCGAGAAAGAGTCCCGCCACGATCGCGCCCGCGGAGTCGCCACCCACGTTCTTCAGGTCGGCGATCGGGCTCTTCAGATCATCGCGGTACTCGGCAACCAGCGGGAGGTGCCACAGGGGCTCGCCCGCCGCCCGCCCGGCCGCCAGCAGGATGTCGACGAGCCGCTGGTCGTTGCCCATCAGGCCCGCGAAGAGTGGACCGAGCGCCACCCGGCAGGCGCCCGTGAGCGTCGCGACGTCGATGATGACGTCGGGTTTCTCGAGCTGCGCGAGGGCGAGCGCGTCGGCGAGGATGAGTCGGCCCTCCGCGTCGGTGTTCAGCACCTCGACCGTCCTGCCGTTGCGATAGCGGATGACGTCGCCGGGCTTCTGCGCGTTTCCACCCGGCAGGTTCTCGGTGGCGGGCACGTATCCCGTCAGACGAACCGGCACGCCGAGCCGGGCCGCCGCCGCGACGGCGCCGATCACGGCCGCGCCCCCCGCCATGTCGTACTTCATGGTCTCCATCGACTTGGCGGGCTTCAGCGACAGCCCGCCGGAATCGAAGGTGATCGCCTTGCCGACCAGCGCGACGCGCGGCCCGGCCGTGGCTCCGCTGTAGCGAAGAACGATGAAGCGCGGCTCCTCGCGGCTGCCGCGAGCGACGGCCAGCAGACCGGCGAGCTGCTCGCGCGCGATCCGCTCGCGGTCCCACACCTCGACCTCGAGCCCGGGGATCTCGTCCGCCGCAGCACTCGCCTGCTCGGCCAGGAAGCTCGGCGTCTTGACGGAGGCGGGCTCGTTCACCAGATCGCGGGCGCGGAACACCTCGCGGGCGAGCGCGTCGACTCCGGAGAGCGCGCGCCGGAGCGCCGTGGGTCCCGCCGTGAGGTCCCCCACCAGCACCAGGCGCTCGACGCGACGCTGGCCGTTGGCATCGGAGAGGTACCGCCCGAATCGGTATCCGGCCAGCAGGAACCCTTCCGCGAAGGCGGCAACCACCTCGCGATTCCCCCCGTTCTTGCCGAGGTAGACCGCGACGCGACGGACGCGCTGGCGCTCCGACTCCTGACGGGCTCGCGCTCCCGCTCGCCGCCAGGCGTCGTCGGTCACGGGCTCGCGCCCGACCCCCAGCAGGACGATGGCGCGCTCCGCGTGGTAGACCAGCAGCTCGTCCGTCCGGCCGCCGAAGGCGCCCTCGCCGACCCGCCGCCCGAGCGCCGTGGCGAGCCGCCGATCGAGCCGGCGAACGGCGGACCGCACGTCCCCTTCGGGCAGGGGGACGATCGTCAGGTCGCCCGTTGCCGCACGCAGATCTCCCCCCTGGACCTGTAGCTTCACCATGCCGTCCCTCTCCCCTCAGCGGAAGGTCTTGCGCGCAGCGTAGAAGACCAGCGCCCCCGCCCCCGCATACGCCAGCACGCCCTCGATGAGCCCCAGCCCCGTGGTGATGGCGAATACCAGCATGACGAGCGCGCTGCCGATCACCGCGACGATTCGTTCGATGCGTTCCTCGCGTGCTCGCGTCGCTTCGACGTGCCGCGCCACCTCGCCGCCGCAGGCCGGGCAGCGGCCACCCGGCCGTCGGACGATCGGGCTTCCGCAGTGCGGGCAGGCGACCTTCGAGCGGAGCGGCACGCCCCGACTCTATCGGATCCCGACGCCAAAAAAAGAAGAGCGGCAGGACCGGGCCGGCCATGCCGCTCTCGCCACCTTACGAACGATCGGCGCGCTCAGTCCCCGCTCGCCTTCCGCAGCTCCTCCTGCTCGTCGGAGGGGAACGACACCACCTGACCCCGACGTCCCGCCTTCGCTCGCGCCTTCCACGCCCGCAGGCCCCGGCGGAGATAGTCCGCGTCGAGGTCGAGCACGTCGCAGATGTTCTCGAACGAGTAGAGCCAGGTCCGATCGACGTCGTCGAACCACTCTTCCGCCTCGAGGAAGGCCTGCTGCCCACGGGGATCGTGGGCCCCTGCCTGCTTGCGGTAGATGTCCACGGCGTCCTCGAGGATCGCGATCATCAGCCGGCGCTCCCCGTCGTACTGCCCCCGCCTCCGGACCCGGTCGAAATACTGCGACGGGAGGAGCGTGTCGGGTTGAAACAGGCCGGCCATCCGGTCCTCTAGCCCATATTCCCTTTCCTTCATCGGAGTACCTTGCGGCTCATTCTAGTGCGAATCGATCCCCTTCGTGGGACAGGTGTTCCCACAAGCGTGCGAGCCATCGAGGCCTTAGACACCTCCGCCCGGGCGGATATTCACCCCGGGGCCGGGTCGGGGCCCTCGAACGTCCGCAATCGTCGTTTTCTCGAATAGTTCGAGCACCCGGCGCTGCCCTTCGCGCCAGACCCGCTCCATCCCGCAGGCCCCCATGAGCGAGCAGTCGGCATGTTCGCCAACGCACACATTGAGCGAAATCGGGCCCTCGACTGCCTCGATCACGTCGCGGAAGGTCACCCGATCCGCCGACCGCGCGAGCAGATAGCCTCCCTGCGGTCCCCGCTGCGAACGAACGAGTCCCTTGTGGATCAGGTCCTGGATGATCTTCTCGAGAAATTGCCGTGGCACCCTCTCGCGTGCCGCGATCTCGGCCACCGAGCAGGCGCGCTCGCTGTTCTCCTCATTGGCGAGGTGGATCACCGCGCGCAGGGCGTAGTCGATCTTGCGGCTCACTTGCATGATTGCCATCGTCGTCCCTCACTCCCCCTGGACCTCGACCCAGGCCATCTGGATGCGCTCCAGCTTGCCCTCGGTCGACGCCTTGGGATCGTCCTCGAAACCCGGCAGCTCGCAGATCCAGCGATGCAGGTCGGTGAATCGCACCCCGAGCGGATCCACGTCCGGATGCGCCGCCGCGAGCTGCTCGGCGATGTCCTCGGCATCCTCCCACCTGAGCGTCATGTCACAGCTCCTCCAGGCGGCGTTGGGCCATCGCCTCGTTCAGCGAGCGATCCATGATCCGCCGGGCAAAGGGTTCACTCACCCGGCTGAGCGCCTCGATGGCATCGCGAATGGCGAGGTAGTCCTCTCCGTCGCGGAGCGTCTCGAGGCTGCGGAGCGCGGCCCGGATCTGCTCGCCCTCGTCCGGCTCCAGCAGGGTCGCCGCGCGGGTGAGCTGCTCACGGGTGGCGTGGAGGATCATCTCAGCCTCGACCCGCGCCTCCCGCACCTGCCGCTCCTGGACGTCCGTCTCCGCGTGGTCGAACGACTCCTCGAGCATGCGCTCGATCTCCTCGTCGGTGAGGCCGTAGGACGGCTTCACCTCGACGGAGCGCTCGCACCCGGTGCGGAGATCGGCCGCCGTCACGCTCAGGATCCCGTTCGCATCGACCAGGAAGGTGACCTCCAGGCGGGGCACGCCCGCAGGGAGTGCGTCGATCGGGATCTTGAAGCGGGCCAGGCTCCGGTTGTCGGCCGCGAGCTCCCGCTCGCCCTGTAGCACGTGGATGTCGACCGCCGTCTGATTGTCGACGGCCGTCGTGAAGGTCTCCTTCACGCTCACCGGGATGGTCGTGTTGCGGTCGACGAGTCGGGTGAAGACGCCACCCATGGTCGCGATGCCGAGCGAGAGCGGGACGACGTCGAGCAGCAGCATGTCCCGCCGGCTCCCGCCCAGGATGCCCGCCTGGATGCCCGCACCGAGGGCCACCACCTCTTCCGGGTTGAGATCGACGAGCGGCGGTCGCTGGAAGAGCTCCTCCATGGTCCGTCGCACCAACGGCACGCGCGTGGCACCACCGACAGCGACCACCTCGCGCACCTCGGCAGGCTCGAGCCCGGCGTCCTTGAGCGCCCGTCGGCATGGGCTCGCCGTCCGGAGCACGATCTCCCGGATCAGGTCCTCGAGCTCCGCGCGCGTCACGGCGCGGCGGACGGGCTCCCGCCCGGAAAGGGTGAGCACCATCTCGGTGCGCGGAGCCTCGCTCAGGACCCGCTTGGCACGCTCGGCGGCGGCACGTGCCCGCGCCCGAACCTCGGGCCGCGAGCCGATCTCCGCCGGGAGCTCCGCCAGGAGCAGCGTCGCGAGCCGCTCGTCCATGTCGTCCCCGCCGAGCCGCGTGTCGCCGTTGGTCGCGAGCACCTCGAACACCCCACCACGGAGCTTCAGGATGGAGACGTCGAAGGTCCCGCCCCCGAGATCGTAGACGGCGACGACACCCTCGGCCCCCCGCTCGAGACCATAGGCGAGCGAGGCGGCGGTCGGCTCGTTGACGAGGCGCAGGACCTCCAGGCCGGCCAGCCGCCCGGCGTCTTTCGTCGCCTGCCGCTGGCTGTCGTTGAAGTAGGCGGGCACGGTGATCACCGCCTGCGTCACCGCCTCGCCGAGCGCCGCCTCGGCCCACCGCTTGAGCTCGCGCAGGATGTACGACGACACCTGCGGAGCGGTGACCGTGCGCCCTCCCACGTCGAAACGGACGATGCCCTCCCCGCCCTCGACGAAGCGGTAGCGTTGCCGGTCCGCGGCCGTCACGTGCTCGAATCCGAGTCCCATGAAGCGCTTGACCGAGAGGATGGTGTCGAGCGGGCGCTCGACGGCGAGCTCGCGCGCCCGCTCCCCCACCACCACTTCCCCCGAGGGCAGAAAGGCCACCGCCGAGGGCAGGAGCCGGGCTCCCGTCCCGGGATCGGGAACGACCGCCGGGCCGTCCTCCCCGAGGAAGGCGACCAGGCTGTTGGTCGTGCCGAGGTCGATGCCGATGATCCGACTCACGCCGCCCCTTCCTCGAGCGTCTCGTCGATGTCGCCGAGCAGCGTCCGGAGATAGGCGATCTCGGCGAGCCGCTGCCGGAGGTCCTCCAGCCCGGGTCCGCCGTCCGCAGCGTAGAGCTCGAGGAGCTCGCCCCGCAGCCGCGCCAGGCGCGCGGCCACCTCCTCGCGACGCTCGCTCACCTCGCGGCGGTGCGACGGTGCCTCTTCCGCACGCGCGGCTCGCAGCTCCTCGAGCTGCTCCTGGATCGCGAACACCTGTGCGGCCAGCGCCGGCGGCACGCCCTGCTGGCCGCCGCCCAGGGCTACACCGTTCAACGCCAGCCAGTAGCGACCGAGTGCGATCGGATCGCGCAGCGTGCGATAGGCACGGTTCACGGCGGCGCTGGCGTCGACGCTCAGCTCCCGCTCGCGCGCACCGGCGGTCTGGAAGCGATCGGGGTGAACCAGTCGCGATGTCTCGTGATAGCGCTGCTCGAGATCCACCGGGTCGACGACGAGGCGACGCGGCAAGCCGAGCACGGCGAAGAGGTCAGGCTCTCCGGAGAGCGGCTGGACCGCGTCGCAGCGCGGGCAGACGAGCGCCGTCACGTCCTGGCGGCATCGCCAGCACTGCCGCTCTCCTGTCGCCTGGGTGTCCATCACGGCCTGCCATCGGCCCTCAGACGACGAAGGACGCGCCACACCCGCACGTGCGCTTCACGTTGGGGTTCCGCAGGTTGAACCCGGAGGCCATCAGCTCTTCCTTGTAGTCGAGCTCGGTTCCGCGGAGGTAGAGGAAGCTCTTCCGATCGATCACGAGCTTCGCCCCCTCGTGCTCGAATACCTTGTCGCCGTCGCGTGGACGATCGACGTCCATCTTGTAGGTGAGCCCCGAGCACCCGCCGCCCACGACCTTGACGCGCAGGCCGGCATCCGCCAGCCCTTTCTCTGCGACCAGGGCCTGGATCTTGCGGGCGGCCTGGTCGGTGATCCCGATTGCGCTCGCGTTCACCGTGTCGACTCCCTCAGCGCTTGCCCGCCGCCGCCACGGCCGGTGCCGGCTCCCGGCGCTTCTTCCAGTCGGCGATCGCGGCCTTGATACCGTCCTCGGCGAGCACCGAGCAGTGGATCTTGACGGGCGGCAGGGAGAGCTCCTGCACGATCTCCGAGTTCTTGATCTTCATGACCTCGTCGACCGTCTTGCCCTTCACCAGCTCGGTCACGTAGCTCGAGCTCGCGATGGCGCTGCCGCAGCCGAAGGTCTTGAAGCGGGCATCCTGCACGATGCCCTCCTCGCTGATCTTCAGCTGGAGCTTCATCACGTCTCCGCATTCGGGCGCCCCGACGATGCCGGTCCCGACGTCCGGATCGTCCTTCGCGAAGGACCCGACGTTGCGCGGGTTCGAGTAGTGGTCGATCACCTTGTCGCTGTATGCCATCCTGTCCTCCCGGTGGTGCGGGCTACTCCCGCTGCCACTCCACCGACTTCAGATCGATCCCTTCCTTGGCCATCTCGTACAGCGGCGAGAGATCCCGGAGCCGCTGCACCTCGTGCACGACGCGCGCCGCAACGTAGTCGACCTCTTCCTGCGTATTGAAGCGCCCGAGCCCGAAACGGATCGACGTGTGCGCGAGCTCGTCGCCCACCCCGAGGGCCTTCAACACGTACGACGGCTCGAGCGTGGCCGAGGTACATGCCGACCCGGACGAGACGGCGATGGGCGGCGTCTCGCCCACGACGATGGGATGGGTCGAGCCGTTCAGCCCCATCAGGAGCGACTCGCCCTCCACGTACGCGAAGCTGACGTTCAGGTTGCCAGGCAGGCGGTGAACGGGGTGGCCGTTCAGATAGATGTCGTCGAGCTGCGCGAAGAGCTTTTCCCTGAGCCGCTCGCGCAGCCCGAGGACCCGCTGCGCCTCGTCGGCCATGCCAATACGGCACAGCTCACAGGCCGCTCCGAAGCCGACGATCCCCGGCACGTTGAGCGTCCCCGAACGGAAGCCGCGCTCGTGACCGCCGCCGTCGATGATCGGCGCGAGCCGCACGCGCGGGCTCTTGGCGCGAACGTAGAGGGCGCCGATGCCCTTCGGGCCGTACATCTTGTGCGCCGACATCGACAGCAGGTCGATGCTCATGGCGTCGACGTCGATCGGTAGCTTCCCGACCCCCTGCGTCGCGTCGGTGTGGAAGAGGACGCCCTTCTCCCGCGTGACCTTGCCGATCTCGGCGATGGGGTTGATCGTGCCGATCTCGTTGTTTGCGTGCATGATCGACACGAGGACGGTCTGGTCGGTGATCGCCCGGCGCACGTCGTCGGGATCGACCCTGCCGTACTGATCGACCGGGAGGTAGGTCACCCGGGCGATCCCCTTGCGCTCGAGCGCCTTGCACGTGTCGAGCACGGCCTTGTGCTCGGTCCCGGCCGTGATGACGTGGTTTCCCTTGTCCTTGTAGAACTCGACCACGCCCTTGAGAGCGAGGTTGTCCGACTCGGTGGCGCCGCTCGTGAAGATGATGTCCTTCGCTTTGGCGTTGATGAGCCGGGCGACCTGCTCACGACCTGCCTCGACGGCCTTCTCCGCCTCCCAGCCGAACCCGTGGCTCCGGCTGGCGGCGTTCCCGAACACGCTGCTCAGGTACGGCATCATCGCCTCGAGCACCCTGGGGTCCAGGGGCGTCGTGGCGTGGTTGTCCATGTAGATGCCCTTGCCGTCCATGGTCTTCCTCCCGGAATCCGATAATCCGGACCCCGCGGGTCCACTATATGGATGGGGCTTCACCTGTCAACCAAGTGGCCGCGTTTTCGGGGCTCACAAACCGGCGTTTTGCAGCGGCGAGGCCATCTCCAACACCGTGCGGAGCGCCATGCCGGTGTACGATCGCTCACACGCGGCGATCGTTTCGGGAGTCCCGGCGACGACGATCTGTCCTCCCTCCGCCCCGCCCTCGGGACCGAGGTCGATGACGAAATCAGCCGATTTGATGACGTCGAGATTGTGCTCGATCAGCAGCACCGTGTTGCCCGCGTCGACCAGCCGGTCGAGCACCCCGAGCAGGCGCCGTACGTCATCGAAGTGTAGCCCGGTGGTCGGCTCGTCCAGCACGTAGAGGGTGCGTCCGGTGGCCCGGCGCGCGAGCTCGCGGGCCAGCTTCACGCGTTGCGCCTCGCCCCCCGAGAGCGTCGTCGCCGACTGCCCGAGCTGCACGTAGTCGAGGCCCACCTCGCGCAGGGCCTCCAGCCGCTGCCGCACCGCCGGGACGTTGCTCAGCACGTCGAGCGCCTCGCCCACCGTCAGCGCGAGCACGTCGGCGATGGAGAGACCCTTCAGACGGACCTCCAGCGTCTCGCGGTTGTAGCGACGGCCACCGCACACGTCGCAGGTGACGAAGATGTCCGGAAGGAAGTGCATCTCGATCGCGATCAGGCCTTCGCCGGCGCACGCCTCACAGCGTCCTCCCTTCACGTTGAAGGAGAACCGTCCCGGCCCGTAGCCGCGGGTGCGGGCCTCGGGAAGCTGGGCAAACAGCTCCCGGATGGGACCGAAGGCGCCGGTGTAGGTCGCGGGGTTCGAGCGGGGCGTCCGACCGATCGGCGCCTGGCTGATCTCGATGACCTTGTCCACCATCTGCCACCCGACGAGCTCGTCGTGTGGCGCGGGCTGGTCCCGGCCTCCGCCGAGGCGCAGGGCGAGCGCCCGGTAGAGCGTGTCGATGACGAGCGTGCTCTTGCCCGAGCCCGAAACGCCGGTGACGCAGGTCATGGTGGCGAGCGGGATGTCCACGTCGAGACTCCCCAGGTTGTTCCCCCGTGCGCCCCGCACGCCGATCGTCCAGCCGCTGCCGTGGCGGCGCTGCGTGGGCACCGGCACCTGCTCCACGCCGGCGAGATAGCGGCCGGTCAGCGATGCGGGGTCGGCCATCACCTCGCCGGGTGAGCCGGCCGCAACCACTCGGCCACCGTGAACTCCGGCACCCGGTCCCATGTCGATCACGTGGTCGGCGGCCAGGATCGTGTCACGGTCGTGCTCGACCACGACGACGGTGTTTCCCAGGTCCCGTAGCCCGCGCAGCGTGCCGAGCAATCGTGCCGTATCGCGCTGGTGGAGCCCGATCGAGGGCTCGTCGAGGATGTAGAGCACGCCGACCAGGCGCGAGCCGATCTGCGTCGCGAGTCGGATGCGCTGACCCTCCCCGCCCGAGAGCGTCGCCGCCCCGCGGTCGAGCGACAGGTAGTCGAGCCCGACATCGACGAGAAAGCCGAGACGCGCGTGGACCTCTTTCAGGATCGGTCGGGCGATCTCCGCCTCCGCCGGAGCAAAGCCGAGGCCCTGGAAGAAGCGCGACGCCTCGTCGACCGAGAGCGCCGAGACCTCCACCAGGCTCTTCCCGCCCAGCCGCACGAAGCGTGCTTCGCGGCGGAGCCGCGTCCCGTCGCACGCCGAACACCGACGGTCGGCCACCAGCCCTTCCAGCTCCTCGCGCAGCCAGAGCGAGCGGGTCTCACGCTGCCGACGCTCGAGCTGGGCGAGAATGCCCTCGAACGGCTTCCGGCTGGTCGTCCGGCGCCCCCCGCGCACCTCGACGAACTCGAGCTCCTCCTCTCCGGAGCCCTCCAGTATCACCTGCTGAACCGGTGGGGGCAGGTTGGCGAACGGGGTCGCTGCCCGGATGCCGTACCGGGCGGCGAGCGCACGGATCGTCGTCTCCAGGTCGGGAAGCGCGCGGAGCGCGGCCGAGGCGAGTGCGGCGGGCAACGGCTGATCGGGGTGCGATACGACGCGCGCCGGATCGAAACGGCGCTGCACCCCGAGCCCACTGCAATCGGAACAAGCACCATGCGGACTGTTGAAGGAGAAGAAGCGCGGCGAGAGCTCGGGATAGGACACCCCGCAGACCGGGCAGGCATGCCGCTCGCTGAAGAAGAGGGCGCGCGGTGCGCCGCCACCCGGCTCGCTCGCCTCCACCAGCACCGTGCCGCTACCGTGACGGAAGGCAACGGCGAGCGAGTCGGCGAGTCGCCGGTCCACGCCCGGGCGGACGACGAGCCGGTCGACCAACACCTCGATCGTGTGCCGTGCCGTGCGGGCGAGCGGGATCTCCTCCGTCAGCTCGCGCATCGTACCGTCGACGCGGACCCGGACGAATCCACCCCGCCGCAGCTCGTCGAGCTCCCGTCGATGCTCGCCCTTCCGGTCGCGCACCACGGGGGCGTAGAGGAAGAGCCGGGTGTCGGCGGGCAGCGCCGCCAGCCGATCGACCACCTGCTGCACGGTCTGGGCCGCGATCTCCCGCCCGCACACGAAGCAGAAGGGGTGGCCGACGCGGGCATACAGCAACCGCAGGTAGTCGGCGATCTCGGTCACCGTCCCCACGGTCGAGCGCGGGTTACGCCCGGTTCCCTTCTGCTCGATGGCGATCGCGGGGGAGAGCCCCTCGATGGCGTCGCAGTCGGGCTTCTCCATCTGCTCGAGAAACTGGCGCGCGTACGCGGAGAGCGACTCGACGTAGCGGCGCTGGCCCTCGGCGTAGAGGGTGTCGAAGGCCAGCGACGACTTCCCCGAGCCCGACAGCCCGGTCACCACGACCAGGCGATCGCGCGGGATCTCGACGTCGACGCTCTGGAGGTTGTGCTCGCGGGCGCCGCGAACGAGGATGCTGCCCGCCACGGGGGGCTAGCGGGCTGCGTTCGCGGGGAGGGGGGTGCCGCCTCCTCGCGGGTCCTTAGGCCCGGCGCTGCGACGGGCGTGGGCCGCCGGGGCGGGCGTTCGCCGGGCCCCCGCTCGTCGGTGGCACCCCCCTCCCCGCGCTGCGGCGCCGCGGATCACCCGCCGAGGTCCTTTCGGGCGTTCGCGACGGCTTGCTCGACTGTGCGCTGATATTCGGCGAGGCGTTCGGGGGTTTCGGCTTCGAAGCGCATCACTAGGACGGGTTGGGTGTTCGAGGCGCGGAGTAGGCCCCAGCCTTGGGGGAAGCGCACGCGCACGCCGTCGACGTCGATCAGGTCGCAGCCGGCGGCCCGGAAGTGGTCGCGGACCCGATCGGCGACCTTGAACTTGAGTGCGTCGGGACAGTCGACACGGATCTCGGGTGTGGCGTGCGCGGGCGGCAGGTCGGCGAGCAGCTGGTCGACCGTCTTCCCCGTTCGCGCAAGGATCTCGAGCAACCGGGCGCCGGCGTAGATCGCGTCGTCGTATCCGAAGTAGCGCTCCTTGAAGAAGATGTGGCCGCTCATCTCGCCCCCGAGCAGCGCACCCGTTTCGCGCATCTTGGCCTTCAGCAGCGAGTGGCCCGCCTTCCACATGATGGCGTTCCCCCCGTGGCGCGCCAGGTCGTCGTAGAGGCGCTGCGAGCACTTCACCTCCGACACGATCGTGGCACCCGGGTTGCGCCCGAGCACGTCCCGTCCGTAGACGACGAGCAGCTCGTCACCCCAGATGATCCGTCCGTGCGGGTCGACGACGCCGATGCGGTCGGCGTCGCCGTCGAAGGCGATCCCGAGCTCCGCCCCGGTGTCGGCGACGGCCCGGATGAGGTCGCGCATGTTCTCGGCCACCGTCGGATCGGGATGGTGATTCGGAAAGCGCCCGTCCATATCACAGAACAGCTCGCGGACGTTCGCGCCGAGTCGGCGATAGATGAGCGGCGCGACCGGCCCGGCCGTGCCGTTGCCGGCATCGACGATCACCGAGACGGGGCGGGTGAGCGATCCGAGCGTCTTCCCCAGATAGTCCTGATAGGCCGGCACGACGGGGCGGGTCTCCGTGGCGCCGGCGCCGGATCGGAACCGACCGCTCTCGACCCGTCGCCGGAGATCCTGGATCTGCTCGCCGTGGAGCGCCTCCTGGCCGAGGCACACCTTGAAGCCGTTGTACTCGGCCGGGTTGTGGCTCCCCGTGACCTGGATGCCGCCCTCGAGACCCCAGTGAAAGAGCGAGAAGTACATCAGCGGCGTGGGGCAGACGCCCAGGTCGACGACCGTGAGCCCGCTCGCGACCAGCCCCTCGCTGAGGGCGGCGGCGTACCGATCCGAGGTGAGACGGCAGTCCCGACCCACGCTCACGCGTCGCTTGCCGGCCTCGAATGCGAGCGTGCCGAAGGCGAGGCCCAGCGTGCGGGCGAAGGCGGCATCGAAATCGCCTTCGGCGATGCCCCGGATGTCGTACTCCCGGAAGATTGCAGGGTTCAGTCGAGCACCTCCACGTGATGGCGTTCCCGGAGATCGCGCGAGAGCCATTGCTGGAAGCGCGTCTCCAACGCCTCATTGTACAGGGCTTCGCGGATGTCCTCCTTCACCTCGTCCAGGGGCTTGTGGCCGCTGGCGATGCGCTCGTCGACTCGCAGCAGGTGAAACCCGCCGCCGCTACGGACCGGCTCGCTGATCTCGCCCGGCTTGAGCCGTAAGAGCACCTCCTCCAGGTCGCCCTCCATCTCGCCGCGGGAGAAGGTGCCGAGCTCGCCGCCCTTGTCCGCCCCGGGGCCTTCCGAGTATTGCCGCGCGAGGGTGGCGAAGTCGCGCCCGGAGAGCGCGAGCTTCCGCACCTCCTCGGCCTTGGCCCGCGCGTGCTCGAGGGCGTCGTCCTCGCTGGAGTCGGCAGAAATGAAGATGTCTCGCACCCGGATGCGCTCGGCGATCGCGTAGTCGTCGAGGTGCTGGTCGTAGTACCGCCGGATCTCCTCGGGTGAGATGTTGACGTGCTGGCGGATCTCCCGGTTGACCAGCTGGGCCTTCTCGATCTCTCCCTTGACCTTGGCGCGATACGCTTCCCAGCTCAGGCCCTGCGACTTGATCGCCTGCTGGAAGCGCGCGTCGTCCATGCCGGTGCGCGCCTGGACCTCGTGGATGTAGCGGTCGATCTCGTCGTCGCGGGCGACGATGCCGAGCGCCTTGATCTCTCGCTCGAGGAGCTTGTCGGTGATGAGCGCTTCGAGGACCTGGCGGCTCCCGGCCCCCGTGGTGTCGCGGTCCTTGGCGTACTGCTGCAGCTCGTGCGCGGTGATCGGCTCGCCGTCGATCGTGGCGACGATGCGATTGGCGATCTCCGCTCGCGCCGCCACCACCCACAGCACCGCGGCGAGCCCAAACGCCCTCCCCAGGCCACCGCGGGCGCGCATCGCGGCGCCGCGTATCATGCGGCCGAGATCCTCTGCAAGAGCGCACGCAGCTCGGCGATGAGTCCATCGTGATCCGTCGCCTCGGGGCGCACGGCCAGCGCCGAGCCGCTGAGCAGCTTCCACCGCCCCTTGCTCCCGCGGACGAGCTCGACCAGCCGCGCCGGATCGACGCGGGTGCCGCCCTCGAACTCGAGCACCACGTCGTCCCCACGGCGCCGTGCGCGCAGGACGCGGAGGTCCTTCAGCCAGCGCCGCAGCTCCATCAGCCGCATGAGCGTATCGACCAGTGGGGGCACGGGCCCATAGCGATCCACCAGCTCCTCGCCGATCACCGTCAGGTCGGGCATGCCCCGGATGCCGGCCAGACGCTTGTAGATCACCAGCCGCTGGCTGACGTCGGGGACGTAGGTCTCGGGAATGAAGGCTGGGATGCCGAGCTGGATCTCCGGCTCGATCTCCGCCTCGGGGGGATCGCCCCGCAGCTCGCGGACGGCCTGCTCCATCATCTGCATGTACAGCTCGAGACCCACGGCCGTGATGTGGCCGGACTGCTGCTTGCCGAGGAGGTTGCCGGCGCCCCGGATCTCGAGATCGTGCGCGGCAAGCCGGAAGCCGCCACCCAGGTCGTCGAGCTCCTGCAGCACGCGGAGGCGCTTTTGCGCATCGGGCGTGAGCAGGTGCTCGCCCGGGATGAGCAGATACGCATAGGCCCGATGATGCGAGCGGCCGATGCGCCCCCGCAGCTGGTAGAGCTGCGCCAGCCCGAGGGTGTCCGCGCGCGCGATGATCATCGTGTTGGCGGTCGGGATGTCGAGCCCGGACTCGATGATGGTGGAGGTGACGAGGAGGTTCGTCTTCTGGTGCATGAAGTCGAGCATCGTGCGGGCGAGCGTGGCTTCGGGCATCTGGCCGTGTGCGACGGCGATGGCGGCCTCGGGAACGACCTCGGCGAGCCGTCGGGCAACGGCCTCGATGTTCTCCACCCGGTTGTGCACGAAGAACACCTGCCCGCCCCGCGCCAGCTCGCGCAGCACCGCGTCGCGGATGACGGCCTCGTCGTAGCGCGTGACGTAGGTGCGAATCGCCAGCCGGTCGACCGGGGGCGTCTCGATGACCGAGAGATCGCGGATTCCCGAGAGCGCCATGTTGAGCGTGCGCGGGATGGGCGTGGCCGTCAGCGTCAGGACGTCGACCGTGGGGCGGAGCTTGCGGATACGCTCCTTCCCGCGCACCCCGAAGCGGTGCTCCTCGTCGACGATGAGCAGCCCCAGCTGCTTGAACGCGACGTCTGCCTGCAGCAGGCGATGCGTCCCGACCACGATGTCGATCTCGCCCGAGGCCAGCCGACGGAGCACGTCGCGGTTCTCGCTGGTGGAACGGAAGCGCGAGAGCGTCTCGATGACGACGGGATATCCCCCGAAGCGGGCGTGAAAGGTCTCGGAGTGCTGCTGGGCAAGGACCGTGGTGGGGACCAGGACCGCCACCTGCTTCCCTGCCAGCACCACCGCCCAGGCGGCCCGCAGCGCCACCTCGGTCTTCCCGAAGCCGACGTCTCCGCAGACGAGACGGTCCATCGGCTTCGCCGCCGCGAGATCGGTCAGTACCTCGTCGATCGCGCGCTGCTGGTCCGGCGTCTCCTCGAACGGGAAGCGGGCGGCGAATTCGCCGTACAGCCCGTCCGACTCGGCGTATGGCGGCCGCCCGTGCGCTTCGCGGGCCGCGTAGACGTCGAGCAGCTCGTGCGCCATGGCGAGGACCGACTCCCGGGTCTTCGCCTTCAGCCGCTCCCACGAGGTGCCGCCCAGCTTGTCGAGCGTGGGGACGGCGCCGTCCGCGCTCACGTAGCGCTGGACCAGATTGATCCGATCGACGGGGAGGTAGAGGCGATCGCCGCCCTGGTATTCGAGATGCAGGTAGTCGCCCTCGGTATCCGCCACCTGCATGTGACGGAGCCCACGATATTGACCGATCCCGTGGTCGGCATGCACGACGTAGTCGTTCGGCTTGAGCTCGGCGAGGCTCGTGAGCCAGTCGGTGGGCCGTGTGGGCAGGCCGCGGCGAACCTGACGGCGCTCTCCGAAGAGCTCCGCCTCGGTGACGAGGGCGAGCCCGTCGGCCGGTAGCCAGGCGCCTCGCGTGAGCTCCCCGACGAGCGCGAGCGGCGAGTTGCCGGCCGCAGCCATCGCCTGCTGGAAGCGGGCGCCGCTCGCGGTGAGCGAGATACCGTGGCCGGCGAGCAACCCCTGCAGGCGGTCACGCTGCGCCGCACTGTTCGCCACGAGGACCAGACGGGCCCCCTCCCGCTGCCACCCCGTGAGACGCGTCACGACGGGAGCGAGCGGTCCCTCGGCGCCCGGAGCCGTGCGGACGGCGAGACTCTCCGTCGAGTAGCTCGTGACCTTCAGAGAGTCGTCGGCGAGCAGATCGAGGCCTTCCACCTCGACGCACGGGCGGCTCTCCAGCATCGCCCGCCATCCGCTGGGGCGCACGTAGAGGCGATCGGGCGGCGGATGGAAGCGGCCATCGCGCGCCGCCGCGAGGGCGTGTTCCTCGATCTGCGTCCAGATTGTCTCCAGCGCCGCCTCCACCTCGGCCGGTCCCTGCGTCCAGAGGAGTGTCTCCGCCGGCAGGTAGTCGGCCAGGCTGCCCGGCTCCTCGTAGAGGTAGGGAAGGAGCAGCTCGCTGCCGGGCAGGACGAATCCCGACCGCGCCGCCTCGACGAGGTCGCGCCGCTCCTGCCGTGCCAGCCCGAGCTCGGCGGCGCGCGTGTCCACCGCCCGTGCCGCCGGCTGGAGGCGCGAGAGCCCGAACTCGCGCATAGGCAGCAGGAGAACGTCCTCCAGGCGATCGAGCGACCGCTGCGAGGAGGGATCGAACTCGCGCAGGCTCTCGACCGTGTCGCCGAGAAACTCGATCCGCACGGGACGGGTATTGCCGGCGGGGTAGACGTCGAGGATGCCCCCGCGCAAGGCGAAGTCGCCCGGATCCTGCACGAGGGGTACGCGATGGTAGCCCCACTCGACGAGCCGCGCGGTGAGCGTCTCGGGCTCCAGCGACTCGCCGGTGACGACGTAGGTCACCGCCTCGGCGAAGGCGGCCCGGGGCAGCCCGCGCTGGAGCCACGCTTCGGCGGTGGTCACCACCACGGGGTCCGGGGTCTGGAGGAGGTGGTAGAAGCCCTCGGCGCGGGCGGCGACCGTTTCCCGGGCCGGTGACAGCGCCTCGAAGGGCGGCACCTCCCACGCCGGCAGGTAGTGGACCCGCCGGCCGAGGGGCCCGGCGATTCCCCCGTCGCCCAGGAAGAAGCGGAGATCGGCGGCGAAAGCCTCGGCCTCGGCCGCGGCCGCAAGCGTGACGATCACCGGTCGCAGGCGCTGCTCGAGCAGGCGGGCGAGGCAGAGCGCGGGTGCACTCCCCCGCAGCCCGCCGACGCGGACCCGCGCCGTGGGTGACGCCCCGAGTTCGCGACCGAGCCGGTCCACGAGTCGAGCGAGCGACGCCGCGGCCACGGTCTCCGCGATAGCGGCCCGCCGCCGAAGCGGCAAGCCGCCGGGCACCCGGCTATCCCTGTCCGCCCGAGTCGCGCACGATCGCGTAGAGCGGCACCACCAGGTGGCTCTCGTCGGGGTCATCGGTGAAGATGTCGATCGCGCCCTCCACGGTGCCGGGCGGAACGTGGTCGCGGAGCCGGAGCGTCAGGCGGTACTCGAGGCCGTCCCGCAGGGTGCTGAGCTCGTAGGTGACGAGCTCCTTCGGGACCGAGACCCCGGTGACCGCGAGCGGCCGGGAGCCGCGGTTGCGGATGAAGAGGTCGCGCTCGGGGGCCTTGCCGTGCGTGATGCCGAAGGTCACCTGGGAGGGCATCACCACCACCTCTCCCTCGATGCTGCCAAAGACGGGAAGGGTGAGCGTCGATTCGCGAGGGCTCGTGGTGCGAAGCGTCAGCTCCTCGCTGAACCGGCCGAGCGGTGCGTGGGGGTCGAGCTCCACCAGGATTCGCTGCCCCGGTCCGTCGGGACGCGGCTCGACGACCGCGTGCAGGAGCGGGCCGGGGGAGTCCACTCCCGTCACGGCAAACGACGCCCCAGCGCGTCCCGGCACGACGACCACCTCGTGACGCGTCCGATCGCCCCGGCGCACGCGGCCGAGATAGAGGGGGGCGGGCGTGACGAGCAGATCGGCCGCCACCTGGCCGCTCATGGTGAGCGGGAGGACCGGGTTATCGGGGTCGTTGGTGTAGACGGTCACGATCTTGGTGACGCGGCCCGCCATGCGGGCGGTGTCGACCGTGACCGTGACCCGGGCATCCGCCGCGCTCGGGACCTCGTGCGCCGAGACGACCGCCACGGTGCACCCGCAGGAACTCTTCACGTGATCGATGAGCAGCACCCCGTCGCCCCGGTTGGGGAGCAAAAAGGTGTGCTCGACCTTGGAACCGCGCTCAACCGTACCGAAGTCGAAGGCGCGCTCCCCGAGCGCCAGACGCGGCGCGGCGGCGTTGGCCAGGCCGGCGCCAGCGAGGAGCGTGAACGAGCACCAGAGGAGAAGTCGTCCCGTCGCCGCCATCAGAACACGCAAACACACTCCGACGGAATGTCCTGCGCCGTACATGTCCCGTTCTGGCAGGGGTTGGTCACCGGATCGCACGGCACGCCGCTCTGCGAGCACGAGCCAGACTGGCAGGTGTTGACGCACGAATTGAACGGGGTCGTCGGATCGCAGATCTCTCCGTCGTCGACCCGGCCGTTCCCGCAGCTGTGGCGGAGGTTGAGCGTGTACGCGATGGTGTTGGCCTGGATGGAGTCGCCCGTGTCGGTCGTCCCGAACGCGGTCGCATGGATGACCAGCGGCAGCGACACGAACAGGCCGGCCGCTCGACCGACGTACTCCTGACGGAGGCAGTTGAAGAGCTCGGGCTGGACGAGCGGCAGCATCTCGATGAAGACGACGTTCGGCGCGCCGCTGTCCGAGGTGGTGTTGCTGCTGCTCACGGGGTCCATGCGCCCGCCGACGAACAGCGTGTCATGCTTGAACTGAGCGCAGGCCCGGGGAAAGTTCTTGCGCGTCGGCACGGTCCCCCGGAGGCGGTTCGCGCCCTTGATCTTGTAGCTCAGGTTGATGTGGTCGAGCTGGATGCCCTCGGTGAGCAGGCTGTTCTGCAGCTGGATCCAGACGCCACAGGGATTGCCGAAGGGATTGTTGATGTCGGGGTAGTAGATGGTGTCCCGACCGTACGTGTTCCACAGGCCGATCGCGAACGCGCCCTCAGCGATGGCCGAGCTGATCGTCGGGATCTCGCACTTGATCTGATCCTGGCTGATCTCCGCCTTGCCCTTGAACCACCCGACCGCGCGGAACACCGTCCCGTTCGGGTTGTTGTCGGCGGCGACAGACCCGACCGTCACCATCACGGTGAGCAGCGCCGCCGCGACCTGTCCGCATCTCCGGATACGCATGACTCTCCTCCCGCCCCTACCCCCCGACGCCTGCACGCGTCAGAGATGATTCACGATCTCCTGTGCCGTCAGCTCGACGAAGCCCGTCCGACCAATGTCCTCGACACACACGAAGCGGATGCGGCCATCGACCGATTTCTTGTCGGTCTGCATGGCGAGCGCGAGCGCCGTCCGCGTGATCCCTCCCGGTAGCTCGGTGGGCAGACCGACGCGCTTGAGGAGGCGTTCGATCCGCTCGACGGTCGCGGACCCGCAGCGCCCGAGGGCGCGCGAGATGCGCGCGGCCGCGACCATGCCGATGGCGACCACCTCGCCGTGGAGAAACCGCCGGTAGTCGGTGAGGGTCTCGAGCGCGTGGCCCACGGTATGCCCGAAGTTGAGCACCGCCCGCCCGCCGCCCTCCTCGCGCTCGTCACCGCTCACCACCGCGGCCTTGTGGCGACAGCAGGCGGCCACGAAGCGGACCAGCAGCTCCCGGCGGAGCTCGAGGACCCCGGGGAGCCCTTCCTCGATATCGCACAGCAACGCCGCGTCCCGGATGATGCCGTACTTGATCGTCTCGGCCATCCCCGCGATGAACTCGCGGCGCGGCAGCGTGCGCAGCACGTCGACGTCGGCGAGCACGAGACGGGGCTGGTGAAAGGCCCCGATCAGGTTCTTGCCGAGCACGTGATTGAGTCCGGTCTTGCCGCCGATGGCCGCGTCGACCTGCCCGACGAGCGTCGTGGGGACGAGCGCCGTCGGCAGACCGCGGAGCAGCGTCGCGGCGGCGAAGCCCGCGAGATCCGTGACCACCCCACCGCCCACCGCGACCACGAGGGAGCGTCGATCGAGGCCCATCTCGAGGAGCCGGTCGTAGAGCACGGCGAGCCAGGCGAGGTTCTTGTGCTCCTCGCCGTCGGGGAACTCGACGGCGGTCGGGTGGAAGCCCGCAGCGCGCAGCGACTCGAGGATCGGCTCGCGGTAGAACGCACCGACCCGCTCGCTGGTGACGAGCGCGGCGCGCCCGTGATATCCGAGCGCCGCGAGGCGACTCCCCAGCTCGGAGAGGACGCCTCCGCCGACGACCACCGGGTACGAGCGAGGCCCGAGTCCGACCTCGACCTCCTGTACCATGCCCCCGGCGGTCACCCGCGTCTCCCTCTCGACGACCTGCACGCCGTCACCGTCCTGCCACGAGCCCGCGCACGCGGTCGACGACGTCGTCGAGGCTGAGCTCCGAGGTATCGATCGCATGGGTGGCGATGGCGTACGCGGGGGCACGCTCCGCGAGGAGCGCCTGGATGCGCGCCAGTCGCCCGGATGTTTCGCGCTCCTTCGCCAGCAGCGGCCGGCTCTGCGGATCCCCCACCCGCTCCAGGATCGCCTCGGGGCGGGCCGTGAGACAGACGATGGGGCCGGCTGCGGCCAGGCGGCGGCGGTTGTCGGGATCGAGCAGCGTTCCCCCACCCGTCGCGATGACCCCGTCGGGCATGCCGCACGCTCGCTCCACCGCAGCCCGCTCGAGCGCCCGGAAGCGCGGCTCGCCCTCGTTGGCGAAGATCTCGGCGACCGTGCGGCCGGCGACAGCCTCGACGAGATCGTCGATGTCCATGAACGGCCGGGCGAGGGCGCGGGCGAGTCGACGCCCGACCTCCGTCTTCCCCGTCCCCATGAACCCGGTCAGCACCACGTGCACCACCTCAGAAGCTCCGCACCTGCTCGAGATATCCCTCGAGGTTCCGGCGGATCTCGACCAGCGAGTCGCCACCGAACTTCTCGAGGAAGACCTCGGCCACGACGAACGCCACCACCGACTCCGCGATGACCGCGGCCGCCGGAATGGCCACCACGTCGGAGCGCTCGATGGCCGCGAGGGCCTCGTCCTTGGTGGCGATGTCGACCGAACGGAGCGGGCTCATGAGCGTCGACAGCGGCTTGAAGGCGGTGCGGACCACGAGGGGCGCGCCGCTCGACATGCCCCCTTCGGTACCTCCGGCATTGTTGGTCCGCCGCTCGAAGCCGGCCTGCCCGAAGTAGATCTCGTCGTGTACGGCCGATCCCCGCCGGCGCGCGCTCTCGAAGCCGAGACCGATCTCGACGCCCTTGGCGGCCTGCACGCTCATGAGGGCGTGCGCCAGCCGCCCGTCGAGCTTGCGGTCCCACTGCGCATGGCTCCCGAGCCCGGGAGGGAGGCCGACGACCAGCGTCTCGACCACGCCACCCAGCGTATCGCCCTTGGCCTTGCACTCGTCGATGAGCGCGATGATCCGTCGCTCGGCTTCCGGGTCGGCCATGCGCACCGGAGACTCCTCGGCGCGCGCGGCGATCTCCTCGGGGGCGAGGCCGCCATGCTGCGCGGCGATGCCGCCGATCTCCGCCACGTAGCCGAACACCCGCACGTCGAAGGGGGCGAGCAGGCACTTGGCGAGCCCACCCACCGCCACCCGGGCCGCCGTCTCGCGGGCGCTCGCCCGCTCGAGGATGTTGCGCACGTCGTGGTGGTTGTATTTGAGGGCACCGGCGAGGTCGGCGTGACCGGGACGCGGTCGGGTGACCGCCAGGGTGGGGTCGCGATCCTCTGCCCGGGGGGACATCTTCTTCTCCCAGTTCCGCCAGTCACGGTTCTCGACCCAGAGCGTGATCGGCGAGCCGAGCGACTCGCCCCAGCGAACTCCGGCACGGATCTCGATTTCGTCCCGCTCGATCTTCATCCGACCACCGCGGCCATAGCCCTGCATCCGCCGGGCCAGATCCCGGTTGATCGCCGCGATGTCGATCGGGACGCCGGCCGGGAATCCTTCCACGACCGCGGTGAGGCCGGGCCCATGGGATTCTCCGGCCGTCAGATAGCGAAGCGCCATGACTCCTTAGCCGCCCTGGCGACGCTCCTCCCACAACCGACCTGCCGGCGGCAAGGCCGCCGTCCCGACATTGACGATCTTCGGGGTCAGGAAGACGAGCAGCTCCTCGTGGTGGGTGTTCTCCAGCATCCGCTTGAAGAGCCAGCCAATCGCCGGGATGTTGCGCAGGAATGGCATCCCCGACTCACGGTAGTCCGACGTGTTGCGGTAGATACCGCCCAGCACGACGGTCTCCCCGTTCCGGATGAGCACGTTCGAGTTGGCCTCCCGGCTGATCTCGTTCGGGATGCCATCGACCGTCCGGGTGAAGTCCGGCTGGCTCGACTTCGCGTAGATGCTCATCAGCACGAAGCCGTCGGACGAGATCTGCGGGGTCACCACGAGCGTGATGCCCGTGTTGATCTTCTCGGTGGCGGTGCTCGCGCTCCCCGCCGCCCCGCCTGTTCCCGTGTTGATGACGGTGCCCGTGGACGGCAGCTTCACGCGCAGGATGGTGAGGCTCTGGATGGTCGCCGCAACGTTGTTCATCGTGATGACACGCGGGCGGCTGATGACCTTTGCTTTGCCCTCCTCCTCGAGAGCGGTCAAGCGGGTCGAGAGCATCTGCGAGCCATCGATCGAGCCGAGCGCCAGGTCGATCGCCGAGCCCGTCCCCGCGCCGAACCCCGATCCGAAACCCGCCGGGACCGGGAAATCCGCCAGGAACGGCACTGGCAGACGCGGGACCCCCGGTGTAGCCGCCGGCGGGGGTGTTCCCGCACCGAGCCCGGAGCCACCCAGGCCGATGGTGCCCGGGAAGTTCATGCCAGTCGGGTTTCCGGTCTGGGGACCCGCGTTGTACTGATACCCCCACTGCACCCCCAGGGCGCGCGCGAAGTCCTTCGTCGCCTCGACGATGTTCGCCTCGATCAGCACCTCCGGGCTCTGCGTATCCAGCTCACGGATGAGATCCGCCGCGTCGACGGTCCCCCGGTGGATGTCCCGCACGATGACGGTGTTCGTACGATCGTCGAAGGTGACGCTGCCGCGGTCGGTGAGGACGCCCTTCACCTTGTCGACCAGAGCATCGTCGGCGTGGGCGTAGTTGACCTTCAGGTACCTCGTGCGGAGGGGTTCGAGCTCCTTCTCCGCCTCGTCGGCCGCCCGCAGCGCCTCCCGCTCCTCCTTCAGCCGGGCGACGGTGGAGATGCGCACCACGTTGTCTTCACGCGTGGCCTCCAACCGGTTCGAGTGCAGCACCAGGTCGAGGGCCTGGTCCCAGGGCACTTCCACGAGGTGGAGGGTCACCTTCCCCTTCACGTCGTCGGTGGCCACGATGTTGAGCCCGCTCACGTCGGCGAGGACGCGTAGCACGTTCTGCAGGTCGGCGTCCTTGAAATCGAGCGAGATGCGCTGACCGGTGAAGTGATGGTCACCCACCAGCTCCCTGGGGCCCGGCTCCTTCGCCCGCGCGTGATGCGACGGCGGGGCCTCCGCAGCCGGTGGCGGCTCGGCCGCTGCCGCCGCGGGCGGCGGCGCGACCGGCTCGGGCGCATCCACATGGGGCGGGACCACGGCCGCAGCCGGCTCAGGCGTGGGCGCGTCGGCCGCCACCTTCTCACCCACCGGCTCCTCCGCGATCGCCGGGGCCAGCGAGGCCTCGGGCATCGCGGTCGCCACAGTCCCGGTGGTCCCGATCTCGGCGATCAGGCGCGTACCTTCCTGCCGCACCGCGGGTGCGTCCGGCCGCTTGCGGAAGTCGATCACGACGCGGAGCGTGTCGCCGTTCGAGGCGGTCCGCACCCGCGAGACCAGATCGTCGGCGAGCGCGAAGCGACCGACGGGCGAGCCGAGCTTGGCGTGGGGCCCGCGCAGGTCGATGACCAGCCGGGGCGGCGATGGGAGCATGAACTGATGCAGGTCATCCGGTGCCCGCGTGAGCTCCACCGTCAGCCGGCGGCCGGTACCCACGGGTTCGACCCGGACACCTCGGACCGCGAGCCCGTCCGCCGCGGTCGCGCGGCCAGCGGGCGATGAGGCCTCATCCACCTCTGCCCGCTCGAGCGGCACCGAAGTCGGCGCGGCGACGGGCGCACCGGCGGCGACGGCACCGTCCGCCGGCACCGCGGCGGTGACGTCACCCAGCTCGACGATGACATTCGCGCCCTCGCGTCGGACCGTGTGACGGCCCGGGTCGCGGGAGAGATCGAGGACCGCGCGCAGGCTCGCCCCGTGCGCCCCGACGCGGGCCTGCGTCACGAGGTCGTCGCTCAGGCGCAGCTGCGTGATCGATTCCCCGCCCGTCGGCCGAGGACCGGCAAGGTCGATCACCAGGCGAGACGGCCCGCTCAGGAGCCGCTCCTGTACACCGTCGGGCTCTCGGGTGAGTGCGATCGTCACGCGGCGCCCGCTCCCGAGCGGCTCGACGCGCACGTCGCGCGCCTCGAGCCACTGGGCCGTCGGAGACCCCGCCACCACCCCACCTTCCGGCGTCTGCGCTCCGTGTCCGACGGGTCCGCAGGCCACACCGAGCAGGAGCAGTACCAGCGTACGTTGAAGCCGCCTCATCGAGTCCCCCTCTCGGACGTCCGCAGTTGCAGGACCACGCTCGCCGGGTGTCGGTCTCCGTAAAAGTCGACCGAGTCCTCCTCGACGAGCACCTGCCCGCGCTCGATCGTGCGCACCTGACCACCGTTCAGGCCGATGGGGGTGCCCACCTTGATGATGTAGCCGAGCCCCGCGTCGTCCTCGACGACCGCCCGTGGCTCCCCCGTGTCATAGATGATCGCCACGAGCTTGAGCTGTCCGATCTCATAGCGCTCGAGCGGGGTGCGTGGCTCTCCCGCGGCGATCGGCGACGCCGCATGCGGCGGACGGAACGGATCCCGCCGTCCGATGGGATCGTACGGGGCGTCCTCCACCGGCTCGACCGCAGCGGCGGTCTCGGGCGGCGGCGCCGCCCCCCACCCCGGCCGGGCAACAACGAGAGAACCGAAAGCGAGCACCCACCACGCCCGTCGTCGATTCATGTCTTTCCTGCCGCCTTCTTCTTCTGTTCCTGCAGCCGCTGCCGCTCCGCTTCGTCGAGGAAGCGGAAGGTCGTCGTCGTGCACGCCGCATCGAGCATCATCTGATCGCCCTCGAGATGCGGCTTGCGCAGCTGGATGTCGCTGACGTTGACGATCCGGTCGAGCTTGCGCACCCGGTCGAGGAAGAGCGCCACCTCGTGGTAGGTGCCCCGCATCTGCATCTCCACGGGCACCTCGGCGTAGAAGTCGTGAAAGAGTTCGGGCTTCTGGCGGAAGAGCACGAGCTCGAGCCCGACCGCGCGCGCGCTCGCGGCGATGTTGGAGAGGAGATCGGCGATCTCGCGCTGGTCGGGCAGGCGCGCCTGGGCGTGCTTCAGCTCGGCCATCAGGTCCCGCAGCTCGCGCTCGGCGTCGGCGCGCGAGTCCATCTTGGTGCGCTTCGTCTCGAGCTCCGCGCGCCGCTGGCTCACGTGCGTGCGGATCTCGTTGAGCGCATCCTGCTCGGGCCCGTACCAGTACTGCCAGTCGAGGACCGCGACCGCCAGCAGGATCACGCTGAACCCGGCGACCTTCTGGCTCTTCGGTCGATCGAGGATATCGTCGAGCACCGCCGCCATCTTACTGTCCCACTCCCGAGGCAGGCCGATCGGCGGCGGCGTGCTTCTCCGGCGCCTCCGCGAACTCGACCTGCCCGCTGATGACGAACTTCTTCAGCTTGGCGCCCTCCTGGTCGACCTGGCTCGTTTCCTCGAGGTCGACGCCACGGAAGAAGGGCACCGCGCCGAGCCGTCGGAGAAAGTCGGCGACGGTCTGCTCATCGACCCCCAGACCGGAGAGCTTGAGCTTGCCGCCGGTTTCGGCGAGCTCGGTGAGCCAGAGCTTGTCCGGGGTCGCGGTCGAGAGATCGGTGAGAATGCGCAGCGGGCCGACCTTCTTCGCCTCGAGCTGACTGATGACGCGGAGCTTGTCCCGCAGCTCCTGCTTCTGCTGCTCCATGTGCGTCACGTCGGCATAGGGCCCCTGGATGTCCGCCAGCTCGACCGTCACGCGCCGGAGCTGCCGCTGCTGGGAAGCGAGGCAGAGGCGCTGCCAGCCGTGTGCCGCGAAGAGGGCGAGGACGGCGAGCATGAGCACGAACGTGCCCAGCGCCAGCTCCTGGCGGCGTCCCGCGGCGCGCTCGGCTTCCTGCGTGGGGAGGAGGTTGATGCGAATCATTTGTCCCCCGGGCGGCGGGTCGCGAGACCGACCGTCACCGCGAGCGCGGGGCCGCTCTCCTGCAGCAGATCGCGGTTCACCCCGCGGTCGACCGTGAGGCGTCGAAAGGGTGACGCCACCTCGACGCTGCAGCCGAGCCGCTCGGCGAGCAGGGTCGAGAGTCCTGCGGTCCGCGCCGTGCCGCCCGAGAGAACGATGCCGCCCAGCGGCTCGTCGGTCGCGGCGGTCCAGAAGAAGCTGAGGGCGCGTTGAATCTCCTCGACGATGAACTCGGTCACCGAGCCGAGCACCGGCTGAACCGCGGCGCCGTCGGCGTCGCGCGCCGACTTTCCCAGCTTGAGCGCCTCGGCCTCCTCCGGCGACACGCCGAGCTGGCGCGAGATCGCATCGGTGTACTCCGCGCCGCCGATCGGCACGTCGCCTGTGAAGGTCGAGCGGCCCTGCTTGAGGATGTTGATGGAGGAGTAGCGGGCGCCGACGTTGACCAGGGCGACGGGCTGGCCGTCGGCCGGATCGTAGTTGAGCTCGAACATGTTCTCGAGCGCGAAGTAGTCGACGTCGACGAGGATCGGCTCCAGCTCCGCGGCGCGGATCGCATCCGTGTAGCTGTTGATGATCTCCTTCTTCACCGCGACGACCAGGACCTCCATCTTGTTGCCCGCTTCCATCCAGTCGATGACCTGGTAGTCGAGCGTCACGTTGTCGAGGGAGTCCGGGATGAGATGCGCGGCCTCGGCGAGCACAGCGGCATCCACCGCACCACCGGTCTGCGCCGGCATGATCACCTTCTTCACGATGACCGCCGGGCCGGGCACCGCGGTGACCACGTCACGCGCCTGGATGCCCTGCGCCGCCACCAGCGAGCGGATGGCGTCTACCACCGGCGCTTCGTCCTGGATGACGTTGGACTGCACCACCCCCGCCTGCAGCGGAGCGATGCCGAGCGCGGAGATGCGCGGTCCGCCGGCTCCGTGATGGACCTCCGCGAGCTTCACGCTGCTCGATCCGATGTCGAGCACGAGGTATCCGCGTCGACGGCGGAACGGATTCGTGAGCGTTGCGGAGAGAACGCGGCCGACGATCGAATGCCGGCTTAGGGCCTCTGAGGGCGCCAAGGCATTGTCCTCCTCATCTCAACACCCCACCCTGCGAGCCCGGCTGCGAGGCACCCTCGGACGTAGATAGCGGAAAGCGGAAGTGGCGGGAGTATGCGCCGCGAGGTTTCGCTTGTCAAAATACGACCCGTCAAAGTGGCTCACTTGACGTCCTCTTCGATGCAACCCGCGTGCCCTGCTCGAATGAGATTTCAGGCTCCAAAAACGAGAAGACCCGGCCGCGTTTCCGCCAACCGGGTCTCCTCGTGTGCAGAAAGGAGGGGCTGATCGCTCACGAGTGCAAGCGAGGTGCCACGCAGCGCGATCGCCGCGAAGGCCCGAATCTGTTGGGCGTGCGAGCCGCACGGTACGACCACCACGTTCATTTCCTGCCGCTACGGAACCGGTTCGTGACACGTCGCAAAATTGACTCTCGCCACAACCACCTCTAACTGTAGCTCTCCGCATGCAGCGCCTCGTCGAAATTGCGCCGATCCCTCCCGTGCCGCTCCACGATCTGCTCACCTACGGCGTCCCCGACGCGCTCCGCGAGCTCGCACCCGGCATGCGCGTGCGCATCCCGCTCGGGCGTCAGGCACGCGTCGGCGTGGTGGCGGGTTTCGCGCTCGAGCCGCCACCCGGCCAGCTCCGCAGCGTGCTCGAGGTGCTCGATCAGGAGCCGTTCCTCCCGGCCGAGCTGCTCGAGCTCTGTCGCTGGACGGCGCGCTACTACCTCGCCTCGCTCGCCGAGGTGATCGCGACCATAGTCCCGCGCACGCTTCCGCCAAGGCTCTCCGAACGGGTCGTGCGCCTGGTCCGACATCTCGACGACGACGCCGGACGCGCGCTCGCTCGCCGCGCGCCAGCACGCGCCCGTGCATACCGCACGCTCCTCGCCGCCGAGAACGGCGAGCTGGCCGAGGCGGCGGCCCGGACGGCGGGCATCCGCACCGCGGCGCTGCGGGGGCTGGTGGCCGCCGGTCTGGCGGAGACGGTCGTGCGGGACCCGTGCCGCGCGGTGGCGCCCCCCGCTGGCGGCGGCGACCGCCTTCGCCTGACGCCGGCCCAGGAGAGCGCCGTGGCGGCGATCGCGACGGCGCTCGCCCAGGAGGCGTCCACGTCGTTCGTCCTGCACGGCATCACCGGCAGCGGCAAGACGGAGGTCTTCCTCGCCGCCGCGGAGCACACGCTCGCCGCGGGGCGCGACGTCGTGATCCTGGTCCCCGAGATCGCCCTCACGCATCAGATCGTCGAGCGGGTCCGCGCGCGCTTCGGCGACGCCGTCGCCGTGCTCCACAGCGGGCTCGCGCTGCGCGAGCGCTGGACGGAGTGGCGGCGGATCCGCGATCGCCAGGCACGCGTGGTGGTGGGTGCGCGCTCGGCGGTGTTCGCTCCCGTCGAGCGGCTCGGCCTGCTGGTGGTCGACGAGGAGCACGATCCCGCCTACAAGCAGGAAGAGGGTCTCCGCTACAATGCACGCGACCTGGCGGTGGTGCGCGCGCGGCTGGCGGGAGCGGTCGTCGTCCTCGCCTCCGCCACGCCCTCCGCCGAGAGCTATCATGCGGCGCGCACCGGGCGGCACCGGCTCCTCGAGCTGCCCCTGCGTCCGACGGCGCACGCGCTCCCGGGTGTCGAGATGGTCGACCTCCGTCGACGAACGGGCAGCGCGACGAATCCTCGTCTCTTCTCGGACGAGCTCCGCACCGCGCTCGAGGAGAACCTCGCCGCGGGGGGACAGACGCTCGTTTTCCTGAACCGCCGCGGCTTCGCCACCTATCTGCAGTGCGCCGCCTGCGGGACGGCGTGCAGCTGTCCGCAGTGCAGCGTGACCCTCACCCTGCACCGCGCCAGCCGGGCGCTCGTCTGCCACCACTGCCACCACCATCGTCGCGTCCCCACGACCTGCCCGGACTGCGGCGGCGGTCTCGAGGCCTTCGGCGTGGGCACGGAGCAGATCGAATCGGCGTTGCGGGCGTGCTATCCGCTGGCCGCGGTCGACCGACTCGATCGCGACGCCGCCCAGCGGGTCGGGGCGCAGCGTCGCGTGCTGCAGGCCTGGCGTTCGGGTGACACCGATATCCTGGTGGGCACGCAGATGGTGAGCAAGGGACACGACATCCCCGGGGTCACGCTGGTCGCCGTACTGATCGCCGACCTGTCGCTCAACGTGCCCGATTTCCGCGCGGCCGAACGCACCCTGCAGCTCCTCGTCCAGGTGGCGGGTCGGGCGGGACGCGGTGCGGCGCCGGGTCGCGTCGTGGTGCAGACCTTCCGTCCCGAGCACCCGAGCCTCGTCGCCGCCGTTCGTCACGACTACCTCGGGTTCATGGACGCCGAGCTCGAACGACGCCGTGCGCTCGGCTATCCGCCCTTCGCGCGCCTGGTCAACGTCCGGCTGGATGGACGCGACGGAGCCGCGGTGGAGCGGGCAGCGCACGACCTGGCCGCCCAGCTCCGCCGTCAGGCGCGGGCGCTCGGCCTCGATGACCAGGCGGTGCTCGGCCCCGCGCCGCCACCGCTCGAGCGTCTGCGCGGTCGCTACCGCTGGCAGTGCCTCCTTCGCAGCGCGGACGTGCGCGCACTCCGTACCCTCGCGCGCATGGCCCGCACCGCCGGAGGGAAGACGCGCGGTTCCCGGGTGCGGGTCGCAATTGATGTGGATCCGTACGCCATGTTATAGCTCGCGCGCCTCGCCCGCTCTGCTCATGGCCCTGTTGCGCATCCTGCAGTACCCCGATTCGGCTCTGAAGCAGCGCGCCCAGCCGGTCGAGAACATCGATGGGCGCATCGCCGAGCTGATCGACAACATGGCGGAGACCATGTACGCCGCGCCCGGCGTCGGTCTGGCGGCCACCCAGGTCGGGGTCGATCAGCGGGTGATCGTGCTCGACCTGCGGCCGGACGGCGCGGAGCCCGGCCAGCACTGCCTGCGCATCGTCAACCCGGAAATCGCCGAGCGCGAGGGCGAGATCGTCTGGGAGGAAGGTTGCCTCTCGGTCCCCGACTTGACCGCTCCCGTCAAGCGCGCACGGCGCGTGCTGGTGCGGGGCTGGACACCCGAGCAGCGCCCGCTGGAGATCGAGGCCGAGGAATTGCTGGCGGTGGCGCTGCAGCACGAGATCGATCACCTCGAAGGAACGCTCTTCCTCGATCGCCTGTCGCGCCTGAAGCGCGACCTCTACCGGGCGCGCCGCCGCAAGCTCGCACGCCAGGGACGGCCGAGCAGCTCCGGGACCCGCCCGCTCCCCATCTGAGCGGCCACTGAGCGCCTGGCGCACCGTCTTCATGGGCACGCCGCAGTTCGCGGCTCCCATCCTCGTAGCGCTCCTCGACCGCGCCGACCCGGTCGTGGGGGTGGTGTGTCAGCCCGATCGTCCGCGCGGGCGCGGTCTTCTCAAGGGACCGCCACCGATCAAGGAGATGGCGAGCGCACGCGGGCTCCCGGTCCTCCAGCCGGAGAGATTGCGCGACGCCTCGTTCGAGAGCGCGCTGCGTGCGCTCGCGCCCGACCTCATCGTGGTCGCTGCCTACGGCAAGATCCTTCCACCCACGATCCTCGCCCTTCCCCCCCGCGGCTGCCTCAACGTCCACGCCTCGCTCCTGCCCCGGCATCGTGGTGCGGCACCCATCCAGTGGGCCATTCTCGCCGGCGACCGCGTGACGGGCGTCACCATCATGGTGATGAACGAGAAGATGGACGCGGGGGACATCCTCCTCCGCCGGGAGACCCCGATCGCGGCCAACGACACCGGCGGAAGCCTCACCGACCGTCTCGCCCGGCTCGGCGCCGACGCGATCGGCGAGGCGCTCGACGGCCTCGCGCGCGGTACGCTCCACGCCACCCCGCAGGAGGCGGCGGAGGTCACCTTCGCTCCGCGCATCGAGCGCGCACACTGTCGTCTCGACTGGCAGCGGCCCGCGGTCGAGCTCGAGCGACAGGTCCGGGCGCTCGCCCCCGATCCTTCGGCGTTCACCTTGCTCGGCGGACGGGTGCTCAAGGTGCACCGCGCAGCCGTCGAGCGCGCGCTCGCGTCGGGAGGCCGGCCCGGGGGGATCGTCCGCACCGGGCCCGACGGGATCCTGGTGGCGACCGGTACCGCCGGCCTCCGATTGCTCGAGGTCCAGCTCGAGGGGAAGAAGCGGCTCGACGCGGTTCGCTTCCTCGCGGGCCACAGCCTGGCACCCGGGACGTGTCTCGGCGAATAGCCCCCGGGCACGAAGCGCGACGGATCGCGCAGGAGGTCCTGGTGCGCGTCGAGACGACCGGGGCCTTCGCGGACACGCTGCTCGCCCACCGCCTCGCCGGCTCGCCGCTCGGTGTGGCCGACCGGGGGCTCACCACCCGGCTCGTGTATGGAACGCTCGTCTGGCAGGGGCGCCTCGACCACCATCTCGGGACGCTGCTCCGCTCGTCGCTCGCGGGACTCGAGCCCGCCGTGCGAGCGGCGCTGCGACTCGGGCTCTACCAGCTCCTCTTCCTGGAGCGCGTCCCCGTGTACGCCGCCGTCGATTCGAGCGTACGGCTCGCGCAGACCGCCGGCCGGGGTGCCGTGGGGCTGGTCAACGCGGTGCTGCGTCGGGCGGCTGCGGCGGGACGGGACGGCCTCGGCCTGCCGGACCCGGGCGAGGATCCTCTCGGACGGCTCGCGGTGGAGTGGTCGCATCCCCGCTGGCTGGTCGAGCGGTGGGCGGAGGAGCTCTCATTGGGGGAGCTACCCGAGCTGCTCGCCGCCGACAACCTCGCCGGGGCCACGGCGCTCCGAACCAACACGCTCCGCACGACGCGCGACACGCTCGTCGCCGAGCTCGAGGCGGCGGGAGTGTCGGCCAGGCCGAGCGCCTGGGCGTCGGACGCCGTGGTCGTCGAGCGGAACAGCGCCGCGCTCCGGGAGCTTGCCGCCTGGCGCGACGGGCACTTTGCGTTTCAGGGCGAGGCGTCCCAGCTGATCGTGCCCCTCCTCGGCCTTCACTCGGGCGCACGCGTGCTCGACGTGTGTGCCGCGCCGGGTGGCAAGGCCGGCCATGCGGCAGCGCGCGTCGGCCAGACCGGCCTCGTGGTCGCGCTCGATCGGCGGGCGGCCGGGGTACGACGCATCCGCGACGAGGCCGCCCGCCTCGGGGTGCAGCTCGTGGGCGTCGTGGGGGATGCCTGCCGGCCGGGGCTGCACGGCACCTTCGACGCCGTGCTCGTCGACGCACCCTGCAGCGGTCTCGGTACGCTCCGCCGCCATCCCGAGCTCCGCTGGCGCCGACGTCCCGAGGACGTGCCCCGACTCGCGGCTCTGCAGCGGGACCTCCTCGCCGGCGTGGCACCCCTCGTCCGACCCGGTGGCGTGCTCGTCTACGCGGTCTGCACCATCGCTCGCGAAGAGAACGCGAACGTCGTGACCGCCTTCGCGGAGACTCACCCACGCTTCGCGGTCGAGAGCGTGGCCGCGGCGCCCGATCCCCCACCGGCGAGCACGATCACTTCCCGCGGCTTCCTCATGACGCTCCCGCACCGCCACGGCCTCGACGGCTTCTTCGCCGCGCGGCTCCGCGCCCGGGCGTGAGCCCCTCCCGGACTCCGGTCCTGGCGTCCGACTACCGCGTCCGCTAGACGAGGAGCGATGACCCGCATCGCGCCGTCGATCCTGTCCGCGGATTTCGCGCGGCTCGGCGACGAGGTGCGCGCGGTGACGGCGGCGGGCGCCGACTGGATCCACGTCGACGTCATGGACGGACACTTCGTGCCGCCCATCACGATCGGACCCGTCGTCGTGGCAGCCATCCGCGGCGCCACGCCTCTGCCCTTCGACGTTCACCTGATGATCGAGCATCCGGAGCGTCACGTCGCGGAATTCGTCCGCGCCGGTGCGACGAGTGTGACCGTGCACGTCGAGACGTGCGGTGACGTCTCGGCCGCGATCGCCGGGATTCGCGAGGCCGGTGCGCGAGCGGGTCTCGCGCTCAATCCGCCGACACCACTCGAGGCCATCCGTCCCTTCGCGGGCGAGATCGACCTGCTCCTGGTGATGAGCGTCAATCCGGGTTGGGGCGGACAGCCGATCGTTCCCGGCTCCATGGAGAAGCTGGCAGACGCCCGGAGGCTCCGTACTAGCTCGGGGGCTGGGTTCCTCATCGAGGTCGACGGGGGCATCAAGCCGGACAACGCCGGCGAGGCCATCCGCGCGGGGGCCGACGTCCTGGTGGCTGGCTCGGCGATCTTCGCATCGCACGACTACGCGGCGACGATCCGCGCCTTGCGCGTCTAGTCTCCCCAGCCAGGCCGGGGGGACGGGCCGCCCGCCCTCGTTTTCGGCCCGCCCCCGTATCCGGCCACACGCCGCGGTTCAGCTACCGCGGCCCTTCGGGGCGGGCGCGGGCTCGCCGACCGTGATCTGATCCTTCAGCCGGTCGTAGAGCTTCTCGCCGATGCCCTTCACCCTTCTCAGGTCCTCGGGCTTCCGGAACGGCTCCCCATTGCGGTACTCGATGATCGCCTGGGCCTTCGCCGGCCCGACGCCGGGAAGACGCGCGAGCTCGGCGGCGCTCGCCGAGTTCAGATTCACGCGTCCCGGGTCGGTCGGCGCGGCGCCGGCAGCGACGGCGCCACGCCCGGACCCGGCGATCACTAGCCCGCAGAGGAGCCCCACCGCCACTGCCCTACTGATCCGTTGCATCTCCACCTCCTTTGGGCGCCCCCCTGCGGCGCCGCTGGGTGAACGACCAAGGCAACCGATGTGCCAGACGGAAGGGCTGGAAATGCACGGCGCACCGCCACGAGGCGAGCGCCCGAACGAAACTCCCCGTCACTCGGCGCCGGGCGCAAGCTTCCTTTCGTGAAGCGCCTGTGTTAAGTCGCGCTCAATTCCGCACGGGTTGGCACTGTACGGGGTGTAGCTCAGCCTGGAAGAGCACTGCGTTCGGGACGCAGGAGCCGCTGGTTCAAATCCAGTCACCCCGACCATGACTCTCGATCAGGCGAGCAGGCGATCGGTGATGATGTTGCGTCGGTGGCGGTGGGCGGTGGGGGTTCTCCTGGCGGGCGCGACGCTCGTGGAAGCGCGCACCATGACCGTGAAGGAACACGCTCGGCTTCGCCCGGAGCCCGCGGGGACCAGCGCGGTCATGCGTGAGCTGGGTCCTGGCACGAAGCTCGAGGTCCTCGGCGAGAGCAACGGCTGGGACGAGGTGCGAACGGCCGACGGTCAACACGGCTACGTGTGGTCCGCCTGGCTCACGGAAGGGGCTTCACCGGGGAAGGCATTGGAGGGCATCCGTCCGACCGACGCCGCGGAGGCGCGTTCTCTCGCGGACGAGGTCCACGAGCTGGGCCAGCAGCTGGGCACATTGCTCGCCCGCCCGCAGCCGGTCACTAGCGAGGACTTGGAGCGTCTTCGGGCCGAGATCGAGCGCGTCGCGAGCGGTGAGCAGGATCTGCGACGCTGGCTCGAGGACCACGGCGCCTCCCAACCCCCCGGGGATCCTCCGCCCGATGGCTCGGCCGCCGTAACACCCGGCCTTCTCCTCTTCGGCGGTGTGGTGGGATGGGCGGCGAGCCGCCTCCTGCAGCGCCGTCGGGATCGCCGCCAGCGCTACCGCCTGCGGTTCTGAAGCGGGCCGCCGCGGCGGTCACTCGGCGCCGGCCGGGCCAATGAAATCGGGCTCGGCTGGCCCCCTGCACAAAAAGCAGGCGGCGCCCGGAAACTAGGCGCCCCATCCAAACTCTCGCGCCAGGGTGCCCGACGCATTCCCTTGCGGGGCGGGTGTTTCTCGTGGCACCAGACTTGGCTGATTCGTTGCATCCCACCAAAGGAGGGACATCATGCAAGCGAGGACGCGCTCGTTCGGCGGGAGGGTTTGGTACGCCCGCGCGGTCGCAGTGGGCGCAGTCATTCTGGGTTTCGCCGCCACCGGGCACGCGGCGGACGCGCCGAAGATCGACTCGGGCGACACCGCATGGATGCTCACGTCGGCCGCTCTCGTGCTCATGATGACGGCGCCCGGGCTGGCCCTCTTCTATGGTGGGCTCGTCCGCAGCAAGAACGTCCTCTCCGTCGTGATGCAGAGCTTCATCCTGATGGCGCTGATCAGCGTCCAGTGGGTTCTCTGGGGCTACAGCCTGGCCTTCGGTCCCGACCACGGACACATCATTGGTGGTCTCGACTGGCTGGGCCTCCGCAACGTCGGGCTCGACCCCAACCCTGACTACGGCGCGACCATCCCGCACCAGACGTACATGATCTACCAGCTGATGTTCGCCATCATCACGCCGGCGCTCATCACCGGGGCTTTCGCCGAGCGCATGAAGTTCAGCGCGTTCCTCGTCTTCTCGCTGCTCTGGGCGACGCTCGTCTACGACCCGCTGGCGCACATGGTGTGGGGCACCGGCGGACTCATCGGGAAGGGCTGGGGCGCCCTCGACTTCGCCGGTGGCACCGTCGTGCACATCAGCTCCGGAGTGTCGGCGCTCGTGTGTGCGATCGTGATCGGCAAGCGATTGGGATTCGGTGCCGACCCCATGCCGCCGCACAACCTGCCCCTCACCGTGACCGGTGCGGCACTTCTCTGGGTGGGCTGGTTCGGCTTCAACGCCGGCAGCGCCCTGGCAGCGAATGGCCTGGCCACCAGCGCCTTCGTCGCCACCAATACCGCCACCGCTGCCGCCACGCTCTCCTGGATGTCGTCCGAATGGTTCCACAAGGGTAAGCCGACGGTGCTCGGCGCGGCGAGCGGCGCCGTCGCCGGTCTGGTCGCCATCACGCCTGCTTCGGGTTTCGTCGCGCCCATGCCGGCGCTGCTGATCGGCGCCGTGGCGGGCGTGCTCTGCTACGGTGCCTGCAACCTGAAGGCCGTCCTCGGCTGGTACGACGACGCGCTCGACGTGGTCGGCGTGCACGGGGTCGGGGGAACGTGGGGCGCGCTCGCGACGGGTCTCTGGGCGACGGCGAAG
>DATILR010000250.1:0-6451 GCA_035476275.1 Binatus sp. (SeqCode) | reverse complement strand
GCTCGCTGCTGACGCGCACGGTCTCCCGGTAGCGGTCGAGGTTCTCGCGGGCGAGCCGGAGGCGCTCGGTCGTGACCAGCACGGCGACGAAGCGCGAGCGCGTCTCGAAGACGAGGCGGCGCTCGAGGTCGGCGCGGTCATTGGTCGCCTGCGCCTCGCGCGCGCCGGCAGCGGAGACGCGGGCGCCGCGTCGGCCCCACAGCGGGAGTTCCTCCTGCACGCCCACCTGCTCGATCACCGTCTGGCCGACCCCCAGCCCGGGAGGATTGGTCCGCCCGAGCGGGAAATTGCCCACCTGGTTCGAGAGCGTCGGGTTTGGCAGCAGGCGCGCGCTGGTGAGATCCCCGTGCGCCGCGCGGATGTTCAACGCCGCCGCGAGCAGCTCCGGATTCTGCTGGCGCAGGAGATCGAGCGCCTGGTCGAGCGTCAGCGGCGCGAGGGGCTCGGCCGACGTGCACACGGGGATGAGGAGAGCGAACGCCGCCAGCCGCCGGAGCCCACGCATCACCCGCTCGAGGATTACATTGCCCGTCGCGACGGACAAACGTTCTGCACGCCGCGCGCGCCAGCGCGCCTGAGGCATGACGCCTCGGCCGTGACAATGCGCCACATTCATTTCACCACCCGATCTGTTGTTTCTTGGCTCTTTCGACCGGACCGTTGCCTGCATACAATTTTCAGGTGCGACGCATCCTCTCCCTCTCGCTGACGCATCCCGCGATGGTGCTCGTGCTGAGCGCCGTTTTCGCGCTCGGCGGGATCGTGGCCTTCCTTCACCTGCCGATCGAAGCGTTTCCCGAGCTCGCCGATCCGCAGGTGCAGGTGATCACGCTCTTCGCCGGTCACGCCGCGGAGGAGGTCGAGCGGCAGGTGACGGTGCCGATCGAGCAGGAGATGAACGGCCTCCCCGGTCTCGCCCGCATGCATTCGTTCTCGCTCTTCGGCCTGTCGTTCGTCGTGCTCACGTTCGAGGACGGCACCGACCTCTACTTCGCGCGACAGCAGGTGACCGAACGCCTCGCCCAGGTCGACGTCCCCGACGGCGTCAAGCCCGAGCTCGGTCCGCTGTCGACGCCGACCGGCGAGATCTATCGCTACACCCTGGTCGGCAACGGTTACACGCCGATGCAGCTCCGCGAGCTGCAGGACTGGGTCATGGAGCGCTACCTGAAGCAGGTCCCCGGCGTCGCCGACGTCGTCTCGTTCGGGGGATTCGTCAAGCAGTACCAGGTGCAGGTCGATCCGGAGCGTCTGCAGGCGCGCGGCGTGGCGCTGCAGCAGGTCTTCGCGGCGCTCGCGCGCTCGAACGCCAACGCCGGCGGCAACTACATCGAGCACGGCGAGGAGCAGTACGTCGTGCGCGGCCTCGGCACGCTGGCGAAGCTCGAGGACATCGAGCAGGTCGTGATCGCGGCGCGCGGCGGCATCCCCATCCGTATTCGCGACATCGCCGACGTCACCATCGGCCCTTTCCCGCGGCGGGGGGTCGTCACCCGGGACGGCGAGTCCGAGGCGGTCGAAGGGATCGTGCTCATGCGCCGGGGCGAGAACCCCTCGAGCGTGCTCACCGCCCTGCACGCCAAGATCGACGAGCTGGGCCACGGCATCCTGCCGCCCGGCGTGCGCATCGACACCTTCTACGATCGCAGCCAGCTCGTGCGCCGGACGCTCGTGACGGTCACGCACAACCTCGTGCTCGGGGCGGCGCTCGTCATCCTCGTCGTCGGGGTCTTCCTGATGAGCGCGCGGGCGGCGGTGATCGTGGCGCTCGTCATCCCGCTCTCGCTGCTCGGAGCCTTCCTCTACCTGAAGCTGCGGGGACTGTCCGCCAACCTGCTCTCGCTCGGGGCGGTCGACTTCGGGATCATCGTGGACGGCGCGGTGATCATGGTCGAGCACGTCGCCCGCCGGCTCGCCGGGGTCACCGCCCGCCGCGACGCCCAGTGGGTGATGCTCGAGGCGGCGGAGGAGGTGGCCCGCCCGACGCTCTTCGCCCTCTGTGTCATCATCGTGGCCTACCTGCCGATCTTCTCGCTCCAGCACGTGGAGGGCCGCATCTTCGCGCCCATGGCCAACACCGTCTGCGCCGCGTTGGTGGCGGCCCTCATCTTCTCCTTCACCCTGATCCCGGTGCTGAGCTTCGTCCTGCTGCGCCGGGCGCGCGACCCGGGCGAGACCCCGATCGAGGCGGCCGCGCTGCGCATCTACCGGCCGGCGCTCGCCTGGGTGCTGGCGCATCGACGGGCGGTGGTCGCGGCCGCGCTCGCCAGCGTCGTCCTGGGAGGGTGGCTCTTTGCTCGTCTCGGCACCGAGTTCCTGCCCGAGCTGAACGAGGGGGCACTCTACGTCACCTTCACCCTGCCGCCGAGCATCTCCCTCACGGCCGGGTCGCGCGACGTCGTGCCGCGCGTCAGCGCCGTCTTCCTCTCCTTCCCCGAGGTGCGCAGCGTCCTCAGCCAGCTCGGCGGCCCCGACGACGGGACCGACTGGTCGACGCCGAACAACCTCGAGTACTTCGTCGACCTGAAGCCCCAGGACGAGTGGCCGCGCGGCGTGACGCGTGACGGGCTGGTCGAGGCGATGCGCACCCAGCTGGCGGACATCCCGGGGATCGAGTTCAACTTCTCGCAGCCCATCAAGGACAACATCGAGGAGAACATCTCGGGCATGATCGGCCAGATCGCCATCAAGCTCTTCGGCGACGATCTGGACGCCCTGCGACGGACCGCGCTCGACATCCAGCACGTGCTCGAGGGAGTCCCCGGGGTGGCCGACCTCGCCGTCGTGCAGTCCGCCGAGCTGCCCCAGGTGCACATCGTCGTCGAGCGCGACGCGATTGCCCGCTACGGGCTCAGCATCGCCGACGTGCAGGACGTGATCGAGACCGCGATCGGCGGCAAGACGGCGACCACGCTCTGGGAAGGCGAGCGGCACTTCGACGTCGTCGTGCGCCTCGCCCAGGGGGCGCGGGCGACGCTCGACCGGATTCCCGACATCCGGGTCACGAGCCCCGACGGAGCGCAGATTCCGCTCGGTCAGCTCGCCCGAGTCGAGGTGGCCAACGGCCAGTCCTCGATCACCCGGGAGGCCAACACCCGCTTCGTCGGCATCAAGTGCAACGTGCACGGCCGCGACCTGGGGAGCTTCGTCGCCGAGGCGCAGCGCCGGGTGGCGCAGGAGGTCGCGCTGCCGCCCAACTCGTTCCTCACCTGGGGCGGCGAGTTCGAGAACCAGCGGCGCGCGATGGCCCGGCTCGCCATCATCATCCCGGTGTCGATCGGGCTCATCCTGCTGATCCTCCAGCGCACCTTCGCCTCGCTGCGCTCGGCGCTGCTCATTCTCTGCACAATCCCGTTCGCCCTGGTGGGTGGCGTGGTGGGGCTGGACATCGCCCGGCTCAACCTGAGCGTCTCGGCCTGCATCGGCTTCATCGCGCTCATGGGCCAGGTGGTGCTGAACGGCGTCGTGCTGGTCTCCCAGATCAACGGGCTGCGGAGCGAGGGCTTCGACGTGCGCTCCGCCGTCGAGACGGGGGCCCAGCGCCGCCTGCGGGCCGTGCTCATGACGGCGCTGCTCGCCGCCCTGGGGCTGCTGCCCGCGGCCCTCTCGACGCAGATCGGCTCGGAGACCCAGCGTCCGCTCGCGGTGGTCGTGATCGGCGGCCTGGTGTCCGCGACGCTGCTCACGATCCTCGTCCTGCCCGTCCTCTACACGATCTTCCTGCCGGAGAGTGTAGACGTCACCGGATCGGCCGGGAGCGCGCCGCTCCTGCGCAAACTCGAAACCAGCAAGGAAGTCGCGTGATGCCGAAGGAGAGACACTACATGCGTCGCTACTGGATCGCCTGCCTGGCCCTCGCCGCCGCGCCGGCCTGTGGCCGTCACGACCTGGGGGATCGGGCCGCCGCTGCCGCGGATCGGAAGCTCACGCCCGCACAGCTCTCGTTCCTGAAGTTCGCTCCCGTCGCCGAGGAGGAGGCCGCTGCCATCGCCGACGTGAGCGGGACCATCGAGTTCGACGAGGAGCGGACCGCGCGCCTGAACCCCCCCGTCGCGGGACGGGTCATCGAGCTGCTGGTGCAGGTCGGCGATCGCGTGGAGGCCGACCAGCCGCTGGTCACCCTCGACAGTCCCGAGGTGAAGGCCGCCCAGGTCGACTACGTCCGCGCGGAGGCCGATGCCCAGCTCGCGCGGACGGCCGCCGAGCGCGCCGAGCGCCTGCGGACCGCGCGGGCCATCGCGGAAAAGGACTTCGTCCAGGCGCAGCAGGAGACGCGCAAGGCGGAGGCCGACTTCGAGCGCGCCCGGGCGCAGCTCGAGCGCCTGAGGGTGGCACCCGGGGAGCGCTCGAGCCGCTACCTCCTGCGGGCGCCGTTCGCGGGGACGATCGTCGAACGCAAGGCACTGGTCGGTACCGAGATCGCGGCCGAGAGCCCCGAGCCGCTCGTGGTGGTCTCGGATCTGTCACGCCTGCGCGTGGTCGTGCGGCTGCCGGAGCGCCAGCTGTCGCTCGTCGAGGCGGGCCAGGTGGCCGCGATTCACGTCGACGCGTATCCCCGGGACTTCCCCGGCGAGGTGGTGGCGGTCGGCGACGTGATCGACGAAGCCACCCGGACGGTGCTGGTCCGCTGCACCGTGCTGAACCCGGACCACCTGCTGAAGCCGGCGATGTTCGCGCGCGTCCAGCTGAAGGCGCCGGCCGGACGCCGGATCGCCACCGTGCCGTTGAGCGCCCTCCTTTCCGACGGCCACCACTTCCGCGTGCTCGTCCGACGCGCCGACGGGCAGCTGGACAGCCGCCCGGTCGAGGTGGGCGCGGAGGTGGGCGAGGCCGTCCAGGTCCTCTCGGGCCTCCGGGTCGGCGAAGAGGTCGTGACGGAAGGGGCGCTCTTCGCCGCGCGCCAGCTCGCGAGCTCCTAGCGGCGACCTACCACGAGAAGGTGTGCGTGAACTGCAGGACGAGGCCGCTGATCCGGTCCTGGTCGTTGCCGCGCTGGACCGCCAGGACGAGGCTGTCCTCACGGTTGATGATGATCGCCCCGCCGAGCGAGAGCGCGTTGCTCCTGCCCGACATCCAGTCCGCATAGAAGACGAAGTGATCCGAGACCTCGATGTCCGTGCCGAGCAGCGCCCGCCAGGCATACCCGGTGTAGAGAATGCCGGTGTGGAGACGGATGCCGCGCAGCTTGATGTTCCGGTGGTGGGCACGGAACTTCTGATACTGGACCTGCTGGTAGTTGAGCGTGCGGCTGAGGACGAGGAAGTAGTTCGGCGCGAACCCCGGGCCGACCTGTGAGGCCCCCACCGCGACGGCGGGCCAGTGGTAGCCTTCGGGCAGCACCTTCCACTTGAGGTTCAGCTGGGGGCGGTAGTCTTCCGGGCCGTCGGCGGGGACGAGGTCGAGGCCCCCTTCGACATTCCAGGGGAGCCCGAGCTCGCTCTGGGGGTTGGGACGCGGCTCGTGGAACATCGAGTCCGAGCCGCGCAGCTCCGTGTTCCCGTTCTGGAGGGCGAGGCTCAGCTGGCGGGGCGGCACGAGGTCGGTCGTCGGGATGATGATGAGACCAGTCGGCGCGCCCCACGCCGGCACGGCCAGGAAGCTCACGAGCGTCGTCAGGAGGCGCATCTCAACTTCCGTCCTCCCGGATCACCCGCCGCGGCGTGACGCGAAAGAAGTCGAGTGTTCCATCGAGCTCCTCGACCAGCGCGTGGAGCTCCGCCTGTTCGGGGGTCGATTCGATCGCGTGAGTCGCGCGGACGATCCCCTCGATCCGGTCGGTCGTTGCATGGATGGTCGCGAGCGTCGCACAGAAGGTCTCTACCAGGCGGTTGAGGGCATCGGCGACCTCCCGGAACTCGTCCTCGCAATGCAGCTCGACCCGGACACCGAGGTCCCCCGTCGCCAGCTGGTCGAGCGCGCGATGGAGCGTGTGCACCGGTCGGACGATCCGGTGTGTGAGCCGGAACGCCCATGCGACCACGCCGAGCACCACCAGGACGGACAGCGCCAGACCGAGAAGGAACCCGCGCCGTAGCAGCTCGCCGGTGTGGCTGATCGTCTTGTGAGCGCGGAAGAACTCCGTCCCGACGGCCTGGTCGCCCATGCGGTACTGGACGGTGAGTGCGACGAGGACGGCCACGAGCAGTGCTGCCCCCACGGGCAGCACCCAGCGCAGCTGCCGCTGGCGGTGGACGCCGTGATGATGGAGCAAGCCAAAGAATGCCATGGTCTGATCTCCTCGCCGGGTCCTCATTCGAGCTCGGACAGCCGGTGACACGTGAGGCAGAGGGCGCCCTCACGGTTGTCGATTCGGAGGAAGTCGCCGAAGCGATTGTTCTCGCCATGCATGAAGTGGCAGGTCGCGCAGCCGATCGTGCCGTCGCCCGCCAGCGGGAGGATGTCCGGAACGCCCTTGCCGGCCCGCACGCTGGTCGGATGCGACGGACCCTCG
>DATILR010000249.1:0-6653 GCA_035476275.1 Binatus sp. (SeqCode) | reverse complement strand
CTTCCGCTCCTCGGCGCCGGCGAGGTCCTTCGCCTGGATGGTCTCGAGGTAGCCGAGGCACTTCTGGATCCGCTGCCGGAGCTCGGTGAAGGTCTTCTCCGTGTCGGGGTGAGACGGCGGCGGCTTGCCGGCGAGATAGGCAGCGGCGTACTTCGCCTGGTCACACGCGGACTGCACCTGGCGGATGAACTCGAACTGATCCGGCGCCAGCCGGGCCTGGGCGAGGACGTCGACCTCGAAGGACTTGGCCTGCGCATGGGCGGCGGCCTTGTCCATCCACTGCCCGAGGTTCTGCAGGGTCTTGGCGAACAGGCGGATGATGTCGTCGTGGGTCACGGGATCCTCCTCCTCTGCGGAGTCGCTTAGCCCACGGTGCGACCTCAAGCGATACCCCACCGGGGGGGCCGAGCGGCCGCCGAGGTGGCTCGAGCGTGCCCGGGAAGGCGTAGCCCCTCTGGGCGAGGGGTTCAGCGTCCCGACGGGGGGAGCGGCTGGTCGGCCCGACTGGTCGGCGGACCGACCGATTCCGCCGGGACGCAGAGCGCGACGCGCCAGGGGCGCCCGACGCCTTCCGTCGACTGCGTGTGGCCGCGTGACGACTGGAGTCCGCTCAGCCGTGCCCGTTCGCACGCGACGGCCGACTCGTGCACGGACTCCTGAACCCAGGCCGCCACCGGAGCATCGATCCGGGGGTGGTCACGAACCAGGCCGTCATTGACGCCGGGCGGCATCAGGAGCAGCCACCCACCGAACAGCATGACAGGCATCGGGTGGTCACTCATCACCGCAAGCTTTAAGTCAGACCCGCGGGAAGGTCAACTAGGTAGTATCGCCTGCGCGGCGTTCAGCTTTTCGGCTTGGGCGGCTTCGAGAGCAGCTCGGCGAGCGTCCCCAGGCTGGCCTTCTCGCCCGACTGGGCCAGGACGTCATCGGTGTCGCGTCGCTCCTCGGCCTCGGCCGCATCCTTGGCCTGCTTGGCGCGCTCGATCATCGACAGACCGATCCGCCGCTTCACCGCATCAAGCTCGACCACCGTGACGTCGACCGTGTCGCCGATCGAGACGACCTGCCGCGGATGGGAGACGCGACGGTCGAGTGCCATGCGCGAGACGTGGACGAGACCGTCGAGGCCGGGTGCCAGCTCGACGAACGCGCCGAACTGCTCGAGCCGTTGCACGGTGCCGCGCACGTTGGCCCCGACGGGAAAACGCTCGGCCGCCGTCGCCCAGGGATCGGGCGCGAGCGCGCGGAGGGACAATCCCACCCGCTGGCGCCCGCCCTTCGGATCGGGTTCCAGCTTCACGACCTGCGCCTCGACCCGCTGTCCGACCTGCAGCACCTCCGACGGATGGGACGCCCGCCCGTGGCTCAGCTCGCTCACGTGGATCAACCCGTCGACCCCCCCGAGGTCGACGAAGGCCCCGAAGTCGCGCAGTGACGTGACGGTCCCCGCCACCACCGCACCCACGCGCAGCTCGGCCTCGACGGCGGCCGCTCGTACCGCCGCTTCCTCCTCGAGGAGCTGGCGGCGCGAGACCACGAGGTTCCGCCCCCCCGACTCGAGCTTCGTGATCCGGAAGCGAAAGCGCTGCCCGACGTACTGGGCGCCTTGGGTGCGTCGCCGGTCGATCTGCGATCCGGGGCAGAACGCACGGACGGTGCCGATCTGCACGTCGTAGCCGCCCTTGTTCTCGCCGCTGACGAGCCCCTCGACGGCGATCCCGTGCGCGAACGCCTGCTCGAGCTCGCCGGGGACGTGGCCCCCGCGGCCGGCGACCCGCTTCAGCACGATCGAGCCCGACCGCCTCCCGTCGTCCACCACCGTCGCCTCGATCTCGTCGCCCTCGTGGAGTCGCACCTCGCCCGTCGCCGGGTCGCGGAACTCGGCCAGCTCGATCGTCGCCTCGGCCTTGCCGCCGACCGCGATGAAGGCCGTCGTGGCGCCGACGGCGATCACGCGCCCACGGACGACATCCCCGGTCGCGAGGCGGCGCTCGCGCGGGCGCGCCCCCTCGCTGGCGGCGAAGAGCGCCGCGAAGTCCTCGTCGTCCGATGCCGCCATGTCTCCTGCATCCTATAGCGTGTGCCAGCGGGAGTTGCGATCTGCTTCGGCTTGCCGGACGGCGGTGGCGGAGGGTAGGCAAGGGCAGTGATGGCCGCGATGCCGATCGTCGTGTTCGCCGACGGGGCCGCGAAGGGGAACCCGGGGCCGGGAGGCTGGGGGGTGATCGTCGTCACGCCCGAGGGGCGGGTGACGGAGCTCGGTGGGGGTGTTCGTCAGACCACGAACAACCGGATGGAGCTGACCGCGGCTCTCGAGGCGCTCCGACACATCGGTACGGCGTCGACCCCGGTCGCCGTCCACACGGACTCCACCTACGTGATCCGTGGCATCCGGGAGTGGATTCACGCCTGGCGCCGCCGTGGCTGGCGCACGGCGGGAGGCGGGGACGTGCTGAACCGGGACCTGTGGGAGGAGCTCGCCGCGGCCGAGCAGCGTGCGGGAACGGTCGTCTGGCATTACGTCCGCGGTCACCAGGGGATTCCGGGCAACGAGCGCGTCGACGAGATCGCCAACGCCTACTCCGCGGGAGAGCGGCCGGCGCTCTATCACGGCCCGCTCATCCGCTATTCGGTGGCCGTGCTCGACATCCCCGACGACACGCGGGTGCCCCAGCGCTCGGCGGCGCCGAGCGGTGGTCGCCGTGGCGTCGCGTACTCGTATCTGAGCGTCGTCGACGGGCAGCCGGCGCGCCACGCCACCTGGGCCGAGTGTGAGCACCGCGTGAAGGGTCGATCCGGGGCCCGCTTCAAGAAGGCGATGAGCCCGGCCGACGAGGAGGCGATCCTCCGCGACTGGGGTTTCTCGTCGACCGACGTCTGACGGTCCTACGCGACCTCGCGTGCCACCTGCTCGGCTCGCGCCGTGGCCCCCATCGCGCTGAAGAGGCGCTGCGCCTCCCGCAGCTCGAGCTCGCGAGAAGGCGCGTCGCCTGCCAGGCGGGCGAGCTCGGCGCGCTCCAGGTGGACGAACGGCGAGTAGACCTCCGCGCCCGTCTCGTCGACCAGGGCCTGGGCCCGCGTGAGGGCGGTCTCGATGGCGTCTCGCGCCAGGAGGCCATCGGTCCGCAGGAGCACGTGGGCGAGGGCGAGACGCGCCACGCACTCGAAGAGTGGCGTGTGGTGCGCCGCGGCGACCGCCTCCCTGGCCGTGGCTCGCGCCTGGTCGGGCTCGCCGTTGGCCAAGCGGCTCTCCGCGAGGAGAGCGAGCACCCACGCCTCGAACTGGAGTCCCGTCCGCCGCTCTCGCGACACGGCCAGCGCCTGCTCGAACATCCGGACCGCCTCGCTCGATTCGCCCCTCGTCTTGAACGCGACGCCGAGCGCCAGATGGGCAACCGCGCGCGCGAACGAATTGCCGGTGCTCTCGGCGATGTCGACCGCGCGGCGGGCGTATTCGAGCGCCTGCTCGGGGTCCCCGGCGTGGTCGGCCACCAGCGCGGCGACCGGGTACCACGACCCGGGAGCCTCCGTCTCGCCCAGTTCGCGGGTGAGGTCGAGGCAGCGGCTGATGGTCTCCCGCGCTTCGTCCAGGCGTCCCATGTGGACGAGGATGCGGGCCTTGAAGCCCATCATCCACGCGTAGGGGCTGTAGCCGAGGAGGTTCACTCCGAGTCGGGGATCCTCGGGTGCGAGGTTGAGTCCCTGCTCGGCCAGGCGCAGGGCTTCGCGCAGTCGGCCCGACTCCGCGTGCGACGCAATCAGCGACTGGAGAACGAGGAGACTCAACCCGCGGTCCCGCGTCTGCTCGGCCAGGTGCAGGGCTGCCGTGGCGTGACGCAAGGCGTCTTCGGGCTCTCCCTGCATGTCCTTCACGTGGCTGTAGCCGCAGAGCAGGATGGCGAGGGTCCGGAGGTCGCCGGTCCTCGTCGCGAGGGCCTGTCCCTCGGCGAAGATGGTCGCCGCCTCCGCGGCCGGGACGCCGACGCGGGACCCCAGGATGAGGAGCTGGGCGCGAGCCAGGAGGCCGAGCGCGTCTGCCTCCTGCGCCGGAACCTTGGCTGTCGTCGCACGGACCTGCTGCCACTTCCGGGCCGCCTCGGCGGAGTTCTTAGAGCCGACCCACTCGGCCGCGCGGCGGTACCAGCGGGCCGCCTCGAGCAGCTCACCCGCCTCTTCCCAGTGGTAGGCGAGGAGTGCCGCCCGCTCGTCGAGGTGGTCGGGGTGAAGCTCGGCGAGCGCACGGGCTGCCGCAGCATGGAGGCCGGCGCGACGCTCGGCGAGCTGGGAGCGGTACGCCACCTCCTGGGTGAGGGGGTGCTGGAAGGCATACTCGGTGTGGGGGAAGAGCGCCGACTCGTACACGAACTCCGCGGCGGCGAGCTGCTCCAGCGCCGCGGCCAGCTCGGCTGCCGGGAGGTCGGTGAGGCGCGCCAGGACGGGTTCGGCGAACTGCCGGCCGATCACCGCCGCCGCCTGCAGCACTTCCTTGGCACGATCCCCGAGCCGATCGATCCGCGCCGCCAGGACGGCCTGCACGGTTGGCGGGATGCTCACCTGCTGGACGGGCTGCAGCAGGCGATACGCGCCCGGGTTACCCGAAAGAATGCCCGCCCCGGCCAATCCACGCACCGCCTCCTCGATGAAGAACGGATTCCCGCCCGTACGCTCGTGCAGGCGGGACGAGAGGCCCGCGACCGACGGGTCGCCGCCGAGCAGGTCGCCGAGCAGCGCTGCGCTGGCCGCGGGGCCCAGGGACACCAGGGAGTGCTGCTCGTAGCCCGGCGCCGTCATCCACGCTGCGCGGAACTCGGGACGGAAGTTGAGGAGAAGGAGCCCGCGCGTCCCGGCGTGTGCCCTGACCAGCGTGTCGAGCAGCGCCGCGCTGCTGTCGTCGAACCAGTGCAGGTCCTCGAGCAGCGTGACCGTCGGGCCCTGACGGGCTACCGCCTGCACGATGCGCGTGGCGAAGGCGCGCACCTGCCGCTCGCGCGCCTCCGGATCCATGCGCGGCACCGGGCGCTGGGGGTCGGGAACGCCGAGGACGTCGCAGATCAGAGGCAGCGCATCGCGTAGGTCGTCGGCGAGGAGGACGAGCTGTCCGGCGATCTTCTGCCGCGCGGCCCGCTCGCCGTCCTGCTCGGTGATGCCGAAGTACGCACGGAAGAGCTCGCGCATGGGGAGGAAGGGGATGTTCCGGCCGTGCGCCACGCCGTGCGCCTCGTAAACCTGGAAATGCCGCGCCCGGCAGCGCGCCAGGAACTCGAAGCAGAGACGACTCTTCCCGACGCCCGCCTCGGCGACGATGCCCACGATCCGTCCGTTGCCGCGGTCGACTGCCGCCTCGAGAGCCCGCGTCTCGTCGTCCCGGCCGACGAACCGGGAGAGACCGCGGGCGCGCGAGACATCGAGACGGGTGCGCAGTGGCCCGACGCCGAGCAGGGCGAAGACGCCGACCGGCGCCTGCGCTCCCTTGACCGCGAGCGATCCCAGGTCCTCCAGCTGGAAGAGCCCGGTGACGAGCTTGGCGGTGTGCTCGGTCAGGTAGACCTTCCCCGGCTCCGCGAGCTGCTCCATACGCTGCGCGAGGCCCACGGTGTGACCCTGTGCGGTGTAGTCCATGCGCAGATCGTCGCCGATCGTGCCGACCACCACCTCGCCGGAGTTGAGCCCCATCCGCACCGCGAAGCTGAGACCGCGCGTGAGGCGGAGCTCGTTGGCGTAGCGTCGCAGGACGTCGCTCAGGTGGAGGGCGGTGTAGGCGGCCCGCTGGGCGTGATCCTCGTGCGCGATCGGCGCGCCGAAGAGCGCCATCACGCCGTCGCCGGTGTACTGTGTGACGGTCCCCTCGAAGCGATGGACGCCGTCGGCGAGGAGGGTCGCGAAGCGTTCCATCACGTGGTGGAAGACCTCCGGGTCGACCTGCTCGGCGAGCTCCATCGAGCCCTTCACGTCGGCGAAGAGAACGGTCACCTGCTTGCGCTCGCCCTGGAGCGCGCTCCGGGATGCCAGGATCTTCTGGGCCAGGTGCCGCGGGGGCGAGGCCGCCACGTGCCCGGGGCGCGCGGGGGGACCGGCCGCACTCAGCGCGGCACCGCAGCTCCCGCAGAACTTCTCGCCCGCCTCGACGGACGCGCCGCATGCCGGGCAAGCCCGGGCGAGGCGGCCTCCGCACTCGGTGCAGAAGCGCCGGTCGGCGCGGTTGCGCTGACCGCACGAGGGACAGGGCATTCCCGGCTGAGCGTCGACCACGAGACGTGCGAGCTTGTCGTCAGGCCGAGCGGTCTGTCAACGCCCGACGAAGCAAGGGTGAGCGCCTCTTGGCCTTTGCTCGGCTTCATGCAAAGAGAGCCGGTTAATATGGTGAAAGCGCTCGGGATCTTGCTGATCGGCCTTCTGAGTGGGACGTCGCAAGCGGCGTCGGACGATCGTGGCGATGCGCTCTCGAGGCTGCTCGCCGGAAACCATCGCTACGTCACCGGCACGATCGCCCACCCGAATCAGACGGCGGGGCGGCGCCGGACGGTGGCGAGCAGCCAGCATCCGTTCGCCATCATCCTCGGCTGCTCGGACTCCCGGGTTCCTCCCGAGGTCGTCTTCGACCAGGGGCTGGGGGACCTCTTCGTCATCCGGCTGGCGGGCAACATCGCGGA
>DATILR010000248.1:0-11709 GCA_035476275.1 Binatus sp. (SeqCode) | reverse complement strand
TCGAGCTCGCGCGCCGGCTGGGCGCGGGAATCGCCGCCACCCGCGAGGTGACCGACGCGGGCTGGCTGCCGAAGCAGCTCCAGGTCGGGCTGACGGGACAGGCGATCGCGCCGCGGCTCTACGTCGCGCTCGCGATCAGCGGGGCGATGGAGCATGTGGTCGGGCTGCGGCGGGTCGGGACCATCGTCGCGGTGAACAAGAATCCGAAGGCGCCGATCTTCAAGGCGGCGGATCTCGGTGTGGTCGCGGATTATGCGACGCTGCTGCCGTACCTCGAGGAGGCGCTGCGGGGGTAGGGGGGCGGCGCGGGGACGGACCCGCCCTCGCTGCTCCTGTCCTCGGCCGCTCACCGGGTTTGTCAACGCAGGCGGGCGTGCGGCCTGCGGGTCGCGACGACGGCGGCCCCCTCCCCGCGCGGTCGTCTCCTTGCCTGGGGCGCTCGCGGGCCGTAGGGTCGCGCTCATGGCCTACACCGAGATCTTGCTCGACGTCACGGATGGAGTTGCGACCATTACGCTCAATCGGCCCGACCGGTTGAATGCTTACACGCCGGTCATGGGGGACGAGCTGCACGACGCGTTCGCGGGGTGTGACGGCGATGATGCGATTCGCGCCATCATCGTGACGGGGGCCGGGCGTGGGTTCTGTGCCGGGGCGGATCTGGCGCGGGGTGGGGCGAGCTTCGATCGCGAAGCTGCCGCCGAGTATCAACGGCCGGCGCCGCCGGCGGATCGGCCGTGGGCCAAGCCCCGGCGATCGATTGCGCCCTGGGACGTGCGGAAGCCGATCATCGCGGCGATCAACGGCGCGGCGGTGGGCGTCGGGGCAACCCTACCTCTCCAGTGGGACATCCGGATCGCGGGCGAGAGCGCGAAGATCGGCTTCGTCTTCGTCCGTCGCGGCGTGGTGCCGGAGGCGCTCAGCACCTGGACCCTTCCACGTCTGGTCGGCATGGCGCGCGCCGCTGAGCTGCTCATGACCGGGCGCCTCCTCGGCGCCCGCGAGGCCCTCGACTTCGGTCTGGTGAGCCGCGTCGTGCCCGATGCGGATCTCCTCCCGACAGCGCGGGCCCTCGCGGCCGAGATCGCTCGCGACACGGCGCCCGTGTCGGTCGCCATCACCAAATGGCTCCTCTGGGGAATGCAGCGCGAGACGGACCTCGCCCGCGCCGACGACCTCGACGCCCGCGCCTTCTGGTGGACGGGCCGCCAGCCCGACGCCGCCGAGGGCGTCCGCGCCTTCCTCGAGAAGCGCCCGCCGCGCTGGTCGATGCGCCCGAGCGAGCAGATGCCCGACTTCCTGTCGCCGCCCAGCCGCAACCGAAAGTAACGAGACCAGGGACCGGCGCGGGGGCGGGGTCTCCCTCGCTGCGACCCGCAGGCCGAACGCTCACCCGCCTGATCTACCGTCGCTGAGCGGCCGAGGACCGGAGCAGCGAGGGAGATCCCGCCCCCGCGCCCGCCCTACACGTCCTTCGGTACGGGGGGTGGGCCGTCCAGGCGGCGCACTGCCACGTCGAGCACGGTCATGCGGAGCCCGCGCTCGCTCTCGAGCTCGAGGAACCGCCCGCGGCGCCGCATCACGGTGAACACGGCGGGCACCTGGAGATTGACGACCCGGTCGCCCTCGCGAATCGGGCCCGCCTCACCCATCGGCGGCGGAGCTTGCCGGGCGGCGGCGCGGAATGCAAGGCGTTGCGTCGTGCCGCGCCGCTCCGCACAATCCGCCGGTGCTGGTCGGCGCACGACGCTTCGTGGCCCTGGCGGCGCTCGTCGCGCGCGTCTACGCTGGCTACAAGCTGATCCAGCGTCGCGGCGGAGCGGACCAGCAGCTCCGGTACGCACGCCATCATCGCTGGTGCGCCGAGGCGGCCTTCGACCTCGCGACGCGCCTCGAGGGACTGCCCATCAAGATCTGCCAGTTCCTCGGCTCGCGGGCCGACGTCCTCCCCGCGGAGTACGTCGAGGTGCTGTCGCGCCTGCAGGACCGGGTGCCCCCGCGGCCCCTCGAGCGGCTCGCCCCGCTCCTCCGCGCCGAGCTCGGCCGGCCGCTCGATGCGGTCTTCGCCGAGCTCGATCCGGTGCCCATCGCGTCCGCCTCGCTGGCCCAGGTGCATCGGGGACGGCTGCACGATGGGCGCGAGGTGGCGGTCAAGATCCAGTACCCCGAGATCGCCGACCTGGTGGCAATCGACCTGAAGAACTTCTCGGTCCTCGTCCGCCTGCTGAGCTGGCTGGAGCCGGACTTCGACTTCCGCGTCCTGATCGCGGAGGTCGAGAAGTACGTGCCGCTCGAGCTCGACTTCGTCCACGAGGCGAACAGCGCCGAGCGGATGGCGCGGCACCTCCGCGACCGCTCCGACGTGATCGTCCCCGCGGTCGTGCGTGAGGTGAGCACCCGCCGCGTGCTCGTGCTCGACTACACCCCCGGCGTGCGTATCACCGACGTGGCGGAGATCCGTGCGCTCGGCGTCGATCCGCAGGCCGTGGCGCGCATCCTGATCGACGTGTTCTGCGAGATGATCCTGGTGCATGGCTTCTTCCACGCCGACCCGCATCCCGGGAACATTCTCGTCCAGCCTGGACCGCGCCTGGTGCTGCTCGACTTCGGCCTCGCGAAGGACTTCCCACCGGCCGTCCGTCAGGGGATCGGCCGGCTGACGGGGGCGATCGTGCGCGGCGATCGGGCGGGAGTGGCAGCCGCCTTTCGCGCGCTCGGATTTCGCACCCGCGAGGACTCGGACGAGAGCCTCGCCTGGCTGGGCGAGGCATTCCTCGGCTGGGCCGTCCGAAACGGCCGCGCGTATGCCGACCCCGAGATGCTGGCCCGTTTCGGTGCAGAGATGCCACGCGTGATGCGAGCCGACCCGCTGGTGCAGATCCCGGGGGACGTGCTGCTCGTCGGCCGGGTTCTCGGCCTGCTGTCCGGGATCGGCAAGCAGCTCGGTTCGGAAGTCGACCTGGCAGCGACGCTCGTGCCCTATCTCGCTCGCCTGGCCTGATCTGATCGCGCACGCTGGACGCCGCCGGGCAGTGTCAGTGCCAGAGGCGCGACACTTCGGTGAAGAGCACGAGAGCTCCCTTGACCAGAAGTGCCCACCACAACAGGAGCGAACCGCCGGTCACCACCAGCACGGAGTACGGAGCCGTTCCTCGATCGCCCTCTCTCATGACACAACCTGCTTCCGGCGCAAAATGGGAACAGAGGTGAGTGTCTCGCAGTCGATCATGCATGACTATCCCGTATGAGTTGAGATGAGAGAAAATCTGAGGGGTCTGGCGCTCGATTTATCCCAACTTCCGCTCACCTGTCCCGGGACGCGCTGAGTGGAGCAATCGTGCACTGCGTGCACTCTCGCGCGTTACGGTCCTGCGAAGAATCCGCGGGACTCTCGATCGCGCGCTACGCGCGCCGAGTGCGCTCCCGCGCTCGGCGCGGCTTCGTTTGGCGATCGCGCGAGGCAGAGGAGCGGAGCAGGGCCGCGACCTGTTTCAGCATCACGTCGGCCTCGAGGTTCACGCGATCGCCGGGCCGCCGGTCGCCGAGCGTCGTCTCGGCGAGGGTGTGCGGGATGAGAGCGACGGTGAAGCTGCCGTCTCGACACGCGGCGACGGTGAGGCTCACGCCATCGACGGCGATGGATCCCTTCCTGACGATGTAGGGAGCGAGTGCCGCCGGGACCTGGAACCGGTAGGCCTGCCAGTCGCCCTCGCTGCGGATCGCGGCCAACCGCCCGACGCCGTCGACGTGGCCCTGCACGAGGTGACCGCCTAGGCGGTCGCCGAGCCGAAGAGCCCGCTCGAGGTTGACGCGGGTTCCGCCGGCAATTCCTCCGAGCGTCGTCCGCCGGAGCGTCTCCGGGGAGACGTCGACCGCGAACCGCTTGGCCGCCAGGCCGGTCACGGTGAGGCAGGCGCCGTTCACCGCGACGCTCTCCCCGACGACCAGACCCGGTAGCTGCCGGGATGTGGCGATCGTCAGCCGCGCACCGCTTCCGCTCGACCGGCGTTCTTCGAGGCGACCGATCGTCTGGATGATGCCGGTGAACACGCCGCTACCGTCGAGGGCGGTGAAAGAAGCGCCCCAGCCACGAGTCGCGCTCCCTGGTGGCTAGCTGCTCGATGTCCGCATGATCGAGCCACATGCCGTGTCCGGAAGGACACTCGGCCGCAGCCGTCCCGTCGTGGGGGACGGCGATGAGCTCGATGCCACACCGGGGGCATTGCATGCTGCGCGACGGGGTCGCGTCGGACTGCGGCGACACGGCCCTCGGCAGACGGAGCCGCTCCAGCAGTTTCCGCTCGCGCTCGGCGAAGAACCGCTCCTCCTCTCCCTTCTCCTTCCGGTGGAGCTGGTCCCCCAGACGATCCTTCTCGTCATCCGCCATGCGGTGCTCTCTTGCCGAGGTGGGGGAACATCCCACGCAGCCGCTCGCGGAGACGTCGCGCCCACGCGAACTCGCCGCTCAGCACGGTGAGGCCGCCGAACATCACGAGCAGCCCCGGACCGGGCACGAGCGGCAGGGCGAGGATGCCCCCGAGGACGAGGAGCGCGATCCCGAGCGCGATCCGGGTCGCGCGCGCGGTGAGCGGCAGCACGGCGCGATTCTTACTGTGGGGCCGCGCGACCGTCAACGTACCAAGCCCGCCCGCCATATTGTCGCGCCCGGGCGGGGCGTGCATCTATGGCAGCCTCCGATGATTCCGCTGCGGGACACCGTCCCCTCGGCCACCTTTCCGGTCGTCAACCTCGCGATCATCGCCGCCAACGTCCTGGTCTTCCTCTACCAGCTATCGCTCGGCCCGCGGTTCGAGGCATTTCTCTACACCTACGGTCTCGTGCCCCGTCATTTCGCCCTGACGAGCCTGCTGACCAGCATGTTTCTGCATGGCGGCTGGTTCCACCTCCTCGGCAACATGCTGTACCTCTACATCTTCGGCGACAACGTGGAGGATCGTCTCGGCCACGTTCGCTATCTGGTCTTCTACCTTCTCTGCGGTGCGGCGGCGGGGGCGGCACAGGCCTGGACGAGCCCGCACTCGGGCTTGCCGATGGTCGGTGCGAGCGGCGCGATCGCGGGTGTCTCGGGAGCCTACTTCCTCTTCTTCCCCACCTCGCGTGTCGTGACCCTGGTGCCGATCTTCTTCTTCCTGCAGGTGGTCGAGGTGCCGGCGGTTTTCTTCCTCGCGATCTGGTTCGTGTGGCAGTTCGTCTCGGGGGTGGCGATGCTGGGCGAGAAGTCGGACGTGGGCGGGGTGGCCTTCTGGGCACACGTCGGCGGGTTCCTCACCGGCATGGTCCTCGCGCCGGCGCTGCGCGAACGCGCCGCGCCCTCGGGCTGGATCTGAGGTGGAATAAAATTGACAGATCCGGACGGCTGGGGCAGGGTAACGGGGCCGGTGGAAACCCGGGAGAAAATCCTCGAGACGGCGACCCGTCTCTTCTCGGCGCACGGGTACACGAGCACGTCGCTCTCGCAGGTTGCGAAGGAGGCTCAGGTCTCGAAGGCGCTCATCTTCTGGCACTTCGAGAACAAGGAGAAGCTCTTCCGGAGCGCCGTGCAGCGGACGCTCGAGCCCTACATCATCAACGTGCTCGACGAGCTGGCAGGTCTCTCGGAGCTCGACCAGATCAAGCTGCTGATCGACCGATACTACCGCTTCGTGTCCGAGAACCTTTACTCCGTGAAGTTCTTCCTGAGCCTGATCCTGCGCGAGGAGCAGCATCCGGACGATCTCGTCGGGCACATGAACGAGCTCCAGCGCATGTACCGCAATCTCCTCGCCGACATCCTCGACAGCGGCCGCCAGAAGGGCATCTTCCGCTCGACCATCGTCGCCAGCCTCGAGGCAGGCCTCATCATGAGCGCTCTCTACGGCATCCTCGTGCAGGGCTTCATGAGCACCGGCCGCGACACCGACGAGCGTCCGGAAGTGCTGCTGCAGCACCTGAAGGCGACTCTCATCGACACGCTCCGGCCCTGACCTGCGGCCTCCGGAGCCGACGGGCCCGACCCCCGGCCCGGGTTCGCCCCGCCGGCGCCCGCTCCGGGTGCCTTGCCTTGACACCGCGCGGCATGCTCTCGTACTCTGAGGGGTGGTGGCTGAGGCGCCGCGCAGTGAGAGGGTCCGCGCAGACGCCCGCCCGGACGCGCTGCGGGAGTGGGTGAAGGAGGTGGCCGAGCGCGCGATCTACCGCGCCGGCTCCCCGCCCCGCCCCGGGCGGAACACCAACCGGGAGAAGGAACGCTTCGCGCAACGTGCCCAGCACGTCCGGACGCTCTTCCGCTCCGTGGAGACCATGGCGGGAGCGATCAACAAGGAGGTCGGCCGGCCGCTGCTCGCCGTCGAGCGGATGCTCAACGCGAAGAATCTGGGCGGCATCGAGGTGCCGGATGGTGCGCGCCTCGTGCTCAAGTTCCTCGAGCGACGGCTGGAGGTGGTGGTGAACCCGCTGGTCAACATCGGCGGACGCCCGGTCCCGGCGGGCGCGCTCGCGACCGCCTCGGTGATCCGCTACGACCCGGCCGACCCTGCCGGCGCCGACTGGTACGACATCACGCTGCGCGAGGACGGCACCTGGTCGCGGAAGGCTGGCGACGATGAGCCGTCGCAGCCCCCCACCTTCGGCGAACGCGAGATCCGCCAGCTCTTCGAGTGGCTGCTGGGCTGAGTCGGCCCGGCGACGGCGCGTGCGCGGCTACGGCTCGTTCCGCGCTCGCAGCATGCCGACCTGAGCGGCGGTGAGTAGCTCGAGATCGTAGCGGCCCCACGTTCCGGCGACGCTGGCGGGCACGGCTCGGATGTGGTCGACGGCCGTCGCGAGTGCCTCCAGGGCACGCTCCGTGGCCTCGCGCTCCGGGAACGCGGCCAGCCAGGCGTGCACCGCCGCGATCGTGTCGAGCGTGTAGGCGAGAAGGGGCGCCTCGACGTGGAGGGCGCTGCCCGCCGCGGCCGGACCGACGGCGGCCAGCAGGTCGCGGACCGCCTGCGCGTCGGCAAGCGTCGCCGTGAGCGCCTCCTGGACGGTGCGCGCCCGGCTCCGGTCGCGCGGCGGAAGGCGCATGTCCCCCTGCTGCACGGCCCCGGCGACCAGACGCTCGAGTCGCGTCAGGTAGCGGCTCATCGGGCCGGCCGCCTCGCCGTACCGACGCCGGCAATACGCCTCCCGCGCTTCCCGGGCCGCTTCCGGTCGGAGCACGCCGCGCGCGAAGGCCTCGACGTTCACGCCGTAGGCCCACAGACAGTAGCTCCCGAACAGGAGGCACGAGACGCCTCGCACGCCCGCCGCCGCATAGGCCGCGAGGTCGCGGGCGATCACCTCGACGAGGGGCACGGCGCAGCCGCCGAAGAGGAGCGCGTCGCCGTAGTACTCGAACACGTCGACCCGCCCCTCGAAGCGCTCGAGGTGGCGCGTGAGGGCCTCCCGGTAGGGCACGTTCGTCGCGCACCCCGCGTCGTCGATCGCGTGCGCGTAGCAGCGCTCCCGAGGGGCGAACTCCGCCCAAACCCGCGGTCCGGGCCGGGCGCGCGGCGGCGTGATCGTGTCGTGATAGGCGAGGTGGTAGACGCGCCCGGCGCCCTCCAGACGATCGACCGCCGCGTGCGCCACGCGGAGCGCCTGATCGCTCGGCGTCAGCGATGCGCAGCCAGCACAGGTGCACCAGCCGCCGCCGAAGAGATCGAGGCCCCAGAGGTGCAGGTCCGTGGCGCCGGGGATCGCGGCGCGCGCCGCCTGCGCCCGCTCGGCCACCACCGCGAGGGCCTCGGGGCTCGAGACGCAGATGTTGCCCAAGTCGGAGCGGCGGCCGTCCCGCGTCACGGGGAAGTACTCCGGGTGCTCGGCGAAGAGCGCCCGTGGCAGCAGCTCGACCATCGCGTGTCCGCCACCCTCGACCTCGAGGCCACGCCGGTGGAACTCCGGAACGAGCTCGGGAACGACCCACTGCGTGTCGTTCGCGTGCCGGATGAAGAGCATCCCGGTGGCGCCGCTCTTCGCCATCCAGTCGACGAACGCCACGTCGGCGGGCAGCCGCTCGGCGAGCCGCTCGGGCATCGTGTAGTGCCAGGTGTTGAGGTCCGAGGCGTACGCGCGGCGGAGGAACGCCGGTCGGGCGACGATCGTCGGTATCTCGAGGGCCGCGGCTCCCTGCGCGGGGACGTGCTCTTCCGCCGCGCCGCCCGGCGACCAGCGACAGCCCGCGTTCTCGAGCAGAGCGTAGACCGACGTGAGGAGGGCGCGCGGTGTCGCGCCTTCCAGCATCAGGCTGTCGCCCATGGGACGCACCGCATACTCGGCGCCCGCGGGGAGGCCGATGCTGCGAGGGGAAGGGGAGCCATCTGCCGCCGTGAGACAGAGCCAGGTGCCGGCGCGGGCAGCATGGGAGTGGCGGACGGGTGCCGTGCCGAACATTCGACGCAGGTAGGCGGTGAGCTCGGCCGCGGCGAAGGTCACCGGCATCGGCGCCGCCTCGGGGCAGTGGAGCGCGCCTGTAGCGAGGTGGGCGAGATCCATCGCCGCCCCTTCTCCCGACGATCGCACCGAAAGGCAAGAGCGACGGCTACCGCGGGTGCGCGGCCGAGGGAGCGACGGCGGGTGTGTTCCGGCGTACGGTCAGGGCCAGGGAGAGCGCGCAGTAGTAAATCGGATAGGCGAGCGAGACGAGCACGAGGTTCCGCGGCGCGCTCGCCTGACGGGCGAGACAGAAGAGCAGGTAGAGGACCGTCACGGCCCACACGATCCCGAGCCCCACCGTGGCCGCGCGCCAGGTGGGCGTTCGCGAGGGGTAGACGTACCGGACCGGGACGAAGACGGCGAGCGAGAACGCGACCACCACTGCGGCATTCAGCGCGGGCGGCCAGTCGAGCAGGTAGAGGTAGAAGGCGACGACGTTCCAGTACGATGGGAAGCCCGTGAAGAAGTGGTCGGGGGTCTTGGCATCCGTGCGACAGAACCCGTAGGCGCTCGCCAGGACCGGACAGAGCACCACCGGGACCGCGAGGGCGGCCGGCAAGAGGGCGAAGTGCAGCAGGAAGAACGCGGGGAGGATCACGTAGGTGACGTAGTCGACGATGTCGTCGAGCCGCGTGCCGTCGAAGGTGGGCAGCACCTGCTTCACTCCGACCGCGCGCGCGAACGTGCCGTCGACCGCGTCGACGGCCAGGGCATACGCCATCCAGCCGAAAGCGGCTGCCGCGTCGCGGCGCTCGATGGCCAGGATCCCGAGCATGCCGGCGGCCGCGCCGCTGGCGGTGAAGAGGTGGACGCCCCAGGCCGCGCTCAGACGGAGCGGCCCCGCAGAGACCGCGCTCACGCCCCCGGCCCGGGCAGGTAGAGGATCTGGACGAGGTTGCCGTCGGGATCACGGCAGTAGCACGACACCGAGCCATCCCTGTGGGTCTTGGGCTCGTGCACGAGCGGGACGTTCCTCGCCCGCAGTGCGGCTGCGGCGGCGTGGACGTCCCCGGGCGTCGCCACCACGAAGCCGAGATGATCGAGCGCACCCTCGGCCTGGACGTCCGGGGTGTGGTGCAGCGCCAGGTTGTCGTCTCCCGAGCTGAGGTAGACGTTCTCCGCATCCGGCGCCCAGACCACGCGCATGCCGAAGGTGTCGGCGTAGAACGCGGCGGCAGCGCGCACGTCGCGGACGCGCAGCGCCACGTGCCGGAGACCCCGCACCCGGACGACCGGCGCGCCCATGGCCGATCTTCTACTGCGCAGCCCGACCCCCCGCAACGGAGCGAGGGCCGCGGGCTAGCCGCCGCAGCGCAGGTGGCGACCCCGCGGCCGCCCGCAGCTGAGCGAGTCGCTGAAGTTCGCGCCGCCGACCTGGAGGTTCGCGCTCACCAGCGGCGGCGCGCCGTTGCCGAGGTCGACGTTCTTCACCGCCACGCGCACCCGGTAGCTGCCGCTCGCGTCGGGCCGGAGCGTCATGAGCGCCTGGTCGCTGCGGTACCGGAGCGCATGCCGATGCGCCGGGCCGCGCGTCAGGCTCGCGCCGAGCGATGTGTCGAGCACCGTGCCGCTTCCACTCACCAGCAGCGCACGGGCGCCGCTCGGGGCCAGACCGTCGGGGAGATCGATGCTGCCGCGCCACACGAGGCGGCTCCGGGCGCCGCCCAGCCGCGCGGACAGCTTGCTCCCGAAGATTGGCTGGCAGGGCCCGTCGCTGCTGCCGTCGGGCACGAGCGGGCACGGATCGCAGACGTCGCCGATCCCGTCGCCGTCGGCATCGGTCTGTGCGGGATTCGGGATCGACGGACAGTTGTCCACGGCGTCCGTGAGGCCGTCCTGGTCGCTGTCGTCCGTCGCCGGATCGCCACCGCCCGGGCCGGGATAGATCGAGCGCACCGCGGCGATGTCGTCCGCGTGGACCGACGCCCCGCGACCGTCGAAGTGTGCGCGATAGTACATCGTCGCGTCCTTCAGGTCGGGTGGTGCGTTGTCCACCTCCGAGCTGTGCCCCAGTCCGATCGTGTGGCCGATCTCGTGCGTCGCGACCTCGGCCAGGTTGGTCTCGTTCCAGAAGGCGCACGTGCCGAAGCCCGAGTTGAAGGTGACGTTGCCCTCCGTGATGCGGAAGAAGTTGACCCCGTTCACGGTCTCGGTCTCCGCCGAGGTGCAGAAGCCGCCGAGCGCGAGCACGCCGCTGCAGCCGACCGGCTTGGACATCTCGTTGAAGGGGTCGTTGAAGACGATCTGGGAGATCCCGTCGCATTGCAGCGGCGCAGGCGCGACGCTGCCGCCCCGGGCGAGCACGATCGAGGCGCCGCTCACGTTCGTCCAGGCGGCGAACGCGCCGTCGAGCGCGGCGTTCGAGGTGTCGGAGCCGAGCGCCGAGTCGCCTGTCGGATCGACGCCGTAGGCGACCGTCTGGCCGCTGTCGGCCTCGAACCAGCGTCCCGGCGGATCCATGTAGGTGAACGCGTCCACCGATTCGCGCTCCAGGCCGGGCGTCACCAGCTCGGAGGGAACGGTGACGAGAGCCGGCGCCGGCGTTCCCTCGTCGGCGGCGACGGCGCGGGCGATGGTCCGCAGGAGCCGCGCGAGCGCCACCCGGTGCACCGGCTGGCTGTCGATCAAGAGCGCGTCGAGGCGCCGCTCGGCCATCGTGACCCCGGTGCGCGGATGGGGCACGAGGACGAACTGTCCCATGCCGAGGGCGGTGGTGCGCAGCGTGCCGTCGCGGTGCGCCGAGAGGAAGAGCAGCTGCCGCTCCCCGGTCGCGAAGCGCGCTCCACCCGGGATCCAGAAGCCACGACCGCCCACCTGCCCACCCGGCTGGCGCAAGGTCACCAGCGCGCCGACGTGGCCGCGAAACTCGCGCTCCACCTGGACGGTCACGAGCGTGCTGATCGCGCCCTCCGGGCTCGCCACCATCTCGATCGCGGCGACGCGACCGATGACGATCGCGTCGGCGCTGCGCGCCAGCGTGCGCTCGTTCATGCCGACGAACGTCGTCGCCCCTGCCGCCGAGGCAAGCGTGACGAGTGCAACGGCGACGGCGATCCTCTCCCAGCTCCGCAACAACGGTCCCCCTGTCGTCCCGCGCCCGCGAGCGCTGTGTCTTGTGCAACGCGGGTGCCAGGGGCCGTCGGCGCGAGAGCCGAGGGGATCCGCGGACTTCCGCACCGTCGCCCGCGAGGGGGTACGGCGGCGAAGATGACGGAGCGGCGATTACTTGCCGCTCGGGATGGCCGCTGTGAGCAC
>DATILR010000247.1:0-21251 GCA_035476275.1 Binatus sp. (SeqCode) | reverse complement strand
ACGCTGCCCATCATCGCGCACCGCGTGCACGCGCTCCCGCGGCCGAACCTGCCGCTCGAGAACCGCGTCGCACTCTGCGTGCGCCTCACATCGCGTCGGGGGCCGCTCGACGTCTGGAACGTGCACCTCACCCGCGCGGGCCGTGGGCACCTCCGGCAGGTGGCAGCGCTCGTGGAGCTCGTCGCTCGCGAGTCGGCGGACGTACCCGCGGTCGTTCTCGGCGACTTCAACGTCGGCGAGGAGACCGACGGGATGCGGGCCCTCCGCGCGGCGGGGTTCCGCGATGCGTATCGCCTGCTCCATTCGGCAGCTCCCGGGCTGACCGCCTGGCAACGCGTCGTCGCCCCGGAGCCGACGGTGAGCCGGCGGGTCGATTACTGCTGGCTCGCGCCCGGTGCGGGGCTCGACGTGCTGGACAGCGTGGTCGTGCTCGACCGACCCGGCAGGGGACCGGACGGCGCGCCCCTGTGGCCGTCGGATCATTACGGCGTATTGACCGAGATCGCCGCCTGACGGGAATCCGCTGGACAGTCACGCCGGCGGCGGCGTACACCTCACCCCGATGCGCTGGCTCGTCGCCGTCGCCCTGCTCGCCGCCGTTTCAACCGCGGGCCGCGCATCCACGCTCCTCGAGCGCGTCGAGGTGGCCGCGTCGCGACCGGGCATCGTTCGCATTCGCCTCTCCGCCCCCGTGCATCCCGCGGCGCGCGTGCTCCCGGCCGCCGGCGACGCCCCGCCGCGCATCTACGTCGATCTACCGGGCGCCGCGCTGAACGGCGCTCCGACGACCGTCGAGGGCGGCGGCAACCTCCTCCGCGTGCGCACCGGACAGTTCGATCCCCGGACGGTGCGCGTGGTGCTCGACCTCGCCCATCCCACCCCGTTCAGCATCCACTTGGAGGGTGCCACCGTCACGATCAAGCTCGCCGCCGTGGCCCCGCCCGCACCGGCGGTCGAGGCCGTACCGCCACCGGAGGCGTCGCCCGCCCCACCTCCGCCACCGGTCGCCGAGGAGCGGCCGATCATCGTCGTCGACGCGGGACACGGAGGGCGCGATCCGGGTGCCGCGGGCGTCGGGGGGGTCGTGGAGAAGGACGTCGTGCTCGAGCTGGCGCGCGTGCTGAGCGATCGACTGAGCGCGCGGCTTCCCGTCACCGTCGTCATGACTCGCGCCGACGACTCCTTCGTCCCCATCGAGCAGCGGCTCGCCGCGTCCCCGGAGGGCACCAGGCTCTTCCTGTCGCTGCACGCCAATGCGTGTCAGGACCCCGAGACGGGCGGGCTCGAGCTGTTCTACGGCGGCGATACCCTGCAGCCGGCCAGCACGCGCGCGACCAGCCGCAAGGCGGCCCTCCTCGCGCACTGCCTCGACCAGGCGCTCCGCGGCCGGGTCGGGCGGGTCCGCGGGGAGCCCCGTCCAGGCGGGTTCGGGGTCCTCATCCGCAATCCCGCGCCCAGTGCCCTGATCGAGATCGGCTATCTCACGCACCCGCGGGATGCCGCCCGAGCCCGGGATGCGCGATACCGCGAGGCGTTGGCGGATGCGCTGGTCGACGGGGTGGCAACCTTTCTGCGCGCTTCCGCTCCCCATCTGAGCTCGCCGCCGCGGGCCGGCCATGTTTGACACTCAGCGCCCCAGGCGGCAGGGTTTAGAAAGCATGAAAACCCCGTCCTACGACCCCGATCAGGAGCTCGTTCAGCTGGCGACCCGCATCCCGCGACGCGTCGCTCGCCGGCTCAAAGAGTTCTGCGTGCGGAATGACGTGCGGTTGCAGAACTTCGTCCGCACGGCGTTGGCCGAGAAGCTCGGCCGCGAGCGTGGCAGCGTGAAGCAGCGTCGCCAGGCTGGCGGCTAGAGCAACCCCTCCGGCGACAGCCAGAGCCCTCAGAGCCGCGCGCTCAGCACCTGCAGGTCAGAGAACTCGTCGAGCCCCCACCGGCCGTTTTCACGACCGATCCCGCTCCACTTCATGCCCCCGAAGGGGGCGAGCGTGCCCGTGTTGATGTGCTGGTTCACCCACGCCGTCCCGCAATCCAGCCGCTGTGCCAGCTCCAGCCCCCGGACCACATCGGCGGTCCACACCGAGCCACCCAGTCCATAGTGGGTGCGGTTTGCCTGGGCGAGTGCGTCGTCCAGATCGTGGTAGGCGATGATGGGCAGCGCCGTCCCGAACTGCTCCTCGTCGACCAGGCGCACCCCGGCGCCCACATCGGTCACCAGCGTGGGGGGGTAGAAGTAGCCGGCGCGATCGAGGGGTGCCCCACCGGCGATCACCCTCCCCCCCTGCCGCCGCGCATCGTCGACCAGCTCCTGGACCCGCTCGAACTGGGGGCGGTTGTTGATCGGCCCGAGCTCGGTGCCGACCTCGAGCCCGGCCCCCACGGTGACGCGCCCGGCGAGCTCGGCGAGCGCGTGGACGATGGGCTCATACACTTTCTCGTGGACGTAGAGCCGCTTGATCGCGACGCAGATCTGCCCCGAGTTCGTAAAGGCCCCCCAGAAGAGCCGCTCGGCCACGGCCGCCGGATCGACATCGGGGAGCACCACGGCCGGATCGTTCCCGCCCAGCTCGAGCGTCACCCGCTTCAGGTCCTCCGCCGCCGTGCGCATGATCTTCTTGCCCGTGGGGACACTCCCCGTGAAGGAGATCTTCCGCACCCGCGGATCGCCGGTCATCCACGCTCCCACCTCGTCGCTCCCCCCGACGACGTTGAGCACGCCGGGCGGGACCAGCGAGCGGAACAGGCACCCCAGCTCGAGCGAGCTGAGGGGCGTGAAGGGCGAGGGCTTCGCCACCACGGTGTTGCCGGCCAGCAGTGCGGGGCCGATCTTCGCCACCAGGGTGGCGATCGGGTAGTTCCACGGGGTGATCGCCGCGGTGACACCGAGCGGCTTCCGCACGATCGTCACCCGTAGCTTTCCGTCGTCGCGCAGCACCTCGACCGGGATCGGCTCGTCCGCACAGAGGCGGAGCAGGCGAGCAGCCCCCCGCACCTCGTTCTGCGCGTGCTGGAGCGGTTTTCCCTGCTCCTGCGAGACCAGGCGCCCGAGCGGCTCCGCCTGCGCGGCGAGAGCGTCACTCATCGCGGCCAGCGCCCGCCGGCGCGGCGCCTCCTCGCGCGGCCAGGTGCCCGCGAAAGCCTGCTCGGCCGCGGCCATAGCGCGATCGAGCTCTTCGCGGGTGGCATCGGGGCAGTCCGCAAAGGGGGCACCGCTGGCCGGGTCGATGACCGCGAAGCTGCGCTGCCCCGCGACCAGCTCACCGGCGATCAGGTGATGGAAGGTAGGCATGGCGGGAGCCTACCTCTCGCCGGCGGCCGCCCACAAGTGGCCCGAGGGCGACGGCACGAGTGCGGTTCTCCGCAGGGCGCTGGCGCTCTAGATTGGGAGTCCTACGTTCTCCGGGGTGACGGTTCGGCGTACGACTTTCGTACATTGAAAGCCGAATAGTGGACCCCGCGGACATTCCGGGTACGTCCCCATCCGATTGGTGTTGCAACGCGAAGGATGTCACGCTAGCTTTCGAGCCCACTCCAAAAACCCCGCCCGGGGCGTTGGCAGACAGAGAGAGGGGGAACCATGGCGACCACCCAAGCCGAAGTGTGGGTTCAGCTCGCGACGCGCATCCCGAAGCAGCTGCATCGCGAGCTGAAGCTCTACTGCGTGAAGTCGGACGTCTCCGTGATGGAATTCGTGGTGAGCGCACTCGAGGACAAGCTCCACCGCGACGTCCGCGGTAGCGAGCGCCGTCGGAAGCGCGCGTCCTGATCGCTTGCGCAGCTGTCGCGGCGGCGGGTTGACCGCCGCCGCGGCGCTTTCCTACAAGGGGAGTCGACAAGGAGGCTTCCCATGGCCAGCGTGCTGCCCGTGAGCGCCCCGAACGGCGCCCGTCGCTATCAGCTCTTCATCAACGGCAAGTTCCTCGACAGCCGGTCCGGCAAGACCTTCGAGAGCATCAGCCCGCACGACCGCTCGGTGGTCGCCGTCGTGGCCGAGGGCGACAAGGCGGACATCGACGCCGCCGTGACCGCCGCGCGCGCGGCGTACGAGGGTCCGTGGGGCAGCATGCCCGCGGGCGAGCGGGCGAAGATCCTCCTCAGGATGGCCGACCTGATCGATGCGCGGGCCATGGAGCTCGGTCAGCTCGACACAATCGACATGGGCGCGCCCCTCATGCTGAGCAACGGGATGGCGATGCTCGCGGCCGAGACCTTCCGCTACTGGGCGGGCATGGCGACCAAGATTCACGGGCTCACGATGCCCGCGCTGCGCCCGGGCGAGTACCTCGGCTACACGCTGCGGGAGCCCGTCGGCGTGGTCGGCGGCATCACCCCGTGGAACGGTCCGCTGATCATGGCCGCCTGGAAGACCGCCCCCGCGCTCGCCTGCGGCAACGCAGTGGTGCTGAAGCCCGCCGAGCACACGCCGATGACCGCGCTCGAGCTCGCCCGCATCGCCGCCGAGGCGGGGTTGCCCGAGGGCATCCTCAACGTCGTGCCGGGCTTCGGGCCGACCGCCGGCGCCGCCCTCGCGGCCCATCCCGGCGTCGACAAGATCGCCTTCACCGGCGAGTACGTGACCGGCCGCCTGATCGTGCAGATGTCGACCTCGAACCTGAAGACGGTGACCCTCGAGCTGGGCGGCAAGTCGCCCCACATCATCTTCGACGACGTCGACCTGGAGACGGCGGTCGCCAACGCGCTCTTCGGGCTCTACATGAACACGGGCCAGATCTGCTCGGCGGGCACCCGCATCCTGGTGCAGGACACGCTCTACGATCGCTTCGTGGCACGCTTCGTCGAGCGCTCGCAGGAGATCAAGGTCGGCGACCCGCTCGACTTCGCCACCCGCATGGGGCCGCTCGTGTCCGAAGAGCAGCTGCGAAAAGTCCAGCGCTACGTGGAGATCGGCAAGCGCGAGGGCGCGCACCTGGCCTGCGGCGGGGGCCGGCCCGAGGACCCGGCGCTCGCCAACGGCTTCTACCACCAGCCCACGGTCTTCACCGAGGTCGACAACCGCATGCAGATCGCCCAGGAGGAGATCTTCGGTCCGGTGGCGAGCGTGATCCGCTTCCGCGACGAGGACGAAGCGGTGCGCATCGGCAACGACGTCATCTACGGCCTGGCCGCGGGCGTCCAGACCAAGGACCTGAAGCGTGCGCACCGTCTCGCCAAGCGCCTCCAGGCCGGGACGGTGTGGATCAACACCTGGCACATGATCGAGCCCAACTCGCCCTTCGGCGGTTACAAGCTCTCCGGCTACGGGCGCGAGAACGGCGTCGCGATGGTCGAGCACCTGACCCGCCTGAAGCAGGTGTGGGTCGACCTCAACGACTTCACGATGGACCTCTTCGCGTCGTAGCATGCCCGGCTGCGAGGGGCTCACGCCGCGTGCGCGTCGGCTCCTCGAGCGCGTCCGCGCCGCGGAGCCGGGGGGCGACCCGCTCGCCTTCCTGGTGAGCGGGGGCTGCTGCGGGGGGACCAACCCGGTGCTCTGCCGCCGCTCGAACCTGCTCGAGGGCTTCGACGTGCAGCTGGGCGAGGCGGATGGCATCGGCGTCTTCGCGCATCCCGAGCACGCGCGCTACCTCACACGCGATCGCTTCGTGATCGACGCCCTCGACGACCCGCGGAGTGACACCTTCTCGCTCGAGATCCCGTACGGCGGGCGTTTCGTGCTCCGCGAGCTCCCCCCGGACCTCGCGCCTGAGCGGGATTGACCGCCGAAAACCCCTCCGCTCAGCGGCCGCGGGCCACGGCACCCCCTTCGAACTGCGAGACCACGGCCTCACGCACTGCCTCGGCGCGCGCGACGCGGGGGAAGATCTCGACCGTCCCGCCCGTTCCCACCAGACGCAGCGTACCGTAACCCAGGAGGCGCCCGGCGAGCGGCTGATCGACGCCGATCGCCTCCCCCTTGGGCAGCAGCAGCTCCACGGTGTGGATGGAGACGAGGCCGACCTTCACCAGCACCCGCCGCGTCGTCACGGCGAACTCCGAGGTGCGCCAGCGCAGGTAGGGGGACACGAAGGAGATGATGATGGTGAGGACGGCGGCCAGCCAGAGCAGCCGCACCGTCTCCGGGGCGAGTGCGTTCCGGTGCACGATGAGGGCCGCAACGCCGACGACGCACAGGGCGAAGAAGAGGGTGCCGGCGAACATCACCGGGTGGAAGCGGGTCCGGAAGACCACGTGCTCCCCGGGCGCGAGGTGACGGTCGATGTAGGGCATCAGCCGGCCGACGCGACCGCCGTGTAGCGCCGCCCGATCGCCTCCAGGACGGCGCGGCGGCTACCGGCGGCGTCGGTGCGCTGCTCGTGGCCCCGCACCTCGTCGGCGAGCTCGGCGTCCTTGATCTCGTCGCGTAGCCAGGCGGACACGTCGCCGCGCCGCAGGTGATGCAGCCAGGTGGCGTCGTCGACTCCCCTCGCGAGCATGGTGAAGGTCTCCAGGTTGTGGGCCACCAGGTCGAGCGCGCCCGTCGGGCCCCGGAACCGGAAGGCGCGCTCGGGGGGGAGCCTTCCGGTGGCGTACTTCTTCACGTGACGCTTGTGGGTCGTCGCCCGGCGGGCGACCTGGAAGCGCTCGACGTGGCGCTCCCCATCGCCCAGCGTGATGCTGAGCGCCTCGCCGGCCCCGAGCGGCGTCCCGCCCGGCACGTCGGCCGGTGCAAGCAGCCGCCAGCGTTCGGTCACCGCCTCGACCGAGGTCGAGAAGACGTGCCCCGCCACGCGCAGGACCTCGGGCGCCACCGCCTCGGGCTCGTGGGTGACGAGGCACACGCCACTCCACTCGAAGTCGAACGCCTCAGCGGCCTGACTGCCGCCGGGGGGAAAGACGTGGTGGGCCTCGTCGATCAGCACCCAGTGCGGCGACCCGGTCTCCGTCCGCAGCCGCTGCACGCCGTGGAGAAAGCGGGCCGTCGCACGGATCTTCTCCTCGCGATCGAGTCCGGAGAGGTCGATGGCCACCGAGGTCGATCGGTGGCGGAGCAGCTGCTCGACCTCGTCGGCACGCGTCGCCTCGCTTCCCGGCTCGCTGCTGAGCGCCACGATGCCCTCGTGGTCGGTGAGCGTGCGGTAGTCGCCCTCCGGATCGAGCAGGCAGATGACGTAGTCGTCGTGGACGAGACGCTCGACGAGGACGCCGGCCAGGGTGGACTTCCCCGTCCCGGAGCCGCCCGTGATCAGCAGGTTGGGACCGCGGACGGGATAGCGAACCTCGTGGCCATGCGGTGCCATGCCGAGCGGGACCGTGCGCTCCAGCAATCGCGGCCGGAAGGCGACGAGATCGGAAAGGAGCGCCCCATCGATCAGCTCGCAGACGCCGGCACCCGCGGGCGCCGTGGTGACCAGATCCGCCCGTGCCGCGAGCGCCGGCACGGCGTTCGCCACGGCCACCGCAAAGCCGGTTCGCGCGAGGAAGGCGTGATCGTTCTCGGCGTCGCCCACCCCCACGGTGTTGTGCAGCGAGAGCCCGAGACGTTGGAGGGCCGCCCGCAGGCCGCTCTCCTTCGAGACGCCGCTCGGTAGCACCATCACCGATTCCTTGTTGAAGATGATCTGGAACTCGAGCCCGAGCGACCGGATGGTCGTCAGGACCTCCCGCTCGTGGGGCACCACGGTCGAGATGATGATCCGTCCGGTCGAGAACGGCACCCCCAGATGCTCGAGCCCGGCGAGCAGGGCCGGCGGCGGCGGAGCGGTGAGATCGTCCACCTGACGCGCGCGCGGGTCGAAGAGCACAGCCCCGTTCTCGGCAACCACCAGATCGAAGGTCTCGATCTCGGGGCAGACGCGGAGGAGATCCTCGAACTGCCGACCGGTGACGAGGATCAGACGGCGTCCCGACTCACGGACGCGACGCAGGGCCGCCAGCGTAGCGGGCGCGATCCGGCCGTCGCTGGCGAGCGTCCCGTCGTAGTCGGCGGCCAGGACGTGAAACCACATGCCACCGGAACGATAGCAGCGCGGCGCGGGACCCGGAAGCGCCTGGGGATCACGCGACCGGCCTCCCCCCGGGCGGGGCGTTGACCGGAGCGGGCCGGGAGTGTTACGCGGGCTCCGATGCGCCGGACGACCGAGGTGCTCGGCCTCGTCCTCATCCTCGCAAGCTGCGGCGAGCGCGGCGTCGACTGGAACGCTCCCGAGAACCTGCTCCTGCGCGAGAGCAGCACGAAGCAGGACGATGGCGTCCGCCTCGCGTACTGGTCACTCGTCGACGCGCCCTGCCAGGCGATCTATGACGCGCTCGCCGACATCGAGCACTACCCCGAGTTCATCCCGGGCGTCGACCGTCTGAACATCCTCAACATCACCGCCACGTCGAAGACGGCGCAGGTCGCCCAGCGCGTCATCGGCCGGCAATCCAACGCCAAGGTCGAGTGGAAGTTCGACCCACAGAAGCGCACCATCGACTTCACGACGCTGAGCAGCGACCTCAGCTTCAACGACGGACATTACGAGCTCGAGGACTCCCCGGACAAGAAGCGGTGCCTGGTCCGCACCACCTTCCTCGTCAAGGAGGGTCAAGGCATGACGCAAGCGGTGCCGATCGGCGTCCTCGCCCAGGGCACGCACGACACGTTCCTCGCGGCCGCCAAGGGCGTCAAGAACCGCGCCGCCGGGAAGTAGCGGGAGCCGGCCCGCTGCACGTCGACGTGACCTGCCGCAAGTGCGGCGTCCGGCGCCGGCTGGACATCGGCGACCCCGGGGACCGCCCGCTGGCCGAGTTCCAGCATCTGCTCGTAGAGCGACTCTCGCATCGACCCAGCTTCGAGTGCTTCGGGGGACATCTGGAGCTCACGCCCCCCCTGCCCCGCTTCTGGGAGATTCACTGGGAGACCTGCGGCCCCTGAGGCGCGCTCAGGCCTCCTCCTCGTCGTCGGTCGCAGTGGCGCCCAGGGCGCGCGCAGTAGCCCGGACGACGGAGAGGAACGTCTGCCGTTGCCGCTCGGGCATCTGGCGGTAGATGCGGACGAGATCTTCCAGCTCGGGATCCTTCGTGATCGGCAGGGCCTGAAAACCGATGCCCGCGATGGGAGGCGACAGGCGTTGCTCGATTTCGAGCGCTCGCCTGAGGTCGTCGTTCAGCAGCCCTGGATCCACAGTGCGCAGCCGGTGCGTGAGCGCGAGGTTGATCTTCAGGATGACGAGCATCGGAGTCGCAAGCCCGCGACCCGCCTCGAGGCGGCTCACCGCCCCCTGACTCACACCCGCCATGCGGGCGAGCTCCTCCTGCGAGAGGCCCAGGAACTCGCGCAGCCGCCGGCCCTGTCGTCCGAGGGCATGCATCCAGTCCGACCAGTCGAAGGGATCCTTGCTCGACATCGTCTGCTGGCCGGTCGCGTGGAGCGCCGTCGTCCGCACTGCCCTCACGTGATGACGTGGATCGGCCGCGGACACGGGACGGCACTCGAACTGACCGGGAATGATGTCCTTCTGGATGTCCTTTCACCAGCTGTCAAGGTCTGGGCCTTGACACACCGCAGTGTTCCGCCGCAGCGTGGCGCCGTGCCGCTCCCGGATCCACTCAACAACGTACGCATCGTCATCTTCGAGGCTCGGCACGGAGACGAGCTCGCGACGATGCTCACGCGGCAGGGCGCAGACGTCCTACGTGCGCCCGCGCTCCGGGAGGCACCGCTCCCGCGCAGTCCCGCGCTGCTCGAGCTCGTGCGCCACGTGGAGCGGGGCGAGCTGGAGCTCCTCATCCTGCTCACCGGAGTCGGAACGCGCGCCCTCATTGCGGCCGCCGCCGACGTGTCTCCCGACTTCCCGGCGCTCCTCGAGCGGACGCGGATAGTCGCGCGGGGCCCCAAGCCGCACGCGGCGCTGCGCGAGCTGAAGGTGGCGGGCGCGCTGCCCGTACCCCCTCCCTTCACGTGGCGCGAGGTCCTCGCGGTCGTCGACGGGCTCCGGCTGTCTCCCGGAGCACGCGTGGCGGTGCAGGAATACGGTACATCCAACCCCGCGCTGCTCGAGGGGCTGGCAGAGCGTGGCCTCGACGTGCTCCGCGTCGCCCTCTATCGCTGGGCGCTGCCGGACGATACCGGCCCCCTGGTGGAGGCGGCCGCCGCACTCTGCGGCGGGCGCGTGGACGTCGCCGTGTTCACGAACGCCGGCCAGGTGGAACACCTCTTCCAGATTGCCGCCGACCCTCCCGCTCTGGTGGCGGCGCTCCACCGCACCGTGGTCACCTCGATCGGGCCGGTGTGCAGCGAGGCCCTCGAGGCGCACGGCGTGCCGCCCGACCTGGAGGCTTCGCCCCCCAAGCTGGGACCGCTCGTGACCCTGCTGGCCGCACGCGGGGCGATGCTGGTCGCAGCGAAACGCGGCGGGTCTTCCGCCTAGTCCGCGGCTCAGGTCCGCCCCGCGACGTCGGCGACGATGCTCACCAGCTCCGACGGCTCGATCGGCTTCACCACGTGGCGCTCGAAGCCCGACGCCAGAACCTTCGCCCGATCCTCGGCTCGTGCATAGGCCGTCAGGGCAATCGCTGGGAGCGCGTCGCCTCGCGCGCCGGCCCGCGAGCGCAGGTCGCGGAGCAGCGCGAAGCCGTCCTCTCCCGGCATGCCGAGGTCGGAGACGAGCACGTCCACCTTCCAGCGTCCGAACAGGTTCCGCGCCTCGGCCGCCGAGCACGCGGTGCGCGTCTCGGCGCCGCAGCGCGAGAGCAGCGTCGCGAGCAGGTCGCACGTGTCCGGCTCGTCGTCGACTACCAGCACGTGGAGACCCTCGAGAGCCGGGTAGGTCGTCGGCTCGAGGCGGTCGATCGGCTCGCCGGCCGGCGGGCGTGGGTCGGTGGCGGGGAGCGCCGGAAGCGTCACGATGAAGGTCGCACCCCGGCCCTCGCCGTCGCTCGTCGCCCGGACCGCACCGCCGTGCAGCTGGACGACGTGCCGCACGATTGCCAGCCCGACGCCGAGCCCGCCGTAGCTGCGCGTGCTGGAGCTATCCGCTTGCCGGAAGCGCTCGAAGAGATGGGGCAGGAACTCGGGTGCGATCCCCTTCCCGGAGTCGAGCACGCTCAGCACGACGTTGCTCGCCACGCGCCGGAGCCGCACCTCCACCCGCCCACCGCTGGGCGTGAACTTGATGGCATTCGAGATGAGATTCGCCACCACCTGGCGGAGTCGCTCCCCGTCGCCCTCCACCTGCCCGCTCGACGGATCGAGGAGGCTCACGAGCTGGACGCCCTTGGCGTCCGCCGCGGGGCGCGCCGCCTCGGTGGCGGCCTCGACCACGCCGCCGAGCTCGAGGGACCGGACCTCCAACCGGAGCTTTCCCGAAATGATGCGCGATACGTCGAGCAGATCCTCGACCAGCTGCGCCTGCGAGCGGGCGTTCCGTTCGATGACGTCGAGCGCGCGCGCCGCCACCCCTGGCTCGAAGCCGCCGCGCCGCAGCATGCGGGCCCAGGCGAGGATCGGCGTGAGCGGGGTGCGCAGCTCGTGCGACACCACCGAGAGAAACTCGTCCTTGGCACGGTTCGCTCCCTCGGCCAGCAGACGCGCGTCCTGCGCCTCCCGGTAGAGCCGGGCATTGTCGAGGGCGAGCGCTGCGCGGCGAGCCAGGTCCTCCGCCACCGCGAGATCGCCGGGATGGTAGCCGGGACGCGCGTCGGTCGCGACGAACGCGAGGCCGCCGAGCATCCGTCCCCGCGCCAGCAGGGGAACGAGCATGGCGGAGTGCGGGCGCAGCTGGCGAAGCGCCTCCAGATGCTCGGCCGTCCGCGACACGTCCTGCAGCAGCTCGTCGGAGATCTCCTGCAGCAGCTGTGATCCGCCCTTCTGCATCGCCCTCCGCAGGGGCGACGGCGCGTCCGCTTGCTCCCCGTCGTCACCGAGGCGCCGGACGAGCTCGCGCCGGGCCGGATCGACGTGCGCCTCCGCGACTTGCCGGAGGGAGCCATCATCCTGGATGAGAAGCGCGGTACACCAGTCGGCGAGAAAAGGGACCGCCAGACGGACCACGCTCTCCAGCGTGGTGGTGTAGTCGAGCGAATCGGCGAGCATGCGGCTCGCCTCGGCGAGGAAGGCCGCGCGTCGCTCCGCGCCGCGGGCCTCGCGGTAGAGTAACGCGTTGTCGGCCGCGAGCGCGGCGCGCCGCGCGAGCTCCTCGGCGAGGAGGAGATCCGAACGATCGTAGCGTCGGCCCGGCTCGGTCGACACCAAGGTGATCGCCCCGAGGGTCCGCCCGCGCGCGGCGAGCGGGACGATCATCACCGACACCGGCCTCACCAGCGCGAGGAAGCGGCGGCGGAGCTCGCCTGTCTCCGTCACGAGATCCGTGGCCACGGAGGCGACCGGATAGAAGCCGGACGTTCCGGTCCGGAGGACGCGGGTGAGGGCCGACGGGGTCGCGCCTTCCCGGGGCGGCCACCGCTCGATCTCCCGTGCCAGGTCGGCCTGCGCCGGGTCCCGGTGCGCGACCGCTTTTCGGCACGCGCTCTCGCCCTCGTCGACCATGTCGATGATGCACCAGTCGGCGAGGGACTGGACGGCAAGCTGGGCGAGCTGTTCCAGCGTCGCCTGATAGTCGAGCGATCCCGCGAGAAGCGTGCTCACGTTCACGAGCAGCGCCGCAGGCTCGGCCGGCGCACCCATCGCACGCTCGTCGTCCGGGGAACCCGCCCGGCCTGGGAGGTTCCCGGGCTCCGGCGGTGTGCGGGCCACCGTGTGCCCGCTCATTATCGACCCCCCTCGTCCACCAGCGACGTCCTGCCGGCGCCGGACCCCGCAGATCGTGGCCCTGGCGTTCGCGTATGCCGGGGAGACTAGAGGGGGTCGGGGGGAGCGGTCAAGGCTCCCCCCGACGTTCCCGCCGCGAAACGATTACTTGCTGAGGCTGCTCGCCGCCACGATCTGCGCCTTCTGGAAGACGAAGACCGTGTTGCCGATGAACGCGCCCGTGTAGTGGCCGCTCTCGCCGAGCACCACGTCCCCGTTCGGGGCAAAGACGGTCGCGTTCACCGTGGAGCGGCGGAAGGCGCGGAACGCCGCCCGCGAACCATGACCCTGGATCTCGACCTCGACGTCGCGCGCGTCGAGACCGCCGAACTCGGAGAATTCCTTCATGGTGATGCGTTCCGCCACGATGATCTGACACGCATTCTGACACGTGAGATGGGCCTTCTTCCCCATCGAGATCGAGCGGAACTGATACTCACCGCCCGAAAGCGTCAGGGCACCGCGATCGCCGATGACCACGTCCTGGTAGGCCGCGGCGGCCACCGGCCCCATGCTCGCCCGCGGCAGCACGCGGATCGCGCCCTGCCCTGGATTCGCCGTGAAGGTCGGCAGCTCGGCCGAATTGATGAGCGGCACGTTCGTCGGCTGACACGCGGTCGACGACGCGTTCAGCTGCGTCGTGCAGAAGAGCTGCCCGACGCTCGCCTTGTTCCCGAGGCGCACTTGGTCCGCCGCAACCACCCCGCTCACGCTGGCGCGCGACATGAGACTGATCGTGCAGTTCTTCTGGTCGCAGCCCACGTCGCCCGCGTCCACCCGGACCAACGAGCGCAGCGTGACGCTCTTGAAGCCCAGCACCGCGTAGGAGCCGGGCGCATTCGAAGGCGTCACGTCGGCACCGACACCGACCGCGCCCGCGAGGAACAACCCGACCGCCATCCCCATCCCCACCCGTCGCCGCATGGGCGTACGGTACCACTCGGAGCGGCAGTGTACGATAGTTCGCATGTCTTTCCCTCCTATCGTTCTCGCAACCGAAGCCGACCGCAACGGCCGCTTCATGAAGCCCAAGTCGCGCGAACGGTTTACAAGGCTATTAGCAATCATGATGCCGCCAGTCCGTCGATACGTAGGGACAGCCTACGGACGAACCCGCTGTGCGCGATTGCGCACTGGCGATGGAGATTTCGACATTTCCGGGCTTCTCGGCGCGCCCACGGCGCAGGCGCCATGCTGCATCCAGCGAGCGCCATGAGCCCCTGCGAACGCGTGGACGGGGGTCAGTACGAAAAAAGGTCGCGGATCAGGAGGGCCACGGCCGAGGCCGCGGAGACGACGAGCACGGCCGTTCGCGTGTGCCGTCCATCGAGGCGTGGTGCCGTCCAGCGTGACAGTGCGAAGCCGACCAGCAGTGCCGGCAGCAACGCGCCCGACGCCTCCGCCTCTGCCGCTCCGAAGCGGCCCACCAGCGCGAGCGACACGAGCGAGAGGGAAATGCCCACCATGAGAAATCCAGCGAGCGTTCCGCGGATCGTCGAACCCGCCTCGTCCTGGTAGATGAGGCTCATGGGGGGGCCGCCGATCGAGGTGGTCGTGCCCATGAACCCGGACAAGGCCCCCACTCCCACCAGCGTCGGTGGCGTGCGGGGCAGCGCATAGCCCGAAGCGCTGAGCGCGACGGCCACCAGGAGCAGCACCGAGAACCCGATGTCGAGTCCGCGCTCGCTGAGCACGGCCACGGTGAGCGCGCCCAGCACCGTCCCCGGCACCCGTCCGAGGAGCGCCCAGCCCACCCCGCGTACGTCGATCGCCTCGCGCTCGCGGTGCGCCACCAGGATGGTGAGGACGAGCGAGAGGAGCGCCGCCGGTCCCGGCACGAGGCGGTGGTCGACGGCGATCAACACGGGCGCCGCCACCAGGTTCAACCCGAAGCCGACCGAGCTCTGCAGGCAGGCCCCCACCGCCACGCTGAGCGAGGCCACCACCAGCTGTGACGACGTCATGCCGCCGGGGACCCGACGGAGCGCGGCGGTCGCCCGCGCCTAGCTAGCTCGCTTTCCGGCACCCGTTTAGTTGTCCATCCCGGCTGACGGGAAGATATTAGCACGACCAGCGGCCTTCCTGACACGTCAGGAAAGATTCCCCCCAGCCATGGCCGTCCAACCGCGCGGTACAGCGCGGCCCACGGCGCAGCGCGGCGGGCATTCAGCGGCGCATGGGCCAGGACCGTGGCACCGCGCCCCTGCGAGATCGTGCAGCCCTGCAGTACCAGACCTGCGTGCGAGTCGGATTTCTTTCATGCCTTCAGGGCACCCTTTTTGCTCTCCGACCCCGCCACAGCCTTGCTACGATCTCTGGAAAGATCTCCCGCCCTCGGGGTCGGCGAACGCGGCAGACTCTCGTCCGGGGGGGTCCTGCTCGGCGGAGCGACGCTCGCGCTCCTGGCCGTGATCGACGCCACGTGGCCGGCCGGCTCGCCGCTCGGCTACGTGATCCTGATCGCGCTCAGCTCCTATGCCCTCGACCTCCCCGGCGGCGTCGTGCTGGCGGTAGTCGGCACGATCATCCACGGGCTGGCGGCGCCCCGCTACGAAGGCATGTCGGCGGCTCCGATGCTGGCGACCTACCTGACTCTCGGCCTCACCGGTACGGTGATCGGCCGCGCGGCCCGCCGCCTGTGCGATCGGGTGGACCACATCGAACGGCTCGCCGATCTCTCGCGCAGCCTCACGGGGGACCTCGACCCCGCGGCCGTCCTGCGCCGGGGGGTCGAGGCGGGCGTCGCCCTGACGGCGGCCGACGGCGGCTGCGTCGCGACCCTGGACCGCATGCGGTGGTGCGCGGCGGCCGTGTTCGCGCAGGGCGCGTGGGAACCTCTCCCGCCCGCGGACGACGGCGGGACAAACGGCACGCCGCGCGACCAGGAACCGCTGCTCGTCGCGGTGGGCGCCCGCGCCCAGCTCGCCGTCCCGGTTCCGGATTCGGAGTGCGCGTTGGTGGTCTTCCGTCACGACCCGCGGCCCTTCGAGCCGTCGTGCCGGACATCGCTCGAGCACCTGGCGCGCGAGGTGGCGAGGGGGCTGCGGGTGGCGAAACTGCATGGGGCGGCCGTGCAGGCGGAGCGCGACAAGGCCAGCCGGCTCGCGCACGTCGCCCACGAGTTCCGCGCCCCGCTGCACGTCATCTCCGGCACCGTCGAGCTGCTGGGCAATCACGTCGACGAGCTGGGCCAGGCGTGTGTCGAACGCCTCACGCGGCAGACGCGGCTGCTCGTTGGCATGACGAGTGACCTCCTCGAGCTCTCCCGTCTCGAGCGCGCCGCCCCCGCGGTACGGCGCGAGCGGGTCGACGTCGCGGAACTCTACGAGCAGGTGCTCGAGCTGTCCCTGCCGCTCGTCGGGAATCGGCCGCTCCGGCTCGCGGCGCGTGTCGAGCCCGGTGCCGAGTGGGTGATGACGGATCCGGAGAAGCTCCGCCATATCCTCACCAACCTCGCCATCAATGCCGTCAAGTACACGCCGGGCGGTCTGGTCGAGCTCCGCGCGACGCGTCGCGACGCGAGCATGACCTTCGCCGTCCACGACACGGGGGTCGGGATTCCGCTCGCCGAGCAGGAGCGCATCTTCGAGCCCTTCTACCGCGGCGCGGCCGACGACGGCTCCTCCGCGTCGGGCGTGGGCCTCGGTCTCGCGCTGGCGCAGTACCTCGCCCGTCTCCTGGGAACGCGCATCCAGGTCGACAGCCGCCCAGGCGAGGGGGCGACGTTCTTCCTGGTGCTGTCGGAGAACCTCCCGAGCGTGCAGGTGGCCTCCCTTGCCCGGCCGTGACCTGCCCCGCGCTCGCGTCCTGATCGTGGACGACGACGCCGACGCGCGCTGGATGACCGAACAGGCGCTGCGGGCGGATTACGCCGTTCTCACCGCCGCCAACGGGGTGGACGCCCTCGCGCAGGCACGGCGGACCCACCCCGCGGTGCTCGTGGTCGACCTCACGCTCGGGCGCGACAGCGGCTGGAACCTGATCCGCTCGCTGCAGGAGGACGCGGAGCTCGCCGACGTGCCGGTCGTCGTCCTGACCGCTGCTGGTCCGACGCCCCCGCCCGGCGTGCGCCCGTGCGCCGCATATCTCGCGAAGCCGTGCTCGCTCCTGCGCCTGCGCACGACGCTCGACCGGCTCGTCCTCGAGCGAACGACCCGCGCGCCCAACGGGACGCGACGCCAGGCGTCCTAGCGCGCTAGCGGATGGCGACGTCGGGGCGGAGGATCCCGCAGCCTGCCTCCCGATACGCCGCCTCGAGACGGCCGTACTCCGCCTCCGCACGGATCATCCCGACCACGGCACCGCCCGAGCCGCAGAGCTTGACCGCCGCGCCCCGACGCCGTCCGATCTCCACCAGTGCCTCGTCCCGGTCGCCGTGCAGCCAGACGGAGGCGCGCACGGCGAAGTTCCGGTCGATGAGCCGGCCGAGCCGGGCGACGTCCCCCGCCCGCAAGGCCGCGAGTCCCTCGTCGGCCAGCGCGGCGAGGGCGTCGACGGCTGCTCGCACCACGGGGTCTCCGGCCTGCCAGCGGGCGCGCACCGCCTCGTGGAGCACCCCGGAGGGCACCCCCGGCGTCAGGTCCCATGCGACGAAGAGCGGCGGAAGGAGCTGCACCGCTAGTGGCACGGTCGAGCCCGGCGGCCGACAGTCGATGTAGAGCAATCCTTCCTCCGCCTGGGCGACGCGATCCATGGGCCCGGCAGTGATGGCGAGCTCGTCGCGCTCGGCTCGCAGGGCCAGCTCCGCCAGCGTCGCGCTGTCGAGCGCGAGACCGAACCAGCCCGCCAGGGCCCGCAGGGCTGCGACGACAATGGCGCTCGATCCCGCCAGACCGACCTGCCGGGGGATGTCGGTGGTGACCGTGACGCGGAAGCCGAGGCGCGCATCGCTCCCCCGAAGGTCCAGAAGCTGGGGCGCATGAGCCGTGAGCTGCTTCAGCGCGGCGGCGAGCAGCGCACCTTCACCGCGTCGTGCGGCCATGCCGACGGCGACCGCCTCACGCAGGTCATCCGTCGACACCTCGCTTCCGAGTACGACGCGTTCCGCCCGCTCGACGAGCACGCGCGCCGAGAAGTTCCGGAAGGTGAACGCGATGACGCGCCCGCCGTAGATGTCGGACGGGTTGCCGAGGAGTCCGGCGCGGGCATACGCTATGGCCGTGAGCGATCGCATGCCGCCGCGAGTCTACCAGAATCCGGCCTCCCGCGACTTCCGTGACTACACCCGCGACACGCGGCCCCGCGTGCGCGAGCTCTACCGGCTGCAGCACCGCGAGCAGACCGTCGCATTCGGGGAGGCGAAGCGACGCGAGTTCCTCTCGCTCGACCGCCGCAGGATGGCCGTCTGGGAGGCGATGGAATACCTCGATCGCCTGGTCGACGACAGCGACCCCGACACCGAGCTCTCGCAGCTCGAGCACCTGCTGCAGACCGCGGAGGCCGTCCGGCGCGCGGGGCAGCCCCGCTGGCTCGTCCTGACGGCCCTGATCCACGACCTCGGGAAGATCCTCTGCCTCTTCGGCGAGCCCCAGTGGGCGGTCGTGGGTGACACGTTTCCGGTGGGCTGCCAGTTTTCCGAGAGGGTGGTGTACCACGAGCTCTTCGCGGCCAATCCCGACGAGCGCGTTCCCGCCTACCGGACGCGGCTCGGGATCTACGAGGAGGGCATCGGTCTCGACAACGTCCTCATGTCGTGGGGGCACGACGAGTACCTCTACCACGTCGTCAGGAACCATCTCCCCGCCGAGGCGCTGTACGTCATCCGGTACCATTCGTTCTACGCCGCCCACCGGGAAGGTGCGTACGACTACCTCATGAACGAGTGCGACCGGCAGATGCTCGCCTGGGTAAGGACGTTCAGCAGCTTCGATCTCTACTCGAAGGGCGACGATCGCCCGGATCCGGCGGCCGTGCGTCCCTACTACGAGAACCTGATCGCGGAGTTCCTCCCGGGCGAGCTGGCCTGGTAGCGCGGCGCCGGAGGAGCTATCGCGCGCGGCGGCCCGTCACCCCCTTCTTCGCCTTCGCTTTCGGCTTCCGCGCCTTGCGCGGCATGTCCGACACGTGACGGAAGGCGCGGCTGATCCACCCCTCCGTGAGCCCGACGCTGGCCAGTATCTCCTGCGGGACGACGACCCATCCCTTCATGGCGCGCCCCGGCATGGGCTCGAAGTCCTTCGCGCCCCGCCGCTTGATCTCGGTGATCGCCTCGTCGCCGAGCCGGAGGACGAGACGATCCTCATGCAGGCCGGCGAACATGTTGCCGTTCGTGAAGGCCGCCGGGTAGCCGAACATCTTTCGGCGCTCGATCGCGGGATCCGTCGGCACGATGCGGTCGAACAGGCTCACGAGCTCCGGGGGCGCGGGCTTCCAGGGCACGATCTCTCCTCGATGGCAATCGCCCCTCGGCGCGTATCGACCGACGGCGCGCACGTCAAGGGCTGGAGGCCACGCCTCCCCTTGACGGGATTTGGTCTCCGTACGAAGCTGCGACGGCGGCCATCGCGCAAGCAATGAGAGCTCCGATGCAGCAGGTCGACGCGCGCGTCCAGAACCTGGTGGAGGACGTCTTCGAATCCTCGTGGTCCTACTGGCGCGACGTCTACGGCGACGACAGCTTCGCCGCCGCCGTCTACCAGGCACGTCACGACGGAGCGCTGGCGTGGATCGACTCCCTGCACCTGCCCGCCGGCTCCCGCGTGCTCGAGATCGGCTGCGGCGCCGGCTTCCTGACCGTCGCCCTCGCCGCGCGTGGCTATCGGGTCGAGAGCATCGACTCGAGCGCGGCGATGATCGCCTCGACGCACGCACGGCTCGCCGATGCTGGCCTCGCGGACGCGGTCGCGGCGCGCGTGGAAGACGTCCACAGCCTCTCGGCGCCCGACGGATCGTACGCCGCGGTCGTCGCGCTCGGCGTCATTCCCTGGCTGCACTCGCCCGAGCGGGCGCTGCAGGAGATCGCGCGGGTCCTCCGGCCGGGGGGCTCGCTCGTCATCACGACCGACAACCGAGCCCGGCTGAACTTCATCCTCGACCCTCGTTACAACCCGGTGGTGGTCTATCCATTCAAGCGGGAGCTGAAGAAGATACTCGGGCGCGTCGGCCAGCGCCCGCTCGGGGTCCTGCCCGACGTCCACTACCCGTCGAGACTCGATCAGCTGATCCGCACGGTCGGGCTGGAGAAGCAGCAGAGCCGCACGATCGGCTTCGGTCCCTTCTCCTTCCTCGGCTTCAGGCTCTTCCGGGACGCCCGGAACGTCCAGCTCCATCAGCGGTTGCAGCGGCTCGCCGACCGGGGAGTACCGCTCCTGCGGCTCACGGGCATGAACTACTGCGTGCTCGCCGTGAAGCCGCGAGTGGCGGACGCCTGAGAGCCCCCACCCGCCCCTGGCAGCGGATCGTGTCACATGCGCCACCGGGGCCTCGCCGGGGTCACGGATGGCGCAGCCGCCGGGCCGGAAAGGCGGAGATCTCGGGGCCTAACGGCTGGTCCGATTCTTGGACTCGCCTCCCCCCATGCTGGGAATTCAGTGGGCCGGCGCGGCTCTGGTCCGGGGGGCCATCGGAACGGGCGCCAACTTCCTCTGCGGCTGCCAGTTCCGGCTCTTCTTCTTCGGACCGGAGTGGAAATTCTGCCGCCTCCATCGCCACATGGGACGCTCCGTCCACCGGGCGTTTCTCGAGCAGTACGGCTCCTGCACGTCGACGGTTCCGGTCAGCGCCCAGGGCTAGACGCCGCCGCGCCCCTCGCGCTCGTCTGAGCCCATCTTGCCGCCCACGGGGCGGCTGAGGTAGCGAGGCGTCGTGGATTCCGGGGCCACGACGCTGACGCAGGCCTTCCGCGACACGGTCGCGCGCTGCCCCGATCGGGTGGCGGTCCGCACGATCGACGACGCCGTCTCCCTCACCTGGGCCGCCCTGGCGGCGCGGGTCGATGCGCTGGCCGGCGGGCTCGCCCGCCTTGGCCTGAAGCGCGGCGACACCTGCGCGATCATGCTGTCCAACCGCCCCGAGTTCCACGTCGTCGACCTCGCCGCGACGATGCTGGGCGCCACCCCCTTCTCGGTCTACCAGACCCTCCCGCCCGATCAGATCGCCTACGTGGTCGGCGACGCCGGCGCCCGGATCGCCGTCGTCGAGCCCGCGTTCCTTCCCGCGATGCTCGCCGCGCGGCGGAGCCTCCCGGCGCTCGAGCACCTGATCGTCGTCGGGGGTGAGGCGCCGGCGGGAACGACCCCGCTCGCGGAGGTCGAGGGCTCCCAGCCGGGGTTCGACGTCGAGGCGGCGTGGCGCGCCGTGACGCCGGACGACCTCCTGACCCTCATCTACACCTCGGGCACCACCGGGCCCCCCAAGGGCGTCCAGCTCACGCACCGGAACATCATCGCCTGCGCCCGCGCGACCCAGTCCCTCGTCCGCTTCGAAGAGGGCACGCGCGTGATCTCCTGGCTGCCCGCGGCGCACATCGCCGAGCGGGCGGCGCACCACTACCTGCCCATCGTCTACGGCTTCACGATCACGA
>DATILR010000246.1:0-4526 GCA_035476275.1 Binatus sp. (SeqCode) | reverse complement strand
CGTCGCCGCCGAGATCTTCGACCAGATGGAGACCTTCGCGGCCTACGGCTTCAACAAGAGCCACTCCGCGGCCTATGCGCTCATCACCTACCAGACCGCCTACCTGAAGGCACACTACCCGACGGAGTTCATGGCCGGCCTCCTCTCGCTCGAGGCGGGCGACATCGACAGCACCTACAAGAACATGGCCGAGTGCCGGGAGCGGAACATCCCGGTCCTGCCGCCCGACGTGAACCAGAGCCACGCCGATTTCACCGCCGCCGGGGGCACGATCCGCTTCGGGCTGGGGGCCGTGAAGGGGCTCGGCGCCAAGGCGATCGAGACGATCGTGGCGGCGCGCGAGGAGGGGCCGTTCACCAGCCTGCACGACTTCTGCCTCCGCGTGCGGAGCCAGCTCGTGAACCGCCGCGTCGCGGAGAGCCTCATCAAGTGCGGCGCCTTCGATTCCGTGGAGCGTAACCGGGCCCAGCTCCTCGCGAGCCTCGACGATGTGATGCGCTGGGCGACCAGCCGCGCCGAGGAGCGTGCCTCGTCGCAGATCGGGCTCTTCGGCGCCGCCGCGGACGGCCCGCCGCCCCCGCTCGCCGCGCAGGCGGCTTGGGATCCCGACGAGGAGCTGCACGCCGAGCGGGAGACGATCGGTGTCTTCATCACCGGCCATCCGCTCGACCGGTACCTGAAGGATCTGAAGCGCGTCACCGCCACCACGACCGCCACGCTCCGCCAACGCCCCGTCGACACCTCGGCCGCGCCCCGCAACGGCCGACCCGACGCGCGCCCGCGGGTCACGCTCGGCGGCGTCATCCACACGCTCCGGCTGAAGAACAGCAAGAAGGGCGATCGCTACGCGACCTTCCTCCTGGAGGACAAGGAAGGCGTGATCGAGGTGATCGCGTGGCCCGACACGTACCGGAAGCACGAAACCGTGGTGCAGAGCGGTGCGCCGGTGGTCGTCGCCGGCGGGCTCGAGGTCTCGGACGACCGTCGGCAGGTGATCGCGGAGGAGATCACGCCGCTCGCCCGGGCGTGTGCCGACGCGATCCGCCAGGTCCATCTGCGCGTACCGCTGGAGCGCGTCGGGCGCGACGGCCTGGAGACACTGCGTACCCTGCTCGCATCCCATCCCGGCCCCTGCGAGGCGTTCCTTCATCTGGTCGCGCCCGACGAGAGCGAGACCGTGCTCGCGCTTCCCTCCGCCTTCCGGGTTGCGGCGACGGGGGAGATCGTCAATGCTGTCGAGGACCTTCTCGGGGGAGGGGCGCTGACCTTTCGGTGAGCGGACGCACGCACAGCACCGCCCGCGCGAAGGAGCGGGCCGTTCTCGTCGGCGTGGCGCGGCCCGGGCCGACCATCCTGCGGGCCGCGGACTCGCTCGTCGAGCTCGGCCGGCTGGCCGAGACCGCGGGTGTGGCGGTCGCCGCCAAGACGGCGCAGCCGCTCCGCCGCATCCACCCGGCCACGTTCGTCGGGCAGGGGAAGGTCGACGAGATCCGGAGCCTCGCCACCTCCGCCAAGGCCGACGTCATCATCTTCGACGACCCGCTCTCGCCCGCTCAGCAGCGAAATCTGGAAAAGGCTTGCGACCGGAAAGTCATCGACCGGAGCGCGCTCATCCTCGACATCTTCGCGCAGCGTGCCCGGAGCCTGGACGGCAAGATGCAGGTCGAGCTGGCGCAGCTCCAGTACCTGCTGCCCCGGCTGACGCGCCAGTGGACGCATCTGTCGCGACTGGGCGGCGGGGTGGGCACGCGCGGTCCCGGCGAGACGCAGCTCGAGGTCGACCGGCGCCGCATCCGCGAACGCATCGCCCAGCTCCGGCGCCGTCTGCGTGACGTGGAGCGGACGCGCGGCCTCCACCGCCTGGAGCGCGAGGCCGTGCCGTTTCCGACCGTGGCGCTGGTCGGCTACACCAACGCCGGGAAGTCGACGCTCATGAACGCCCTCACCCACGCCGGCGTCCTGGTCGAGGACCGGCTCTTCGCGACGCTCGATCCGACGGTCCGGCGCCTCCGTCTCCCGGGCGGCCTGACGGTGCTCCTTGCCGACACGGTCGGCTTCATCCACAAGCTCCCGCACCAGCTCGTGCAGGCCTTCAAGAGCACGCTCGAGGAGGTGCGCGAGGCGGACCTCCTCCTCCACCTGATCGACGCCGCGCATCCCGCCTGGCCCGAGCAGCGCCGCGTGGTGGACACGGTGCTGAACGAGATCGGCGCGGGCGAGCGGCCGGTGGTGTGCGTGCTCAACAAGATCGACCTCCTGGCCGCGGGGACGCCCCCACCCGCGGCGGATCCCGACGCGGTCTCGATCTCGGCCCACTCCGGGGACGGGCTCCCCGAGCTCCTCGCGACCATCGAGACGCGGCTCACGCGCGGGCTCGAGCGGGTGCGCTGCGCGTTCCCCACCGGGCGGGGGGACGTGCTCGCCTGGCTCCGGCGGGCGGGACGCGTGGTGGAGGAGTACTACCGGGACGGCATGGTCACGGTGACAGCGCTCGTGCCCCCCAAGGTCGCGGGGCAGCTCCGCAAGCGCCTGCCCGAGGCGGAGGAGCAGCCGTGCTGAACGTCCTCACCATCCCGAACCTCCTCACGCTCCTCCGCATCATCGCCATCCCCGTCTTCCTCATCTTCCTCGAGGATCTCCGCTATCCCGAGGCGCTCGGTATCTTCGTCGCCGCCGGCGTGACCGACGGGCTCGACGGCGCGATCGCACGCCTCACGAAGACCAAGACGACCTTCGGCGCCTATCTCGATCCCGCCGCCGACAAGCTCCTCCTCGTCTCGGCCTTCATCGCCCTCGGGTTCATGCACGAGGTGCCGCGCTGGCTCGTGGTGCTCGTCATCTCGCGCGACGTCATCATCGTGCTCGGCTTCTTCCTCCTCTTCATGGTCACCCGCGAGACGATGGAGGTGCAGCCGACCTGGGGGGGCAAGCTCTCGACGTTCCTGCAGCTGGCGTCGGTGGCAATCGTGCTCGTCTCGCTCACGCGTCCAGGCCTCGTTGCTCCCGCGGTGAAGGAGCTGGTCTTCCTGCTGAGCGGCGCCGTCACGGCCTCGGCCGGCCTGCAGTACATGTACCGGGGCCTCGCCTGGCTCCAGCGGCAGGGTGGGCCGGCGACCGCGGTGAGCAGGCCGTCCCCGCCACCGGCCGCACGCGAGCGGGAGTCGCGCGTCCACCGCATCTGACCCGCCATGATGCCGTGCATCCTGACCCCGGGATCGCACCGTGCTAGAGGCGCGCGCAAGGCTTATTGCCGTGCGTGCGTCCCGGCCTGGACACGCGGACGCCGCCTCCATCGTTTGCATTTGTGCTGGCGGGGCGCACCTTGCTATGCACGCGGGCGGATGACCTTGCGGATCGCGGCGTTCGTTCTCGTCGTCGCTTGCGCGCGCGCCGGGGTGGCGGCGGAGACGGCGCGGCAGATTCTCGATCGGCGGAAGGCGCTCGAGGACACGACGCAGCACTGGAACGATCGGCATCAGCGGATGAAGATGCGCATCATCGACCACCGGGGTGGTGAGCGGGTTCGCGAGCTCGAGGTCTATGACCGCCGTGAGTCCGGCGACGAGCGGAAGACGATCCTCTTCTTCCTCACGCCGGCCGAGGTGAAGGGCACCGGGTTTCTCGCCTTCACGCACACGGGGCGGCCGGCCGACCAGTGGCTCTACCTCCCGGAGCTGCAGCGGGTGCGACAAATCACCGCGCGCACGCGCAACGAGAGCTTCGTCGGCACGGATCTCAGCTACCACGACCTGGACCTGCTCCAGGAGATGCCCTCCTGGTCGGAGGCCGACGCCACCTCGAAGTTGCGCGCCGACGAGACGCTCAGCGGCGTGACGACCCACGTGATCGAGCTCACGCCCCAGCGCGAGGACATCGGCTACCACCGGATCGTCCTCTGGCTCGGAACGGACGACCTCGTGCCCCGCCGCCTCGAGTTCTACGAGGACGGCGACGCGCCCAAGAAGCGCCTCGATCAGAGCGAGGTGCGCGCGATCGGCCCGATTCCGACGCCAGAGCACATCGAGGTGGAAACGCCCGGCTCCGGGACCAAGACGGTGATCGACATCGACGACGTGCAATTCAACCAGAATCTCGACGCGGACCTGTTCAGCCAGCGCTACCTCGAGCGCGGGCAACGCTAGACGTCTAGGCGGGCGCGCGCGGGCGCTGCGGTCGCCGCGCCGGCGGCCGCCCCCCCGCGCACGGACCGTTCGGTGGTGCCGCCGCGCTGGGCGCGGCGGCGTTCGGTGTGGCGCACTGCACGGAAGAGCGAGGGACAGGCACCGCCATCTTCCCGCCGAATCGTGCACGGAGTGGTGCGAAGCGCCGCAATGCCCCGCGTGGCGACGGGGTTCGGGTGGGCATTCCGCTTGCAGCCTCGCGAATGCACGGATGCGTAGCTCCCGGAAAGCCAGCGAGGGCGCCATGCGCGGAAATGTGTTCGAGACGTGGATGCCTGCGGGGTTGGTGGAGGAATGATGTGGGGGAATCGCGGTGATCGGGTCGGCGCCTTCCTCGACGACGGC
>DATILR010000245.1:0-2155 GCA_035476275.1 Binatus sp. (SeqCode) | reverse complement strand
ACGCCCTCGCCTCCCCTCGGCCTGCTCACCGTCGCCGCGCTCCTCCCCCAGCACTGGCAGTTCCGCCTCCTCGACCTGAACACGCGGCCCTTCTCCGAGGAGGACTGGGCGTGGGCGGACCTGGTGTGCGTGGGGGGCATGCTGCCGCAGCAGGCGGGGATGCTCGCGGTGATCGAGCGCGCCCGGCGCGACGGCAAGTTCGTGGCCGTGGGGGGCTCGGATCCGACCAGCCAGCCCGACGTCTACGCGGCCGCCGACGCGCGCGTCCTGGGCGAGGGCGAGTCCGCGATCCCGGTCTGGCTGGAGAGCTGGCGCGCGGGTGAGCCGCGCGGCGTCTTCCGCGAGCGGGAGAAGCCGGACGTCACCCGCACGCCCGTGCCCCGCTACGACCTGCTCAACTTCGGTTGCTACGCGCAGATCGGGGTGCAGTATTCGCGCGGCTGCCCCTTCAACTGCGAGTTCTGCGACATCATCGAGCTGTTCGGGCGCGTCCCTCGCACCAAGACCGCCGAGCAGCTGCTGGGGGAGCTGGACCGGCTGCGCGAGCTCGGCTACTCCGGCGCGGTCGATATCGTGGACGACAACTTCATCGGCAACAAGCGGGACGTGAAACGGCTCCTGCTGCCGGCGCTGATCGCCTGGAGCGAGCGGCATGGGCGGCCGTTCTTCTTCACGACCGAAGCCTCCATGAACCTGGCCGACGACGACGAGCTGCTCGGGCTGATGCGCGCCGCCGGCTTCCGCCTCGTGTTCATGGGCATCGAAACGCCCGATCCCGACCTGCTGCGCATGACGCAGAAGCGCCAGAACACGATGCGCCCGATCGTCGAGCGGGTGCGCAAGCTCTACGACTACGGGATCGTCGTCACAGGCGGATTCATCATGGGCTTCGACGGCGAGAAGCGGGGTGCCGACCGCGCGATGGTCGGCCTCGTGGAGGAGTCGGGGATCTGCTTGGCGATGGTGGGGCTGCTGGTCGCGCTCCCGACGACTCAGCTGACGCGCAGGCTGGTGCGCGAGGGCCGGCTGATGGACTTCACTGGGAAGGTCGTGTCCACCGAGGCCGAGGCCGCGAGCAGCGCGCGCGCCGAGGGCAGCATGGTCGAGGTGGTCGACCAGACGCTCGCCGGGCTCAACTTCGTCACGACGCGCGACCGGCTGGAGATCTTCGAGGAGTACGAGTCGGTCGTGCGCACGCTCTACGACCCGCAGGTCTACTTCGACCGCGTGCTGCGCACCGGGCTGGCGCTCGGCTCGAGCGTGCCACGCTGGCCGTCGCTCTGGGAGCTGAGGCGCAACCTGCTCGGGTTCTGGCGCGTCAGCCTGGCGCTCTCCGCCGACCCCGAGACGCGTTGGCGGTATTGGCGCAACGTGGTCCGCCTGGCCCTGCGCGGGCCGATGGTGCTCGAGCAGATGATGCGCATGATGGGCTTCTACGTTCACATCCGCGACCAGACCCGCTATCTGTACGCGGCGCTCGGTCGCCAGAAGGCGAGCCAGGCCGCGTTGCCCGACGAGCTGCGCGCCGTCGCGCCGCGGGCAGCGGCGCTCGCGCCGGGCGACTGAGCGGCTGCGTCGACGGGTTGGACCAACACATACCGCACATACCGCTTCCTGTGCCTCCCCGACACCGTGGACCCGCGCGGGCCGAAGGGGAAGTGAGACGACGGGCGCCGATGGCCCGTAGCCATGCCGCCCAAGGGGACGTCCGGGACACCAACAACAGGTCGTTGGCGCGTTCGAGGGCTGGTGGGACAAGTACCGGGTCATGCTCGTGAGCATCGAGGCCGAGCGCGATGCGGCGGCGAAGAAGCTGCAGTGCTTCTTGGGAGGCCTCGGCTATGACTAGCCCTGGCTACAGCGGGCGAGCACGGGCCCGAGAGGGGAATGCTCTCGAGCCCGTGGATTGCTGGCGATTACGGAATGCGGCGAAGGTTGACGGTGGTCCCGTCGTACAGGGGCCCGGAAATCTGCTCGCAGCTCAGGTTCAGCTGCGGAGTCCCGCGAAATCCATTGCGCTCTCTCAGCTGGATGGTCTTGCCCTGCACCGTGCCCTCGATAGGGCCATCAACAGTGCCGGCCCCGCTGAGGGTCCCCGTCACGTTGTTTCCCATCTGCTGCAGGACCACCACCATTTTCGAGGGGTCCCCCGTCT
>DATILR010000244.1:0-12491 GCA_035476275.1 Binatus sp. (SeqCode) | reverse complement strand
GACCACCGACCCCCACAAGGTGCTGTCGACGGTCCTGTCGCGCTGCCAGCGCTACGACCTGCGCCGGATCGGCCTGGGGGAGCTCCGCGCACATCTCCGCAAGACGGTCGACGCCGAGAAGATCGCGCTCTCGGATGCCGCGCTGGCGCTCGTCGCGCGCGAGGCGGAAGGGAGCCTGCGCGACGCCCAGTCGCTTCTCGACCAGGTGCTCACGACGGCCGGGCAGGGGGCCGACGATGCCGCCGTCCGCGAGGTGCTCGGCGCGGCCGACCGACGGCTGGTGGTGGAGGTGACGGACGCGGTCCTGGCGAGTGATGCGGCGGCGTGTGTCCGCCACCTGCGCGAGCTTCATACCCACGGATACGACGCGCAACGCTTCTGCCGCGATCTCCTCGAGCACTTCCGCAACCTGGCCGTCCTGCGCACGACGGGAGACCGCCAGCTGGTGGCCGACCTGCCCCAGGCCGAGGCGGAATCGCTGGCGACGCAGGCCGAGCAACGATCGGCGGACGATCTGCAACGCTTCTTCCGGCTGCTGCTCGACGCGGACGAAGCCCTCTCCGCCCCGGCGCGAACGGTCGAACCCCGGCTGGTGCTCGAGATGTGCGTGCTCCGGCTCGCCACGCTCCCGCCGCTGCTTCCGGTGGAGGACATTCTTCGCCGCCTGGAGGCGCTCGGAGCGGGAGGCACTGCGGCCCCCGCGGCCCCTGCCGCGTCGGCTCCGCCGTCGGCGCGCGCCACGTCGAAAGCTCCCTCCGCGCGCGCACCTCGGGAAGGCGCGGGCGAGGGAGAGGGCCTGTGGGAGCGCTTCCTCACCCGGGTGCGCGAGGAGAAGGTCTCGCTCTACCTCGCACTCGCGGCCGGCAAGGTCGTCGGCGAAGACGCGGGCGTGTTGCGGATCGGCCTGGAGAACGAGGCCATGCGACGCGAGCTCGGCCGGGCCAAGACGCTCGAGCAGCTACGGACGATTGCCGGCGAGGTCGCCGGCCGCGAGATGAAGGTCGAGATCGGACCCCTCCCCGCCGAGCACGCGGGATCGGCGCCACTCGCCCAGGCGCGCCGGCGCACCGAGGAACGCCTGGGCGATCCACTCGTGCAGGCGGCGGTCGAGATCTTCGGAGCCGAGGTGCGGGGAGTGCGCGAGCCCCGCTCGTGAGGCGTCATGGATAAGCCCTTCGATCTGAGTGGCCTCTTCCGCCAGGCGCAGCAGCTCCAGGAGAAGCTCACCAGCGTGCAGCAGGAGCTTGCCGGGCGCACGGTCGAGGCGAGCGCGGGCGGCGGCATGGTGACGGCGGTGGTGAACGGCAAGCTCGAGGTGGTCCAGATCCGGATCGATCCGTCGCTGCTCGATGGCCGCGACCTGGAGATGCTGCAGGACCTGGTCGTCGCGGCCGTGAACGAGGGCATCCGTGCGGCGCAGAAGATGACGGCCGACGAGATGGGCAAGCTGACGGGAGGCCTCGGCATCAAGCTTCCCGGTATGCCCTGATGGCGCTCACCCCGTCGATGGGCCGGCTCGTCCAGCACCTGACGCGTCTGCCGGGCATCGGCGAGAAGACGGCCGGCCGCCTCGCCTTCTGGATCCTGCGCGCCGACCGCGAGTACGCCCAGGCGCTGGCCTCGGCGATCGTCGCGGTGAAGGACGAGACCCGGCTCTGCTCGGTATGCTTCGCGCTGACCGAGGCGGATCCCTGCCCGATCTGCACCGACCCGCAGCGCAGCGCCGAGATGATCTGCGTGGTGGAGGAGCCACCTGATCTGCTGGCGGTGGAGCGGGCACGGGAGTTCCGCGGGCGCTATCACGTGCTGCACGGGACGCTCGCGCCGCTCGACGGGATAGGCCCCGACGAGCTCAAGATCCAGCCGCTCATCGCCCGGCTCCGGGAGGGCACGGTGCGCGAGGTGATCCTGGCCACCAATCCGACCGCCGAGGGCGAGGCGACGGCGCTCTACCTGGCGAAGCTCATCAAGCCCCTCGGGCCCCGGGTGACGCGGATCGCGCACGGTGTCCCGGTGGGAGGCGACCTGGAGTACGTCGACGTGATGACCGTCGGACGAGCGCTCGAGGGACGCCGCGAGATGTGAGGCGGCTGGCGGTGGAGCTGCTCGCCGCGAGGTTTGCAGCCCATGGCCCCCTTCGCTATAAGCCGTCGCGTTCCCCGGTAGCTCAGTCGGTAGAGCGATCGGCTGTGCCCGTCAGCGCAGCCTCACCGGGAAACCGGTGAGTGAAAAGCGGGTGAATTCAGGGAAGCCTACGTGCGGCGCGGTGCATATGGTAACCCTGAGCCAAGCCCCCCGACATAGAGGGCGGAGGGAAGGTGCAGAGACTAGGGAGTGACGGAAGAATAACCTCCCCACGAGCGCCCGCCACCTACAGGCCACTCGGCCCACGGTGATGAGATAGTCCACCCCCATCGGAAACGGTGGGACCAGGTGTAACCGATTGGTCGCTGGTTCGAGTCCGGCCCGGGGAGCCTGATCGCGGGAGGCCGCCGGAGGGAACTCCGGCGGCCCTTCCGTTTCTGCTCGACGCCTACTGCTGGGCGGCGGGGAGGCAGAGCGCGCTCGGCTTGATCGCCGTCAGGGCAGTGCTGCCCAGCTCGTTCGCGACCGTCGCGTCGTGGGGCGCGAAGCGGGTCTGCCCGGCGACGTCGCGGATCTTGTGGCAGACGAGTCGCGCGCTCCCGTCCCGCACGCCGAGGCCGTTCTCGTCGACGGCATCACAGACGAGCTCTGGCCGCATGAGCGTCGTGTTCTTGGTGTCGAAGACGTCGCTGAGCATCACGGGGCGCTTGGCGAAGCGCGGTGTCGGCCGCGCCGCTGTGTAGCAGCGGAAGCGATCGATCGAGAGCCCCGAGGGCACGCCGTCCAGCGTGGAGGGGAGACAGAGCGTGCGGGCGCTCGTCAAGGTGAGAGCCTCGTTGCCGAATTGATCCGTCATCGACACGCGCGGTGCACCCAGGTGCCCCGCCGCGTCGCGCAGCCGGTAGCAGGCGAGGTGCGTCGCCGGATCCGCGATCCCCTCGCCGTTCTTGTCCACGGGGTTGCAGATCGAGTCGGGACGCTGGAGCGTCGAGGATCGCGTCCCGAACTGGTCGGTGAGCGTGACGGTGACGGGGGAGAAGGCCGTCCCGCTCCGCACCCGGTAGCACTTGAAGTGATCGGTGGCGGGGATCTGCACCACCTGCTGGAAGGTCGGCCGGTTGATCCAGGCGATGGCGGGCACGCCGGTGACGCCGACCGTGGTGTGCTGGATGGCATCGTCGGCGACCTGGCGTTGCCAGTCCGCGACGTTGGGACTCATGAACTCCGTCTCGAGATCGGCGGCCGCCTGGCTCATGGCGTTCCAGAGCGCCGTGCGGCAGTCGGCGAGGACTCCGCTGCCGCAGTAGGTTCGCGACCAGGGGTCGGTGACGGCCAGCCCGAGCACCTGGCGCAGGTCTTTGTTCGGGTGGCTGTAGAAGGCGTCGTCGAAGGCCGACCCGATGTGGCCCCGCCGGTTGCCGTCGTCCAGCTCGAGGTGGAGGTTGTCGATCGCGTTCCCCGAGTTCGCGTCGAACATGGCGTGCGCCAGTCGTGTCCACCATGCGTCGATGATCGCGGGGGATTGCGGATCGTCGTACGCGCCGTCGTGGTCGAAGTCCCGCCGGTGGGTCTGCGTGGTCACCCAGGCGGCGAGGCGGTCGCGCATCTCCTGCGCGCGCGGGTCGGCGCCCCCAGGCGCCGTCGGACCGAGGACCTGGAGCAGGAGCGGCAGGTCCTCCTGCCCGCGAAGATCGCAGGTTCCCGCGTCCTCCATCGCGTTCACCAGGTCGGCGCGGTCGATGGGCCCGGCGGCGATGGCGGATTGGATCCGCGTGACGAGCATCTGATTGCGGAAGACCGGACCGTACGAGAACTGGCGGTCGTTCGACTTGAACTGCGGCGCCTGCTTGTTGTTCCACGAGGTGAGGAACCCCGCGGGCGGGTTCAGGTCGTTGGGCTGCGCCGAGAAGGGGATGAAGCCTTGCCAGTCCCACTGCCCGGTGCCCCACACGGGCAGGTACGGGTCGACGCCCTGCGCGCGCTGTGGGCACTTGCAGGAGTGCTGGTACCCGATGTCCTTGGCGTCGATGTAGAACCAGTTGAAGGTGTAGTCGACGCCCGTCCCCATCGCCTGGCGGAACGAGTTGTAGCCGTCGGTCATGAAGTTCGGGTTGTTGACGCGGAGGAAACCGCGGGCCGAGTCGAGCTCGTGCATGTAGGTGGAGCGCAGGGTCGCGATCGCGATCGGCGTCGAGTCGGTGAGCGTCCCGCGCGCGACGAGCGGTCCGTAGTCGGGTGTCCGCTCGACGTGGAAGTTGAGGACGACGTCCCCGACCGGCGGACAACCATCGTTGACGGCGCCGTCGCCGTCGTCGTCGACGTTGTTTAGGCACTGGGGGCCGACCTCGGGCGCCCCCACCGCGGGGCACCCGTCGTTCACGAAGCCGTCCGCGTCGTCGTCCGTGTTGTTGGCGCACTGCCCGCCGCTCTCGCCGGTGGCGGGCGGGCCGCCGGCGGTCGGCTTGGCGAATTCGGTCTGGTCGTAGGCCTCGATCGGGACGCAGGTGCCGTTGTGGAGGTAGCCCATCGAGTTGACCGTGGCCGGGCCGCCGCCCGGCTCGCACAGCTTCAGCACCCACTGGTCGACGTTGTCTGCGCCCGCCGAGGTGGCGGAGAAGGCGTAGTTCCGCCCGCGGCCGAGCTGGACGACGAGGTCGGTGCCCGCGAACGCCACGCCGCGTGCGTCGGTGTCGGGGCCGTGGATGTCCTTCTCGACCAGGAGCTGGGGCACGAAGTACCCGGTCTGCGGGCCGAAGACCGCGATCGGCCGGCCCGTCTTCGTGTGCGCGCCGGCGACCAGCAGCGCATTGCTCATCGCGTGCGGCACGGCGAGGGGCGGCGAGGTGCCGCTGATCGCGTCGAGCAGCGATTGGAGCGAGGGCGCGCCGGAATCGACCGGCTGCAGGCTCGCGCAGTCGATGTCGGGGTTGGCGGCCGGATCGACGGGACCCAGGTCGGTCATGTAGGGCGCCGGGTTGTGCGAGGTGGTGGGCGCCTCAGCATCGTTGGCGAAGTGAAGATCGTCGAACACCGCCCGCGCCGCGCTGGCGTTCCCGAGCACCGCCGTCATCGCCTTCAGGCCGCAGAAGTTGGTGAGCTCGCCACCGCCGCCCTTGCCGAAGATCCCACCGACCAGTGACGCGATCGCTATCGCGTCCTCGATCTTCCACGGCGCCGGCGTCAGCTGCAGCGCCGGATACTCGGCCGGCAACTTCGTGGTGTCCATCAGCGCCTCGTTGATGTACTGGTTCACCCCGTCGGTGTACGCCTGCAGGTCCATGTAGCCGCTCAGGCCCTCGGGTCCGGAATCGTGGATCGCCTGGACCTGGGCCGTCAGGTCGGCCTCCTTGTAGGGCGCGATCGCGATCTGGCCGCGATCCATGTCGATGTCGGACTGCGACCCGCCGAGGAACTCGGAGAGACGCCCCCGGCCGAGGTGGCGGAGCACGTCCATCAGGAAGAGCCGGTCCTCCGCGCCGGTGTACCCCGCCGCGAACATCGTCGCGTAGCGCGTGTCACCGAAGATGTGCGGCACGCCGAAGCTCTTGTCGCGAACGACGGTCACGCTGGCGGTGGGTGAGTAGACGCGATCGATGTCGTCGTCCCGCACGCCGAAGGATGCGTCCTTGTAGAAATCGAGGAGCTGCGCCTCCGTGAGACCGGGAGCATTGTAGACAAGGTCGCCGTACATGCCGAGCTGATCCATGAAGTGCGGTGGAAACATCCCGCCCTGCGCGGCGATCGCCTCGGGGCCGTTCAGGACGCCGTCCTGACCGGGAGGGACGACATTGAGAAAGCCGCGCGCATCGTTGAAGTCCTGGTAGTGGCCGGGACTCGGCTGGGCGCCGGCGGGGCCGGTGGCGACGAGGAGGAGCGCAACGGTGAGGGTGGCGGCAAGCAGGCGGGTCGTCATGGGCGTTTCTCCTTCGTTCACGCTGACTGGCGGCATGTGAGGCCCGTGCTCGAGCTCGCACAGGTGAAGATCGTCCCGATCCGGTCGACCATGGTCCCGTGCGTGATCCGTACGCGGGCCGGTGGCCCGAACGGCCCGGTCAGGTCGAGGCTTCCGAGCCGGATGGAAAAGCGGACGGACGCCCCGTGGCCCCGCGCGAACTTGGCGCGTGCCTGGCGATCTGCACTCTGGCAGCGGATACGCCCCGATCCGGAGCTCGTGCAGTCAGAGGTTGCCCACACGGCCCGGGCCCCCGTGCTGCCGGCATCGGTGATGTCGACGGCGATGCCCGCCTCGGCCCCGAAGTGGTCGGCCGGCAGCGCGAGCATGAAGCTGCCCGTGACGCTGGCCGTCCCTCGCCCCGCGCTGCCGTGCAGAACGAGACGTTTCAGGGCCAACACCGCGTCGGCATCGTCGCAGGCGTTGCCCAGGCCGTCGCCATCGAGGTCGTCCTGGTCCGGGTTCGGCACGAAGGGGCAGTTGTCGTCCGCGTCGCACACGAGATCTCCGTCCGTGTCGCCGCCCCCGCCGGTGCGGCAGAAGCCACCCTGGCACGTGTCCGGCTGGCTGCACGTGTCGCCGTTCGCGTTGCACACGGTCCCGTCGGCGACCGGCTGCGCTTCGCAATGGCCGTCGGGCTCGACACAGGTGCCCTGGCGGCACGTGTCGTCGAGGTTCGAGCAGTCGACGGGCGTCCCCGGGACGCAGCCGTTGTTCACGTCGCAAGTCTCGACGCCGTTGCAGGCGAGATGGTCGTCGCAGGTCGTGCACGTCGCGCAGGTTGCGTTCACGGTGAGGGGTGGGAAGACGTCCACGTAGTAGCGTGCCGCGGGTGACTGGGCGCTTCCGCCCGCCCACATGCCGCGCGTGAGGAGGTCCGGCGCGCTCTCGGCCTGGCCGTCGTAGTCCATGAAGCCCCCGACCTGGTCGGGTACGAGACCGCCGACCGGGTCGGACGAGACGGCGACGAAGGTGTCCGCGCACGGGTCGAGCGTCGTGCTGCCGGGCGCGACCAGGCGGACGCCGACGGCACCCGCCGCGCGCCGCGACAGCGAGCCGTCGGGCAGCACGAAGCGACCGAGGCGGATGTGCGCCACCGGGTCCGGCCGCTGGTCGAGCAGAGCGGCCAGCTGGTTGGCGACGTCGTTCCCGGCCGTGAAGCCGACCGACTCCGACTCGAGCTTGTGCTTGTGGCCGCCCGGGTCGTTGCCGGTGCTCTCGTCGATCGTGCAGGTGGTGGGCGCCACCCCGGGATCGGTCGCCCAGCCCCAGGCCGGGATCAGGTAGCCGACGAGGTCGTTCGCGAGCCCGATCTGCACCCGGTGGCGCGCGTGCGCGTGCCACGTCGGCACCTCGGGGTTCGGCCGGTCACAGCTCTCCTCCTCCATCCCCCATGGGCTCCCGACCGAGAGCGCCGGGAAGGATTCCGAGGGATGTCCGAGGAACTGGAGATCCGGGCCGACGTCGATGACCGTCGCGCCGGTCAGCAACTCGTTGCCCACGCGCCCCGTGGGCTGGCCGGCCGTGTAGAGCTGACGGTCGCCGAAGAGCCCGGCCGCGCCCGCCGCCTGGAAGAGGTTGTTCTCGAGCGGCACGAAGAACTCGATCTGGTCGGCCACGATCGCGCCGAAGGGAAGGTCCTCGGCCTGCGGGAGGGCGCCCAGGACCGCGTTGCCGAGGCCCACGCCGGTGCGCATCGCCTGCAGGAACGTGTCGGCGACCTCCGGTTGCTGCGCCGGGTCCTCGATGCTCCCGTTGTCGCCGACCAGGAACATCGGCATGCCGACGCCCTGACCCTCGAGGAAGGCGTTGAAAGCCCCGGGCCAGTCGGCGGACACGGCGCGGTTCACGCGCAGCGTCCGGCTGCCGACCGTCACGACTTCACCGTCGTCGGCGTGGCCGACCTGCTGGTTGTGTGCGGAGAGGCTCAGCACGGTGAAGAGCGGTGTCCCGAGCATCGACACGCCCTGCAGCACGCGCAGCTTCGGGTTGATGGCGGCGGGCGAGCGGTCGTCGTTGGTGGTGGGGAAGTTGTGCGAGAGGTGCGTCGGCAGGTCCGCCGGCGGTAGCACCTCGACCATCCGAAGCCGTCCGGGCACGGCGTTCTGCATCGCCTCCAACGCCGCCTGGGCCGCACGCTCGACCAGGAAGGCCATGTAGTAGTCGTTGATCCCGGAGTTGGCGCCCACGCCCTGACCCGTGTCGGGCGCACCGTAGAGGCCGATCGAGTCCGGGGAGGACTCGTTGTGGTCGGCGCTGAAGACGAGCGTCACGTCGCTGCCCGGGGGAAGGGCAGCGAGCACCGCGGCCCGCATGCGCTTGGTCTGGTTCTCGAAGAGTCCGATCGACTCGACCGTGACGATGACCGTCATCTTCGTGCCGTCCCCGATGGCGACGGCGCGTGCGTCGATCGGATCGTGGACCCATTCGATGAGATGGTCGGCGCCTCCCGAGGAGTAGAGCCCGTCGTAGCGACCGTTCGCGTTGGCGTCGCAGTAGACGTCCCCGTCGTAGTTGAAGAAGCCCGATCCGTCCCGATCGATGTACGGCTCCTGGAGGCCGAAGAGGCGCGGGCCGGTGTAGACTGCCGCGGGGCAATTGGGGAACATCGCCGCATCGGCCGCCGCGTCGAAGGGCGGCGGCGTCACGTCGACCTTGCCCGCCCCGACGAGGTACATGCCCTGCGCGCGGGCGGTGGCGCCGAGGAGCGTGAGGAGAGTGATGACCGCGAGGAGACGCCGCATCACTGCGCCGCCATCACCTCGGCGAGGGTGAAGGGCATCGGCTTGTACTCGAAGCGCTCGTAGATCTCGAGCTGGTCGGTCAGGTGCGCCTGGTCCATGGTCATGCGCTGCTGGGCGCCCGAGGTGGCCTGGATCTGGGCGAGCAGCGCGGCGTTCACCAAACCGGACTGCCCCGGCGGTTGCACGTTCACGCTGAAGAGTGTCGGCGCCAGCTCGATGATCTGGTTGTAGGAGCCCCGGTCGACGCCACCCCGCGTCTGGCCGATCGTCTGGCTCGGCGCTGCGCCGAGCGAGCTGAAGACGTTCAGGTGGTTCGCATGTCGGCAGGTGGTAGGGGTGGCGGCCAGACAGTCGCCCAGCTCCGTCATCGCCTGGCGGAGGCTCTCGACGAGCTGGAAGGCGGCGGTCTCGCGCTGCGGTGTCGTGGTGTCGTCGAAGTATCGGATGGTGCGCCGGCCGCTCGGGCCGAAGCCGGTGAGGGCGTGGAGGAGGACGCTGTCCTGGGTGTCACCGCCGCCGTGGTCGCCGGTGTTGGCACCGGGGGCGGGATCGTAGTGGAGACCGTCGACGAACTGGCCGAGCTCGTCGTCGAAGACGCGGTGCTGCAGAATCTCCCGCCACCGTTCATACAGCTCGGCCCCGTTCAGCTCGTTGAAGCCGTCGCCATCGAGGTCGATCAGGGGCGCACCATGGACGATTCGGGTGATGGGTGACCCGGTCTTGATGGCCGTCATCGGCACCGTCGTGTCGGCGTTGATCCAGGCCGCCATCAGGTCGCGCCCGCCCATGAGCGACGCCTTGTCGGGATCGGTGGCGGGGATGGCGTCGACCGCGGCGGAAAGGGCGACGAAGGGGCCCGCCACCGCGGGACGGCCGTCGAAGGCGCCCCGTCCGCCCGCGTACTCGTCCTTCTTCGCGGCCTGGTACATGACCAGGTTCACGTCGTCGACCGAGAGCTTCCCGTCGACGGCGAGCTCGTGGAGGATGCCATCCTGGAGCGCCTGCACGCGGTGCTCGGTGCCCCAGAGCTCGCGGACGTCGCCGCTCGACCAGCCGCGGATCGGGTTGTTGTTCCAGTTCGTGAGCCAGCCCTGCGCCGGGTTCACGATCCCGGGCATCTGGTCTTTCGGGAGAAACCCTTGCCACTCCTCCCCTCCGGTCCCGATGAGCGGGAAGCGCGGATCGGTGCGGGGCGGCCGGAGCGGCCGGATGCCGGCGTGGAAGTAGGCGATGGTGCCCTGGTTGTCGGCGTAGTTGAAGTTGAACGACATCGACATGCCGTCGACCAGCGTCTTGAACTCGGCGAGGCTGGTTGCCTGCGCCATGCGCAGCCAGTTGGCGGCCGAGAGGAGCTCGAGGTTGCGATGGGCGGAGGCATGGCTGAAGGCGGCCGCGCTGTCACTGTAGAAGACCGGCCCGTGAACGGTGCGGCAGAACTCGCGCTGCTCGGTCATGGGCGCTCCTCCCGATCCGGCGGGCGGCGGCGGCTCCTGCACCGTGAAGGTCTCGGTGCGGCAGCTCATGTCCGCGTAGGTGCCGTCGAAGAGGTACTGCTTCGGGTTCGCGGGGTTCAGGACCTCGAGGTAGGTGTCGACCTGATCCGAGATGCCCGAGGTGATGGTGTACGCGAAGTTCTGCGTCCGCCCGATCACGATGCCTGGACCCGCCGGTGGAACGACGCCGACCGCGTCGATGCCGGGCGCGTGGAGCCCCACCTCGAAGAAGAAGCTCGGGATCGCATAGCCCACCTGCGGACCGCCGAGCAGGATCGGGTTCCCGGTGTCGGTGAGAGCGCCGCTCACGAGGATCGCATTCGAGGCGTGGCGGACGTGTCCCGGCTCCACGCCGAGCATCTCCGCGGCGTGCGCCACCGCCTGCGTCTGGGCGCTCGCCACGCCGGCTGCGGCGTCGATACTGGGGAGATAGCGCTCGAGGATCTTCAATTGGGGGCTCGAGAAGCGCCGCGTGGAATGGAGCAGTGGGTCGTCGTAGGTCTTCTCCTGCTGCGGGATGGTGGTCGGGCACTGGGGATCGAACAAGGGGAAGTGGTCGTCGAAGACGCGCTTCGCCTTGCCGCGCCCGAGCCGGTTTTTCACGTCGAAGAAGAAGGCGGCGTTCCGCACCTCGTCGCCACCGAAGGAGCCGAACACGCCGATCAGGAAATCCGCCGCCGCGACGCTGTCGAGCGCCGTCCAGTCGGCAGGGAGGAACCCGAGCGCGGCGTACTCGGCGGGCATCTTCGAGGAATCGAGGCGGGCCTGGCAGATGTAGAGGTTCACGCCGTCGGCGAACTTGCTGAGGGAGTTCTGATCGGCGGCCGGGAGCGCGTCGAACTGCGCCTGGCGCTCGGTCTCGGTGTAGAGGTCGCGGCGGCTCGCGATGTCCATCTCGAGGAAGGACGACCCGAGCACCTCGGAGAGCGTCCCTCTCCCGGCGCGGCGGAAGATCTCCATCTCGAACAGACGGTCCTGCGCCTCGACGTAGCCGTTGGTGACGAGGAGATCGTCCATGGTGTTCGCGAAGATGTGCGGGACCCCGTGGGCGTCGCGCAGCACGGTCGCGGGCGGGGTGTCGGCCGGGGTGCAGACCGTCTGCGCGAAGGCCGGTGCGGCTGCCACGCTCACCGCCGCGAGACCTGCCGTGACGTGTCGCCAGATTCCCCGTGTCATTCTCGGCGTCATGGGTACCTCAGGTTCCGGCCGACCCGGCGGAACGGGAGGTTCGCGGCCGCCTGGTCGTTGCCGATCTCGACGCGCACCTGGATGGTCTGGTCGGTCGTCCCGTCGAACGCGGACAGCTCCGCTCGGCGGCCGACCACCTTGAGCTTGTAGGTGGCGCTCCCCCGCTGCCGTACGACGACCACGACGATGCCGTCGGGGTCGGAGGCCTGACCGGTCGGGTCACGGTAGCGCCAGCGACCGGGCGCCCCGCTGAAAGCGCCCGGAGGGAGGTCGAAGCGGACGCCGGTCAGGACGAGGCTCAGCCCGGACTGCGTCGGATCGATGCCGTCGCTGCCCGCCCCGAGGGCCAGGGTGGCGCGCACGGTGAGGCGGTCGTTCTGGGGGCCGTCGGGAAGCTGCAGGAAGGCCCGGCGCACGCCGAGCGTGCCGGTGAAGCCGGGCAGCGTCGTGGTCGTGGTGCTCGACGTCGTGGTCGTGGTCGACCCGGGAACCGTCGACGTGGTCGTTGTCGGATTGCCGGTCTGCCCGGCGGGCTCCTCGTGATTGCCGGTGTTGCGGAGGTCGTGCCGCTTCTTCGGCCACTCCTGGGGCCCGGCCGGCGCGGTCGTGTCCCACACGTAGAGGTTCCCCTCGCGCGTGAGCGCGATCACCTCGTTCAGTCCGTCGCCGTCGACATCGCCGATCGCCGCGTTGGCGACGTGCCACCCACCCGTGAACTTGGGCCAGCCCGACGGCTCGGTACCGGTCACGTCGTAGGCGTGGAGGAAGTAGCCGGCCGAGCCCTCCACGATCTCCGGCGTCGGCGCGCCGCCGACGTCGGCGATCGACGGGCCGGTCAGGAACTGGAGCTCCTCCATGTGATGCGGGAAGCTCGGCTGGAAGCTGCCGGTCGTCGCGACCCAGGCATTGATGTGATCGTCGGCCGTGAGCTGCTGATCGGAGAGGACGATCGCGAGCAGACGCCCGATGCCGGCGGCGGGCGCCGCGAAGCTGAGCTGGCCGGTGCCGGTGAGGTCGCCGAACGCGCCC
>DATILR010000243.1:0-3366 GCA_035476275.1 Binatus sp. (SeqCode) | reverse complement strand
GGGAGCGGCCGCCAGGAGCGCGCGCCAGTCCTGCTCGTGGTCCTCGAGCCAGGCGTAGAAGGCCGCCTGCGGCTCCTCGAGGAGCACGACCCAGGGAAGCCCGGCGATGCGCGCCGCCTCGAGCGTGAGCTCGCGCGCCACCTCGTCGAACGACGCGGGGATGGTGAGGACGATCTGCTGCGCCGCGAGCGGCTCGGGAAAGCTCGCGTCCCAGGCTTCCCGCAGATGGCTCAGGATGCGCGCCGAGGCGTCGACCGGCGAGATGCGGAGCACACCGTCGCCGCTGCTCCAGGGTAGGATGGAAGCGGTGCGATCGACGCCGGCGTGGCAGAGCCAGGACTTTGCGGAGGCGACGAGACGTCCCGGCACGCGCGCTCCCTGGTCGCGCGCGAGCTCGCCGACGCAGAAGTCGCGTCCCGAAGCCCAGGGAAGGTCGAGGCTGCCAGCCGGGAGGTCGTGCGCGCCGGCGAGGTAGACGAAGGACGGCAGGGTGGCGCGTGCGCGCACTTCTGCCGGCGCCACCAGCTGCGGGGCGGCGAAGACCTCGATCGCCCGCCCCGCGCTCGTGTCGACGTAAGCGCAGGCGGTGTTCGTCGTCCCGAGGTCGATGCCGACCACGAAGCGGGACGCGTCCATCGTGTGCCTAGGCGATCTCGACCTCGGCCGGCGCGATGACGCGTGGATCGGCGGCCTGCCGGCGAGGGAACGTCGCCGTCTTCGCCCTCCACCCCGGGTGGCGGAGAACGCCATGGTAGGGCGGCGCTCCGGTCACGTTCCCCACCAGGCGGATGGCCGCCGGATCGAAGCCGGACTCGATGACCACCGATTCACCTTCGCCCTGCGGCACGACCGGCTCGAGGTTGAGTCGCTCGCGCAGCACCGCCCGGCAGCCTTCATGGATCCCGCGTGCAGCGGCACCGATCTGTTCATCGGAGTACCCGGCAAGATCCTCCTCGAGGAAGTCGAGCAGGCGCCCCTCCTGCTGGAGGACACCGAGCAGCCCGAGCGCCCCTTCCTCCCACGACGGCGCCGGCGGCGCGGCGGATAGCGCGGGAACACCGACCTCGTCGCGCCGCGAGCTCGCCGCCGCGAGGAGTGCGGGCACGAACGGACCCACCAGTAGCCACGCGAAGCACGCCGCCCGGGGAACCGACCCTGCTGGCAGCAGGCTCGCGACCACGAGGTAGTTGCCGGCCGCGATCGCCGCCGCGGCCGCGAGCACGAGAATCGAGCGACCTGACGTCATCTCCCCCTGCTATCACACGTCCGCGGGTCGGCAAGTCGCACGTCACCGTGACACCGTCGGTTGCAATGTGGGCGGGAAACCGTGAAGAAATACCTTCCCCCATGTCGGTGAGCGAGCGGTACGCACGATTCCTCGTTCGGCACGCGTGGGCAGTCGTGATCGCCGTCATGGCGGTGACGGCCGGCCTCGTCGCCGGCTTTGGCCGGCTCCATGCGGAGTTCAAGATCGAGGCGAGCCTGCCCGCCAACCACCCGTTCGTCCGCATCGATCACCAGATCCGCCGGGACTTCGGCGGGCGCAACACGATGATCGTCGCCATCGTGCCCCGCGAGGGTGACGTCTGGCGACCCGAGGTCCTCGAGGTGGTGCAGGACGTGACCTTCGCGGCGCTCCGGCTGCCCGACGTCATCACGCCGAACGTCGTGAGCCTCGCGGCACCGAGCGTCCGCCACGCCGAGGAGGTGGACGGAGCGATCACCGTCGACTACCTGATGCGGGACGTGCCGCGCACGCCCGAGGCGATCGCGCGGCTGCGCGCCCGGGTCGACGACGATCCCCAGCTGCGCGGTCTCCTCGTGACGCCCGACAATCGGGCAGCGCTCGTGTTCCTCGATTTCTGGGAGAACGCCACCCACGAGGGGATCTTCGCCGCCACGACCGGCCTGGCCGAGCCCTACCGTGACCGCCCGCTCGACTTCTACTTCGCGGGCGAGCCCGTGGTGGCCGAAAACGAGCGCGAGCAGTCGCAAGAGGTCGCCTGGTGCATTCCCCTCACCTTCCTCGTGATCGCGGGCATGCTCATCCTCTCCTTCCGGAGCCTGCAGGGCATGCTCCTGCCCATGCTGACCGCGGTCCTGAGCGTCGTGTGGGCGTTCGGCTTCATGGCGTACTCCGGCATCGTCATCGATTCCTGGAACGTCGCCGTGCCCATCCTGCTGATCGCCGTCGCGGCGGCGCATTCGGCGCAGATGCTGAAGCGCTACGGGGAAGAGGTCGTCCGCCTGCGCGACAACCGTGCGGCCGTGGTCGCCTCCACCGCAACCATGGGTCCGGTCATGATCGCCGCCGGGACCACAGCCGCGCTCGGGTTTGCGTCGCTCGCGGTCTTCGGGGTGCCGTCGATCGCCAATTTCGGCCTCTCGTGCGCCTACGGCATCGGCAGCGCCGTCGTGCTCGAGATGACGTTCATTCCCGCGCTCCGCTCGCTGCTGCCCGCCCCGCCGCGCGTACCGGGGGAAGGCGGTCCGACCGCGTGGCTGCTCTCGGCGCTCGGCGCCGCGATTCTCCAGGCCCGCGGTCGGCGCGTGCTGATCGGCACGGGCGCCGCCATCGTCATCGCGTTGGTTGGCGCGCTCTTCATCCGCACCTACGGCTCGACGCGAGAGTACCTTCCCCGCGACAGCCTGGCGCGCCGCCACCTGGAAGAGATCGAGAAGCACTTTCCCGGCACCGTCACCTTCACAGTCCTCTACGAGGGCGAGCCGGGCAGCGTGCGGACGGTCGCCCTCCTCCAGCACATGGCGGCGCTGCAGGCCGAGCTCGAACGCGACCCGCTCGTGCTGCGCACCGCCTCGCTCGCCGATCTGGTCAAGGCGCTGCACAAGACCTTCAATTCCGAGGACCCCCACCCCTACCGCGTACCCGACGACCAGCCGCTGGTGGCGCAGCTCATGTACCTGGGCGAGTCTCCCGCCTTCGAGCGCTTCACCGACCGTCCTCTCTCGAAGGCGCTCCTCCTCGCCTACCTGCGCGACGACGACTCGGCACGGGTCGGCCCGCTGGTGCGCCGCGCCCAGGCGTGGCTTGCCGCGCACCCGGCCCCGCCCGGGGTGCAGGTTCTCATCGCCGGCGGTGTCGGCCCGACGATCCTGGCGGTGAACGAGCACACCACGTACGGGAAGCTCCTCAACACGCTCGTCGTCCTGGTCGTGATCTACGTCGTCTCCTCGGTCGTGCTGCGCTCTCCGCTGGGTGGCCTCTTCGTCGTGTCACCGATCGCCCTCACGGTGCTGATGCTCTTCGGGCTTCTCGGCTGGACGGGCATCCGTCTCGACATGGGCTCGGCGAGCGTGATCGCCATGGCGGCGGGGATCGGCGCGGACTACGCCATCTACTTCCTC
>DATILR010000242.1:0-3022 GCA_035476275.1 Binatus sp. (SeqCode) | reverse complement strand
CGCAGCTCGAGACGGAAGACGCGATCGTACTCGTCGGGCTCCACGCACCGATGATACCGCGAGCCGCTACCTTCGCCAGCGGGCGAGATCGGCCGGCGTGACGATGCGCGTGAGGACGAGGGCCACCGGGTAGGCGAGGAGAAGCAGTCCGATGCCGGCGCCCAGCGACATCCGGAGCGAGGTGGCGCCGACGCCGGCGAGCACACCGAGAGCGAGCGGGCCGATAACGCCGCGGAGCGCCGTCCGGATCGGCGCACGGGTACCGGGCAGCGCGAGGAGGATCAGCTGACCGCCGAGGAGCGCCGCGATCAGTGCCGTGGCGGCACCCACGGCGCCGAAGGGGCGCACCAGGGCGAGCCCGAGGGCCACCATCACGAGCGTCGCCGCCGTGGTAGCGCCGAGGAGCGCCCGCTGGAGCCCCAGCACGAGAAGCAGGTTCGTCAGCACGACACCCGTCGCCCCGAGGAGCCCCGCCGGCGCGAGCACACCGAGGACCGGGGCAGCGGGAGCCAGGCGAGTCCCGAAGGCGATCCGCAGCACGGGCTCCCCCCACACCATCAAGAGGACGGTCGGCGGTACGAGCAGGACGACCAGGAGGCGCACCGACACGCTGGCGGCCTCGGCGGCACGGACGGGCTCACGCGCCGCACGCGAGAGCGCGGGCAGCACCGTCAGCATGAAGGCCCGCGGCAGGAGCCCGAGCGCCTCGACGAGGCGCTGCGCCGCGCCGAGGAAGGCCACCTCCTCCGCGCCGTGCAGACGGAGGAGCAGCAGCTGGACGAGCTGCTGGCCGCCGAGCAGCACCAGGGTGGTGCCGGCGAGCGGCCAGCCCTCCCCGGCGAGGCTCCGCACGAGCCCGGGGTCGGCCCTCAGGCCCGCGCCCCGCCCGACGAGCACGCGGCCCAGCGCGAGCCCGCCGACAGCCGCCGCGCTCGTCGCGGCGAACACGGCGAGGAGGCCGCCTCCGGCCCGCACGACGGCGGCGAGGAGCCCCACGGCGAGCAGCGCCTGTCCGCCCGCGAGCACCACGTAGCGTGCCATGCGCGCGTGGGCGCGGAGCAGCGGCCGGTAGGGATTGGCGGCCAGCGCCACCAACCCCCCGGCCGCGACCGTCCCCGCCCGGACAAGCTGGGCGTCCCCAGTCGCGAGCCACACGACGGCGAGACCGAGGCTGCCACCGGCGAGGGACGCCATGAGGCGCACCAGGGCCGCCCCCCCGGCGAGCGTCCGTGCCCCGCTCTCCAGGCGGGCCAGCCGCGCGACCGTCACGGCCTCGAGGCTGGCGTCCGGCAGCGCCTGGAAGAAACCCAGGTAGGAGACGAGGAAGGCGTACCGTCCGTAGTCGGCGAGCGAAAGGTGCCGGGGCAGGTAGAGCGCGATGCCGAGGGCGACGAGCTTCTCGAGGCCGACGCCGGCGAGCCCCCAGGCAGCCCCGCGCCCGAGCCCGCTCGGGGCCACCAGCTGCTCCGTCGCCACCACCCCGGGAGCGTCTTAGGGTGCGACCCGCCGTCCCGTCAACCCGCGAAGCCGCGGCCGGCGCGGATCAGTCGAGCGTGAACTCGCGGCGCCAGTCGGTGTCGTCCGCGAGCGGAGGCTGGCGCGACTTGTCGAGCAGGAAGCTTCCCACCACAAGCTGATCCATCTCGGTGCGCATGAAGCAGCGGTAAGCGTCCGCTGGCGTGCACACGATCGGCTCCCCGCGGACGTTGAAGCTCGTATTGACCAGCACCGGGCAGCCCGTGAGCGCGTGGAAGCGCGAGAGGATCGCGTGGTAGCGCGGGTTCGTCTCGGCGTGGACAGTCTGGATGCGGGCCGAGTAGTCGACGTGGGTGACGGCCGGGATCGTCGAGCGCGGGACATTCAGCTTCTCGATCCCGAACAGGCGCTGCGCGTCCGCGCTCATCGCGATCCGCCACCGCTCCCGCACCGGGGCGACGAGGAGCATGTAGGGCGAGTCGACGTCGAGGTCGAACCACTCGGCGAGGTGCTCTCGGAGCACGCTCGGCGCGAAGGGCCGGAAGCTCTCCCGGAACTTGATCTTCAAGTTCATCACCGACTGCATCCGCGGCGAGCGCGGATCCCCGAGGATGGAGCGGTTGCCGAGGGCACGCGGCCCGAACTCCATCCGCCCCTGGAACCAGCCGACGACCTTCTCCTCCGCGAGGAGCCGGGCCGTGCGGTCGATCAGCTCGCCCTCCGGGAGCCGCTCCGCCACCGCCCCCGCCGCGGCCAGCACCCGCGCGATCTCCTCGTCGTCGAAGGCCGGCCCGAGGTAGGACCCGTGCATGCTGTCGCCCTCGGAGCGGTGGCGGCGGGGCTGCCCCAGCACCTTGTGGTGGATGGTGAGGGCCACCCCGACCGCGCCTCCCGCGTCACCCGCCGCCGGCTGGATCCAGAGCCGCTTGAAGGGTCCTTCCCGCAGCAGGCGGCCGTTCCCGACGCAGTTGAGCGCCACGCCCCCGGCGAGACAGAGGTTCTCGAGACCCGTCTCGCGGTGCACGTGGCGCGCCATGCGGAGCATGATCTCCTCGGTCACCTGCTGCACCGAGGCCGCGACGTCCATCTCCCGCTGCGTGACGGGCGACTCGGGCTGGCGCGGTGGGCCGCCGAAGAGCCGGTCGAACGCGCCGTTCGTCATGGTGAGGCCGTGCAGGTAGTTGAAGTACGCCATGTTCAGCTTGAAGGAGCCGTCCTCCTTCAGCTGGACGATCCGGTCGAGGATGAGATCCGCGTAGCGGGGCTCCCCGTAGGGCGCGAGCCCCATCACCTTGTACTCGCCCGAGTTCACCTTGAAGCCGGTGTAGTACGTGAAGGCGGAGTACAGCATGCCGAGGGAGTGCGGGTAGTGGAGCTCGGCCAGGAGCTCCAGGTCCTTCCCCCGTCCGACGCCGTAGGACGACGTGGCCCATTCCCCCACCCCGTCCATGGTGAGCACCGCGGCCTCGGCGAAGGGCGACGGGTAGAAGGCGCTCGCGGCGTGGGACTCGTGGTGCTCGGCGAACAGCACAGGACCCTCGTACCC
>DATILR010000241.1:0-3540 GCA_035476275.1 Binatus sp. (SeqCode) | reverse complement strand
CGTAGCCGGGAAGCCCGGGGGTGAGGCAGATCTGGATCTCGCCGAACTGCTCGGCGTGGTCGGTGACGGCGGTGAAATCGAGCGGGCGGCGGAGCTGGGCGGTGCGCGTCGGCTTGCCCTGCGCGTTGTAGGGTGGAAGGCCGACGGGTTGCCCCTGCGCGAAGCGGTAGGCGCCCCGCGGGTTCTCGCGGGTGCCGGCGAAGACGGCGTCCGACGAGTAGGCGGTATGCACGTGCGTGTCGTCGAAGTAGGGCTGGCGGAAGGGCGCGAAGCTCGCGCAGGGCTCGCGCGCCTCGGTCCGTTGCCAGGGGCCGGGAACGGCGTGCGCACTGGCGGCGATCAGCGCGAGCGCGAGCAGCGCGGGGCGCGATGCAGGTCCATGCATCATGAGGTTGCCTCTCCTGCGAACAGCCGCTCGCAGCCGCTTCCTTCGAGCAGCGCGTCGACGCTGTGGCGAACGTCCGGCGCCAGCGCCGCATGGCGCTCCCGCAGCCACTCCAGGCACTTCCCTTGATAGGGGAAGGGCTGCTGGGTCCAGGGACGACCATCGACGGTGCATTCGACACGCGCGGCGCGGCGGCGGAGCGCATCCGCGTTGGCGAGGAGAAACGGGACGTAGACGCGCCCCACCTCGGCCAGGAGCGCGCGCAGGGTGTCCGGGACGCTCTCGCGCGGCGTCCAGTCGGCATCGGATGGCGCGAGGCCGGAGAGATCCTCCACCACGTCCACCCAGGCCACCACCCGCGGCGCGACGGCGACGGCGATCGCCGCCGACGTGGGATCGAACGCAACGAGCTGGGTGAGCTGGCCGAACAGGCCGAAGTCCGAGGCGCCGGGTCGGCCGCCCATGACGAAGCGTGTTGTGGTGAGATGGCGGTCGAGGAGGCGCAGCAGCCGCCGGTAGCTCTCCTCGATGACCGTCGCGGTGGTCTCGTTCGACCCCACTACGCCGAGGCGGCCGATCTGGCGCTCGGAGAACGCCTTGCCGAGGGCAACGGCCTGCTGCTCGGCTTGGTTGGTGCGCGACCAGCGCGGAAGGATCGCGGCCGCGCGGGCGACGTCGGGCGCAAACGTCCAGCGGTAGTGGAACATGGCCTTGGTCAGCCACTCGTCGGCGTAGTCCTCGAGCAACGCATCCACGAAGGCCATCGCCGGATCGGGAGGAATCACGGCGCGCGCGGCGTACATGCCCTCCAGGCGGCGAATCAGGGGCGTCGAGTCCACGACAGCCTCGAGCGCGCCATCGGGACCGGGCAGAATGAGCCGCGGCAGCAGCGCGACGCGTGGCTCCGGGAGCCCGCGAGCCTCGGGCGACCCGTGGTGCACCCACGCGTGCGGAACGTGGCGATAGCGGAGCACGGCGCGCAACTTCCGGCTGTAGGGCGAGCCGGGCATGCCGACGATGCGCAGGGGACCGCCGTTCATCGGGTCACCTCGCTGACGAGGCAGAGGACCGCGTGCTCGACCGCCGCCTGCGCGCGCTCTCGCGAGAGGTGCTGCTCGATGCGCAGGCGATCCCAGGCTTCGAAGGACGTCGCGAGCTCGAGCGCATCGGCGACGCTCACGGGCGCGCGATGGAGCTCGGGCAGCCAGCGCATCAGGTCCGCGCGCAGGGCCCGCACCAATCGGGCGTGACGGTCGCGCAGAAAGCGGGAGCCCCAGCGCTTCAGATTGGCTGACCGCTTGTAGGGGGCGATGCGCTCGAAGAAGCGGACCCTCCGGCCGACGAGGCCGCGCGCCCGCTCGGCGAGGTCTCCGCGCGGCCGGCCGTCGAACAGCAGCGGCAGGGCCTCGGCCTGCACGCGCGCGCCCATCTCCGCGAACAGGCCCTCCATGTCGGAGAAGCGCCGGAACACCGTGCGGATGCCGACACCGGCCCGCGATGCCACCTGCTGCGCCGTGGGCTGGAGAATCCCGTCGCCGACCAGCGCGACCAGCGCATCGACGATCGCCTGACCGCTGCGCTGGCCCCGCCGCACGCGTCCATCGGACGCCGGTTCGCGCGTGCGCCGCACGGCGGTTGCCACGAGCGGGTCTTGTGGCATAGCGTATGCCACAATAGCAAGAGGCCCGGGCAACGCCCGGGTGGATGAGGAGAGGGCCCAAGAAATGGCAATCTACCCGACCCCGGAGCAGATCCAGCGGCTGTTGGCGGGTCCGGCCGGCCGGCCGGTCGTCATGGTCAACCTCCTGCGCTTCAAGCCAAAGGCCGACTCACCGGACGACGGGGTCAGCGGTGAGGAAGCGTACCGGCGCTACGCGGCCGCGATGCGGACCTTCGTCGAGTCCAAGGGCGGTCGCTTCCTCTGGGTCGGACGCCTGGATTCGCAGGTGATCGGCACGGGCGGCGAGGGCTTTCACGTCATCGCCCTCGTCGAGTACCCGTCGCGCGAGGCCTTCCTCGCGATCGCCACCGACCCGCACGTGCAGGAGATCGGGACGCACCGCGCGGCCGGTCTCGAGAGCCAGTGGCTGCTCGCGGCGACCGCCGAGAGCCCCGGCCTCTGAGGGGACCGATCGCTCAGGCCTCCACAGCGAAGAGCCGCCAGTCGCCGGGCACGCCGTGGAGGCCGTGCGCGCCACGATCCACGAAGCGCAGTCCCGAGCCCGCCACCAGATCCTTGACGGTGCTGGAGACGACCACCTCGCCGGGGCCGGCGCTCGCCGCCACCCTGGCCCCGATGTGCACGGTGATGCCGCCCACGTCGTCGTCCATCAGCTCGCATTCGCCCGTGTGCAGCCCGGCCCTGATCTCGATCCCCAGCGGGCGGACACCGTCGCGGATGGCGCAGGCGCAGCGGATCGCCCGCGCTGGTCCGTCGAAGGTCGCGAGGAAGCCGTCCCCGATCGTCTTCACCTCCCGGCCCCGATGCCGTTCGAGCTCCCGGCGAACGATCCGATGGTGGGTGTCGAGGAGCGCGCGCCACGCCCGGTCGCCCAGCCTCGCGGCGCACTGGGTTGACCCGACGATGTCGGTGAAGAGCACGGTGGCGAGCACGCGATCGATCTCCGGCACCGGCCGCACGCCGGTCAGGAACTCCTCGATCTCGGCCAGCATCGTCTCGCTGTCGCCGACGAAGAAGAGGTGATCCTCGCCGGGCAGCTCCACGTACTTCGCCCGCGGGATGTGCTCGGCGAGATACCGGGCGTGCCCGACGCGGATGTGGCGGTTTCCGCTGCGATGCAGGACGAGGGTCGGCACGCGAATGGATGGCAGCACCCCGCGCAGGTCCCACTCGAAGTGCGAGGCGTACATGAGGATGTGCGCCTGCGGAGCGATGGCCAGTCGCTCGTAGCGGGCGAGCCAGCGGCGGAAGCGCTCATCGTGAGCCGCGCTGGGGGCCAGGAACTCCACCGTGCGGCCCGTTCCCCAGGTGTCTTTCAGCCGCTCGAGGACCCGTGGCACCCGGTCGGCGGGAAGCCCCCACGGGTAGTCGGCGTCGCGGAGCATCCGCGCGGAGGTGTCGACCAGGATCAGCGCCGACGTCCGCTCGGGGTAGGTCGCGGCGAAGAGCATGGCCATCGGGCCACCCTCGGCGC
>DATILR010000240.1:0-2202 GCA_035476275.1 Binatus sp. (SeqCode) | reverse complement strand
GCGCGCTCCTCCGGTGACGCGACGTAGCCGAGCGCCCGCAGCATCTCCTCGGTCTCGTGGTCGATCTCGCGCCGCGGCGCGCTCAGCGACGTTCGGTCGGCGATGATCGCCTCCAGCTCCCGGTCGAGGGTCACGCTGGTGGCGGCCTCCCCCGGGTAGAGGTTGGTCCGCTCGCCGGGATCGGCACGGAGGTCATAGAGCTCGGGACGCGGCGCGCGGATCCACTTCCGCCCGTCGTGTCGCACGCCGAAGAGCGGCGCCATCCCGAAGCCCTCCTCGGCCAGGCGCGCCTCGGAGTACTGCGGGACATCCGGCGGCGCCGTGCGCCCCTGGAAGGCCGGCAGCAGGTCGAGCCCCTGCGTCGCCTGGCCGCCGGGAAGCCCGAGGGCGCCGAGAATCGTCGGCACGATGTCGATGTGCCGCACCGGTCCGTCGTAGGTGGCGCCCGCCGGGAAGACCGCCGGCAGACGCCAGATGAGCGGCACGTGGATCGTTGCATCGTAGATGAAGATCCCGTGTGTCGGCTCTCCGTGCTCCCCGAGGCTCTCCCCGTGGTCGGCCGTCAGCACGACGAGCGTATTGTCGAGCACGCCATGCTGGCGGAGCCAGTCGACGATGCGCCCGACGCCCCGATCGGCCTGAGCGATCTCCGCGTCATACGGCGTCGGGGTCAGAACCGCGAGCTCGAGCGACTGGGCGTTATAGGGCTGGTGCGGGTCGAAGAAGTGCACCCATAAGAAGAACGGTCGCGATGGTTTCCCCGTCGCCCATTCCTCGAGCCAGGCGAGGGCGCGATCCGCGGTCCGCGGCGCCCGACGTTCCCTGAACATGAACATCGGCGGATCGTCCTCCGCCCAGAGGTCATCGTCGTAGAGGTCGAAGCCCTGGTCGAGGCCATAGCGCCGGGCGAGCACCTCGGCGGACACGAAGGCCGCCGTGCGGTAACCGGCCGCCGACAGCCGTTCGGCAAGGGTGTCCGCCTCGGCGCTGAGCGCGTAGTTCCCGTTGTCCCGCACGCCGTGCGCCGGCGGGTAGAGCCCCGTCATGATCGAGCAGTGGGCCGGGAGCGTGATGGGCGCGGAGGACGCGGCATTCGTGCAGCGGACGCCTTCGCGCGCCAGCCCGTCGATCGCCGGGGTATGGGCGAGCGCGAAGCCGTAGCAGCCGACCCGGTCGGCGCGCAGCGTATCGATCGTGATGACGAGCACGTTCGGGCGCTCGGTCCGGCCGCAGCCCCATGCCACGGCGAACGCCACGAGCGCCACGCCGAACGGCCGGTCCGCTCTCGCGGTTCGCCCGCGTGCCGTGGCCCGAATTGATCGCGTGTCGGTTCGGACTCCCGGCGGCACCTCAGGAGGACGGCGGGGCTTTCGCCGTGCCGGACTTCCCCTGCGTGGCGTTGTAGGTGAAGGGCTGGTCCACCCCGAACCCGGCCCCGCTCCCGCCCACGGCGAACGTCAGCGGTATCGAGACCGCCACGTTCGACACCGTCGCATTGGTGAGGCCGTAGGCGGCGAGCGCGGTCTGGAGGTCGCCCTTCAGGTTGAAGGAGAACTTGACGTTGCCCGCCTTGGTCACGCCGTTGCTGAGCTGCGCCTGCAGGTCGAACTTGTTGCCGCCGCCGTCGTTGGCCGAACCACTCTTGTTGAGCAGGAAGCTCTGCACCACGCCTCCGAAGTCGACGGTCACGGGGAGACTCTGCAGGGAGATCCCGGCGCCGATCGTGACCTTGCCCTTCCACTGGACCGTGTCCTGGCCCGTCTTGTTGAACTTGAGCTTGACGGTCGCGTTCTTCAGGGTGGGCGGTGTGATCTTGGGGAAGTTCACGACTTCGGCGAGTTCCACCTCGCTCATGCATTTGATCGCGTCGGAGGGGAGCGGATTGGCGACGAGGTCCTGGCAGTTGCTCTTGGTATTGCTGCTCTTGGCCTGGACGGTGACGAAGGTCATGACGATGACTGTGCCACCCGCCGGGATCGTCGGGGTGAAGGTGAATCCCGTCTGCCCGAGACTGTTGATGCCCACGGACGAGGCCGGGGTGACCCCGCCCGCGTTCTGCACGACGAAGCCGAGCCGGGGCTCGAAGGAGGTCGTGCCCTCCGGCACGCTCTGCGCGGTGGTGAACCAGAGATCCTGGGCGCCGAGGTTCGTGTCCCCGCTCGACGTGGCGATGATCTGCGTCTGGCCAGCCGAGGCGAGCAG
>DATILR010000239.1:0-3814 GCA_035476275.1 Binatus sp. (SeqCode) | reverse complement strand
GGCCCCATGGGACCGGATGGACCGATGGACTGAAATCGCGGGGACGCTGGGAGGGGAATCATGCTCACAACCAATGGTGAGATCGGAAGCGATGCGGACGGCTGGGGCGGCGGGACCGTGCCGGAGACGGTGCTACCCGTCCAGCTGTTCTCGAGCGGCCGCGCCATGTGGCAGCCGGAGAAGCGGCTGATGCTGGCCGTGCTCGAGAACGCGCTCCTGCCGGTGCTGCGGAATCCCGGCCGGCGCCATGGGCGTCTGATGGAACGACGACCCCTCACGGCGGAGGTGAGGAGCTGGATCGCCTCGGACGCCGGGGACTGGCCGTTCGCCTTCGTGAACATCTGCCACGTCCTGGGACTCGACGAGCAAGCCCTGCGCAGCGCAGTGCTCGGCAGGGGGAATGGTGAGCGGCACGGCGCGGCCGCCGCCGGTGATCCCGCACAGCGCCGATCGGCGTAGGGCCACCCGGACGATGATCTGACCATGCGAGCGTAATCGAGGGAGCGGGACCGGCTGGAGGTGCCGGACCATGCCGGCCACCGGGCCGGCGCGACCCGCACCGCTCCGCGGCCGGTTCTCGGCTGCGGAAATGGGCCGGCACCCCCAGCCGGTCCCGCTCCCTCCCCCCACCCTGGCGGGCGAGCTCGCCGCCGCCGGGTCCTTGTGCCAGCACCACGACTCGTTCATGAACGAGCGGGGCGGGCAGGAGACGTCGCACCTCCCCACAGCGCGGAGAGAGGAGACCCCGATGCGAGAGGCCGTGATCGTGGACGCCGTCAGGACGCCGCTCGGGCGCGGCAAGCAGACGGGGGGACTCTTCCCCGTGCACGCCGTGGACCTCGCCGCCCGGCCACTCCGCGCGCTCGTCGAGCGGACGGGCCTCGATCCGGGGGAGGTCGAGGACGTCATCATGGGCTGCGTCTCCCAGGTCGGAGAGCAGGGGGTGAACGTCGGTCGCAACGCGGCGCTGGCAGCCGGATTCCCGGAGAGCGTCTGCGGCACCAGCGTCGATCGGCAGTGCGGCTCGAGCCAGCAGGCCCTCCACTTCGCGGCTCAGGGCGTGATCGCGGGAGCCTACGACGTCGTCATCGCGGCCGGCGTCGAGTCGATGAGCCGAGTCCCCATGGGCATGAGCGCGGCCGTCGGCGGGCAGCCCTTCGGCCCCACCATGGTGCGCCGCTACGTCGAGGAGAACCCCTACGGAGCGGGCGGGCTCGTCCAGCAGGGCATCTCGGCCGAGATCATCGCCGACCGCTGGCGCCTTCCGCGCGAAGCGCTCGACACCTTCTCGCTCGGCTCGCACCAGAAGGCGAGCAAGGCGGCGCGCAGCGGATGGTTCGCCAACGAGATGGTGCCGGTCGACGTGCGCCGCGAGGACGGGACGCGCGAGGCGATGGCCACGGACGAGGGGGTGCGCGGCGACGCGAGCCTCGAACGGCTCGCGGCGCTCAAGCCGGCATTCAAATCCGACGGCGTCATCACGGCCGGCAACTCGAGTCAGATCACCGACGGGGCCAGCGCCGTGCTCGTGATGGAGAAGAGCAAGGCGCTCGCGCTCGGCCTCCGCCCCCGTGCCCGCTTCCACGCCTTCGCGCTCGGCGGTGTCGACCCGGTGATCATGCTGACTGCCCCCATCCCGGCCACGCGGAACGTGCTGGCCCGCGCGAAGATGAGCCTGCGCGACATGGACGCCATCGAGATCAACGAGGCGTTCGCGCCCGTCGTGCTCGCCTGGCAACGCGAGTTCGACCCCGACATGGACAAGGTGAACGTGCACGGCGGTGCCATCGCCCTCGGCCATCCCCTCGGCTGCAGCGGGGCGCGTCTCCTGACGACGCTCCTCAACGTCCTCGAGAGGACCGGCGGGCGGTGGGGCCTGCAGACCATGTGCGAGGGGGGCGGGATGGCGAACGCGATGGTGATCGAGCGGCTCGGCTGACGACGCTAGGCCGGGACCGCCATCCCCTTCACGACCGCCGGCCGGCTGCCGATGCTGGTGAGCCAGCGGCGCACGTGCGCGCCCTCCCCGATCACGTCGGGCTTCACCGCGCGCAGGAGGTCGAAGGCGGCTCGCACCCACGGGTAGGTCGCGATGTCGGCGATCGAGTACTCGCCACCCAGGTACTCGACCCCGCCGAGCCGGTCATCCATCACCTTGACCAGGCGCGCCGATTCCGCGAGGTAGCGCTCGATCGCGTAGGGGATCTTCTCGGCCGCCGTGTTCGCGAAGTGGTTGGCCTGGCCGAGCATCGGGCCGACGTTCGCCATCTGCCACATGAGCCACTCGAGCACCTTCGCGCGCGCAGGGTTCCGGGACGGTAGGAGCCGGCCCGTCTTCTCGGCCAGGTAGATGAGGATGGCGCCCGATTCGAAGAGCGCGATGTCCCCGTCGCGGTCGACGATTGCCGGGATCTTGCTGTTCGGGCAGATCGCCACGAACTCGGGCGTGAACTGCTCGCCCTTCCCGATGTCCACCGGGTGCGCCCGGTACGGGAGCCCGCACTCCTCGAGCATGATCGAGACCTTGCGGCCGTTGGGCGTCGTCCAGGTGTAGAGGTCGACCATGCGCGCACTCTGCCCGAGCGGCAGCCTGAAGCAACGCAGGCTCGGCGGCGGGGGGTCCGTTTGCCGCTCTGCCTCGCCATCTTGGCAGCGGCGCCGGTGCACGGTAGCTTCCGCCCCGGCGTCCGACGATGAATCCCGAGACCCGAGCGGAACTCGCGCGTCGCCTGCATCACTACCTCGACACCGGCACGACGGCGATGGCGGACGAGGTCTTCAAGAATCCGGTCGTCGCCTACACCTCGGAGGAGCGGCTGGCCCTCGAGCGGCGTCTCCTCTTCCGCGAGTCCCCGCTCCTGATCGGCCTGTCCGGGCGACTCGCCGTGCCGGGCGACTACCTGACCGATGACGACTCCGGCCTGCCCATCCTCGTGCTCCGGGGCGAGGCGGGCACGCTGCACGCGTTCGCCAACGTCTGCCGGCACCGCGGTGCTCGCGTCCTCGACGGATGCGGGCGCGGCAAGCGCGCGCTCAGCTGCCCGTATCACGGCTGGACGTACGCCCTCGACGGCCGACTCATCGACATTCCCGGCCAGGAAGGTTTCGCGGGCCTCTCGCGAGAGGAGCACTCGTTGCTGCCGCTTCCCGTGGCGGAGCGGCACGGGCTCATCTGGGTACGACCCGTCCCGGATGTGCCCCTGATGGCGATCGATGTCGACGGGCTCCTGGGCGGCCTCGCCCCCGAGATCGCGAGCTACGGCTTCGCGCGCTACCACCACTTCGAGACACGCACCCTCCGCCCCCAGATCAACTGGAAGATGGCGGTCGATACCTTCCTCGAGGCGTATCACCTCGCCGCCCTGCACCAGCAGAGCGTCGCCCCCATCTTCGTCGGCAACGTGTGCGCCGCCGACGCCTTCGGCGCCAACCACCGCATGATCGCCGTGCGACGCTCGTTCGCGGAGCTGCACGACTGGCGCGACGCCGAGCCCGACTTCCTGCAGCACACCATCGAACTCTACACGCTCTTCCCCAACGTCGTCCTGGTCCACCAGGCCGACCACGTGGAGCTCTGGCGCATGTTCCCCGGCCGGACAGCCGACGACTGCACGGTGCACCTCTCCCTCTACGTCCCGGAGCCGACGACGAGCGAGAAGTCACGTCGGTACTGGGCCGCGAATCTCCAGCTCGCCATCGACGCAGTCGATCGCGAGGACTTCCGTTTGGGCGAGGGCATCCAGCGCGGCTTTCGCTCCGGGGCACAGGAGCACGTCACCTTCGGGCGGAACGAGCCTGGGCTCATCCACTTCCA
>DATILR010000238.1:0-3904 GCA_035476275.1 Binatus sp. (SeqCode) | reverse complement strand
GGTCCCTCTGGTGTTCTGGTGTCTGTCCACTGTGCCGCCCGCCCCCCCCACCGCTCCGGGTGCTCGAACCACCGTTGCAGAGGTACCCCAACACACAAGACAGAATCGAGGGTATCGGCTGGGCCAGGCGGTGTCAAGTTTATCACGCCGCGGAGAGCAGCCGTTGGGGGCAGCAGCACGTGCGCGGTCTCTATGGACCGGCGCAGCACGCTAGCGTGCGCGCTGTCGGCGGCACCTACGTATCCGTCGCATCGTCGGAATGGTCCCAGGGGGAATCGAACCCCCGTTACCGACGTGAGAGGCCGGCGTCCTAGCCGCTAGACGATGGGACCGTCGGGGGAGGCTGAGGAGGGAGGACTCGAACCTCCAATGCCCTGATCCAGAGTCAGGTGGCTTACCAATTAGCCGACTCCTCAACGGCGCGAACGGTCGGGAAGTACTCGAACAGATCCGGGGAGTCAAGGTCGCGCGCGTGCGGCGTCGCCGTCGAGACGCGCGCGGGCCGCACGCAGTCGCGCGAGCGAGCGCTCGCGGCCGAGGACGTGGAGCACCTCGTAGATGCCCGGGCTCACCGTGCCGCCCGTCACCGCCACCCGCACCGGCTGGGCGAGCGCGCCGAGCTTCAGCTGGTGTGCGGCGATCGTCGCCTGGAACGCCGCTTCGATGGTCGTGGGCTCCCAGCGCGGCAGCGCGGCGAGGTGCGTGACGAGCTCGTCGAGCGCGGGCGCGATCTCGGGGCGGAGATGGCGTGCGGCGGCGGGCGCGGGCTCGATCGCGTCCTCCAGGTAGAAGCGCATGAACTCGGCGAGCTCGACGAGCGTCTTGGCACGGTCGTGGAGCGTCTCGAGCGCGCGCGCGAGCCAGGCGCGATCGCTCGGCACCGGCAGCCCCGCGCGCTCGAGGAAGGGGACGACCCGCTCGGCCAGCTCGGTCACCGGCATGGCCTTCAGGTACTGGAAGTTCACCCACAGGATCTTCTCGGGGTTGAACACCCCCGCCGCCTTGCCGACGTTCTCGAGCGAGAAGTGGGTGACGAGCTCGCCGCGTGTGAAGAGCTCCTGGTCCCCGTGCGACCACCCGAGGCGGGCCAGGTAGTTGACGAGCGCGTCCGGGAGATATCCGAGGTCCCGGTAGGCGAGCACCGACGTTGCCCCGTGGCGCTTCGAGAGCCGGGCCTTGTCGACGCCGAGGATCTGCGGCACGTGCGCGAAGGAGGGCGGGGTGGCGCCGAGGGCCGTGTAGAGGAGGATCTGCCGCGGTGTACTGGCCAGCAGGTCGTCGCCGCGGATCACGTGCGTGATCTGCATGTCGAGGTCGTCGACCACGTTGCAGAAGTTGAAGACGGGTGACCCGTCCGAGCGCACGACGATGAAGTCGTCGAGCTCGGCGTTCTGGAACACGACCGGGCCCTTCACCAGGTCGGCGACCGGTGTTTCCCCCTCGAGCGGGGTGCGGAAGCGGAGCGTGAAGGGCGTGCCCGCGGGTGTTTGCGTGCGGTCGCGGCAGGTGCGGTCGTACGCGGGCCGGCGACCCGCGGCGAGCGCCGCCTGCCGGCGCGCCTCGAGCTCGTCGGACGTGCAGTAGCAGCGGTAGAGGCGGCCGGCCGCGAGGAGGTCCTCGACGCGGGCGCGGTAGAGCGCGGAGCGCTCGCTCTGGAAGTAGGGGCCCTCGTCCCAGGTGAGTCCGAGCCAGGTGAGGCTCTCGACGATCGCCTGGATCGATTCGGGTGTGGACCGCTCGCGATCCGTATCCTCGATGCGGAGCACAAAGCGTCCGCCATGGTGACGCGCGAACAGGTAGCTGAAGAGAGCGGTACGCGCTCCGCCGATGTGGAGATAGCCGGTCGGGCTGGGCGCAAAGCGAGTCCGGACGGCCATGCGATCGAACTAAGCGGATGGGTTGCTGCAAGTCAACTTGTTGACGCGACGGAATGTTTGAGAGTGCGCGTGCTGGTCCTCATACTCGGAAGTGAGCGCAGCGCCTTCGACGAACGGTGCGGCGAGTGCGTTGCCAATCGCGGCAACGCGTGGCGGTGAGCCCGGAGGACGTCGTTCATGCTGAAGAAGATCCTGGTAGTCGAGGACAACGAGGACAACCGCCGGATTCTCGTCTATCGGCTCCGCAAGATTGGACGGTTCGACATCCGCGAGGCGGCGAACGGTCAGCAGGCGATCGAGGCCGTCAAGCTGGAGCGTCCGGATCTCATCTTCATGGATTTGAAGATGCCGGTCATGGACGGCTGGGAGGCCACCAAGCGCATCCGCGAGATGGACGGCGGTGAGACGATCCGCATCATCGCGCTGACGGCCCAGGCGATGGCCGGCGACGAGCAGAAGGCGCTCGCCATTGGCTGTGACGACTACCTCGCCAAGCCCGTCGTCGACCCCGATCTCGTCCGGCAGAAGCTCGAGCGCCTGATCGGCGTCGCGGCCTGACGCGCGGTCGACCGCGCGAATCGGACCGGGCAGGCACGGCCGCCGGCCTTCCGCGTGCGGGTGGCAAGTTGCCCGCGCGCAGCGCGGAAGGCCTGTCCCGGACGACGGGACGATGGCGGCGGTGAGGAGATGCGCTTAGGGCGCGGGTGTGGTCGTGGTCGTGACGGTGGTGCTGGTGGTGCTGGTGCTCGTGCTGGTCGTGGTGCAGGCGGTGCAGACGCTCCCGCCGCCCGCGGATGTGCCGCCCGCGTTCAGGCACGTCGCCTCGTCGTGCGTGATGTGGGCACGGGAGGTGATGCAGTCGGCGTCGGTGTCGCAGGCGTGGTCGATCTCATTGCTACACACGCCTTCCGCCGTGCCGTTTCCCGGGTTCGCGTCGTTGCACGTTCCAGCGGCGGTCTGACAGCAGACCACGCTGCCCTCCTTGCCGCAGGTGGAGCGCGCGGCGCAGCGGGCGACCGTGAGCCGCGCGTCCTTGGTCAGGCAGTCGGACTTCCGCAGCTGATTGCGGAAGTGGACGACGCAGCTCACATACTTCCCGTGGTTCCGGTAGGGCACCGTGGAGCCATCGGATTGCTTCTGGCCGTCGCACGGGCACGCCGCGGCGAGCGCAGCCGCCACGTCGTCGGGGCAGGGCATCGGAGTCGGCTTCTTCGCGTATGCGCCGACAGGCACCGCGAGGAAAGCGACCACTGCGATCAAGAATCGGGAACTCCGCATTGCAGCCTCCTCATTACAGAGAGAGTCTCGGGAGGCTTGGTGCGATCCGCGTGCCAGCGGGCCCACCAGCGGCAGCGGGGGGTATCGGCGGCGGCGTGTCACGAACACCACGGCCGTCACGGTCTTGTCGTTCCGGGTGCTGTGCGGTCCGTCGCAGCCGCTGGAGTGCCGTCCTCGGCCTGCTAGAATGCCGGCCCCGTGATCAAGCTGCTCGATGTCGACCTCACGTGGCCCTTGGTGGGTCAACTGCTCGCCGTGGTGCTCGCCGTCGTGGCGAGCGCGCTCCTCGTAGCGACCCTGCTGCAGCGCGCGCTGGCCGTCTGGGCCGCGCGTCGTGGCATCGCGCCCGAGGACGCGGCCTTGCCGCTCGTGCACCGGTATCTCGTCCCGGTCCTGCTCGTGGGAGCGCTGCACCTCGCCCTGAGCGCGCTCAATCTGCCCCGCAACCTGCGTACGGCCGTCGCTCGTCTCCTCTCGGTGACGACGCTGGGGCTCACGCTCTACCTCCTCTCGCAGGTCATCCTGGCGCTCATCGCCCGCACCACACGCCGCAGCGATCCGGGCCGTCGTGCGGCGCCGCTGCTGCTCACGATGGCGCGCGTGACCCTGCTGGTGGTGAGCCTCTCCGTGCTCCTCGACAACCTCGGGGTGCGGGTGACGGCGCTCATCACGACGCTCGGCGTGGGGAGCCTGGCGGTCGCCCTCGCACTCCAGGACACGCTCAGCAACTTCTTCGCCGGCATCTACCT
>DATILR010000237.1:0-3173 GCA_035476275.1 Binatus sp. (SeqCode) | reverse complement strand
AGGCGCATGGCGAGCATCGGCCGCATCCTGATGGTCGAGGACGACCCCAAGGACGTCGACCTGACGCTGACCGCTCTCGAGGACTACCACCTCGCCAACGAGGTCGTGGTTGCCGGCGACGGCGAGGAAGCGCTCGACTTTTTGTACTGTCGTGGAAAGTGGGCGTCCCGCCCGCGCGAAAATCCTGCGGTGATGCTGCTCGACCTCAAGCTGCCGAAGATGGACGGCCTCGAGGTGCTGAAGCAGGTCAAGGCCGACGAGAACCTGCAGCTCATCCCCGTCGTGGTCCTCACCTCGTCCCGCGAGGAGAAGGACCTAGTGGCGAGCTATCGTCTGGGGGTGAACGCCTACGTGGTGAAGCCGGTGGCCTTTCACGAGTTCGTCAACGCCATCCGGGAGCTCGGGGTGTTCTGGGCCGTGATCAACGCGGCGCCCCCCGGCAGCGTGAGGAAGTAGAGGATGCCCGATGGTCTGCGCATCCTGTCCCTCGAAGACGATCCGACCGACGCGGATCTGATCCGGGCGCTACTCGACCGGGACGGCATCAAGTGCGAGGTAACCCGTGTCGATAGCGAGCCCGCGTTCCGGGCGTGCCTGGACGAGGGCGCGATCGATCTTATCCTCGCGGACTACACACTGCCGGGATTCGACGGGCTCTCGGCCTTGCGCATAGCGACCGACCGCCGCCCGACCCTGCCGTTCATCTTCGTGTCCGGGACGCTCGGCGAAGACATCGCCATCGAGGCGCTCAAGATCGGGGCTACCGACTACGTGCTCAAGACCCGACTGTCGCGATTGGGGCCGTCGGTGCGCCGGGCGCTCCGTGAGGCGAGCGAACGCGCCGAGCGCAAACACGCCGAACAGGCGCTGCGGCAGACCGAGACGTACCTCGCGGCAGCTCAGCGCCTCAGCCGAACCGGCAGCTTCGGCTGGAACGCAAAGAGCGGCGACATCTTCTGGTCCGACGAGACGTTCCGGATATTCGGCTGCGAGCCAACGGTGAAGCCGACGTTGGATCTGGTCATGGAACGTACCCATCCGGCAGACCGCGCGCTCGTCCAGCAGGTCGTCGATCGCGCCTCGACGGACGCATCCGGCTTCGAGTTCGAGCATCGCCTGCTGCTTCCCGACGGTGCGGTGAAGTGGCTCCGCGTCGTCGCCCATCCCGCGAACGGCAACGCTGCCGCCGGCGTACTGTTTGTTGGCGCCGTTACGGACGTGACGGACGGCAAGCGCGCGGATGAAGCATTACGGGAGAGCGAAGAGCGGTTCCGCACGATGGCGGACACCCTGGCCGAGGCGATCTGGATCCGGGGCCTCGGACCCGAGCGCGTGCTCTACGTCAGTCCGAGCTTCGAGCGGATCTGGGGACTGCAGCTGGTGGAGCTTCGCCAGCACCCCCGGCTGTGGACGGACGCCATCCACCCGGACGACAAGGTACGCGTCGTCGACCTGTACGCCCGCTGGATCGCGGGCGACGACGTGCCGTACCACGACGTCGAGTACCGCATCATCCACCCAGACGGCGATGTCCGCTGGATCCATGACCGCGGCGTCCTGAGTCGTGACCACGAGGGGCGACCGATCCGCGCGAGCGGGATCTCCGCGGACATCACGGATCGGAAACGAGCGCAGGAGCGTCTGCAGGAGGCGCTGGGCGAGATCCAGAAGCTCAAGGATCAACTGTACGAAGAGAACGTCGCCTTGAAGGAGGAGATCGACAAAAATTTGATGTTCGAGGAAATCCTCGGGGAGTCGAACGCCCTGCGCAGCGTGCTCGGCTTGGTCGCGAAGGTGGCGCCGACCGATTCGACGGTGTTGATCACGGGCGAGACCGGAACGGGCAAGGAGCTGATCGCGCGGGCGATCCACAAGCGGTCGCAGCGCGCGGCCAGGCCATTCGTGAGCGTCAACTGCGCCGCCGTCCCGCCGTCGCTGATCGCGTCGGAGCTGTTCGGACATGAGCGGGGTGCCTTCACCGGCGCGACGGAGCGTCGCCTGGGACGCTTCGAGCTGGCCGACGGCGGAACGATCTTCCTCGACGAGATCGGAGAGCTGCCCCCGGAGATGCAGATCGCCCTCCTGCGCGTGCTGCAGGAGCGCGAGTTCGAACGGGTTGGCGGCACCCGGGCGATTGCGGCGAACGTTCGCGTCATCGCTGCAACGAATCGCGACCTGCCCGTCTCCATTGCCGGCGGGACCTTTCGCCGCGATCTCTACTACCGCCTCAACGTCTTCCCGCTCGAGATGCCGCCGCTGCGGGACCGCAAGGAAGACGTCCCCCTCCTCGTCGAGTACTTCGTCGGTCGCTATTCGAAGGAGGCGGGCAAGCGCATCCGAAGCATTGCGCGCGAGACGCTCGACCGGCTCACGTCGTACGACTGGCCCGGCAACGTGCGGGAGCTGCAGAACGTGATCGAACGCGCCGTGATCGTGTGCGAGACCGATACGCTGATCGTCGACGAGAGCTGGCTCTCCCGCCCGGCTTCCGCGACGACGGCGGCGAGCGCGTCGCTCGGCGATGCGCTCATCGCCCGCGAGCGTCAGATGATCGAGGCCGCGCTCGCGGAGACGAAGGGCCGGGTCTCGGGCCCGTCTGGGGCGGCGGCAAGGCTCAGCCTACCGGCATCCACCCTGGAATCGAAAATCCGCGCCCTCAAGATCCGGAAGTACCAGTACAAGCCGGCCTGATCGCGCGTCCCCCGGCGTTGGCGTCAGCCCTTTCGGCGAATGCCGCCGCGCGGGTCGAGGTGCGCGTCCGCTCGAGCCGAGCCACGTGACGGGACTGCGGTCGCCAGTTCTCGACCGTTCACGAATTCACGAAACACCGCGACTGCGAATTGGCTGGAGATTCCAGATTTCAAGAGGTTAGCGATGGCGTGCTCGTTGCTCCCCGTTCGAAGCGAATGCGACGTCAAGCGGGCGGTCGGACGGGGCGACACGAGACGATGGCTCTGGTCTCGGCCGCCCGGATGTCTCCATGCTGAGGATCGAGCGGTCCGAGGACGGCCAGGGTGTACGGGTCATGCTGAGCGGTCAGATCGAAGCGGAGCACCTCGCTGAACTCCGACGGGTGATCGACGGCGGAGATCGACAGCGTCCGGTCGCGCTCGACCTGAGAGAGGTCACGCTCGTCGATCGCGATGTGGTGATGTTCTTCGCGGCCTGCGAAC
>DATILR010000236.1:0-7666 GCA_035476275.1 Binatus sp. (SeqCode) | reverse complement strand
CCGATGCCCGAGAGGAGCGCGACCAGGCGCGGCGCGACGTGGGAGGGGTCGTTGGAGAAGTTCACCGATCCGGGCGGATTCGCCGTGCCCCACTGCGACCCCCAGAACACCAGGTACACCTGCGGCGTTCCCGTCGTGATGCCGATCTCTCCGGGCGCACCGCGGAACTTCAATGGCGGGCTGTTCCATGACGTCGACCGCTGCGAGGAAGAACCGGCCTCCCGGCGAGCGCGGGCGACGTCGACCGTGGGGTAGTAATGCGGCGCGGGACCGCCAGGGGCTTGGGCGCGCGCCGGGGCGGCCAGGAGGGCCGCAACGACGACCGTCGCGATCCGGACGACGTTCCCGCGCCGGCCGACATCGCACGCAATCGCCTGCCGGGGGTGAAGACGATCGGGCGCCGCGGTAGTACGCGTCGTACGCTCCCCCCTTGCCTGCGCGGATCGTCGACCGGCGCAGGCGCGATGAAACACCCGGTGATCGAGAACCAGCTCGCTTCCGCGCGTTCCGGTTCGGCGTCCGACTACGCCGCCGGCGAACTGTCTGTCAAGAAGCGAAACGTCGCGACCGTGATTTTTCTCCGCAAAGCTCATCCTTCGGACGATCCGCGCTAACCTGCCCTTGCACGCAGTCGGCCCGGTCCGCACACTGCAGCCGGTATGCGGTGGGTGGTGGTGATGGTCGCGAGCCTGGCGGTCGCACGAGCGGTGCCGGCGGACCAGGCTGCGCTCCAGGCGCTGGCCGTGGCGAACGTGGGCGCGGGCCAGGGAGTCTTCGTCGAGGCCGACGATGGCACGGTGCTCGCGTCGGTACTCGCCGACCGGGCAGTGCATCCCGCGTCGGTCACCAAGGTGGCGACGACGCTCGCGCTCCTCGAGCGCCTGGGACCCGATCACCGGTTCGAGACGCGGGTCGGCGCCACCGGTCCGCTCCGCGACGGCCGGCTCGCGGGTGACCTGGTGGTCCACGGTGGGAACGATCCCTTCTTCGTCTACGAGAGCGCCTTCCTCCTCCTCCGGCGGCTCCACGCGCTCGGCGTGCGTCGTATCCAGGGACGCACGCGCGTCGACGGCACGTTCCTCCTGAACTGGCAGCCCGATCCGACCGGAAGCCGGCTCGTCCGCGTGCTGGGCGGACGCGAGGGCGCACAGGCCTGGCCCGCCGTCGCCCAGGGCGAGGCGCTCGGCGCCACGGCCATCGTCTTCGAGGGACCCGCGCCCGGTCCCCCGCAGCCCGAGCGGGTGCTCGCGGTGTATCGCTCGCCCCCGCTCCTGCACGTCCTCAAGGTGTGCAACGGCTACTCGAACAACGTCCTCCACTTCGCCTCCGACGCCATCGGCGGCCCGCACGTCGTGGAGGCGATCGCGCGCGATGCCGTGCCTCCGGCGTTCCGCGCCGAGATCACGATCGACAACGGCGCCGGCGCCGGCAAGACGAACCGGATCTCACCGCGCGCCGCGGTCGCGATTCTCCGCGCGCTCGATCGCCACGTGCGTTCGATCGGCCACGACCTGACGGAGCTCCTGCCGGTGTCGGGCGTCGATCCGGGTACGCTCGAGGAGCGCTTCCTCGACCACCGCCGCTACGTCGTCGGCAAGACCGGCACGTTCGGCTCGGAAGGTGCCTCGGCGCTGGTCGGTCTGCTGCGTTCCCCGCGCTACGGACGGGTCGCGTTCGCCGTGCTGAACCACGGCGTGCCGGTGCCGGCGGCGCGCGCGAAGCAGGACGCGTTCGTGCGGGCGCTCATCGACGCCGTCGGGGCGGAGCCGTGGCCGTACGCTACGCCCACGCGACCCACGTACACGCTCGCCCAGGTCGAATAGCCGCACCCCGGCGGCGCGCGCAGGCTGTGCCATCGGGCAGCGGTGCGCGTCTCTTGCAGCTCGGCACGCGCAAGCCTCATGTCGGCTCCCGCAGCCTGTGGCCCCGAGCTTGCTCTGGGGCAATCCGCAGGCCCTTCGAACTGTCCGGCTCCGAGGGAAGTCACAGACAATGAGTGCAACGAGAACGAAGCAACAGATGCAGCGGCGGCATGCGGCGGTCGTCGGGCTGGCGTTCCTGCTGTTCGGACGCACCCCGGCGCATGCGCAGCTCGCTCCGTCGGCCTGGCCCATGGCCTACCATGACCTCAGGCACACCGGGCAGAGTCTCTTCATCGGGCCGCAGGCTGCGAACGTCAAATGGATCCTTCCGATTCCGCGGTACACCAAGGGCTCCTTCGCCATGGCGCCCGACGGCACCCTGTACATCACGGTCGGACGGATGCTGTGCGCGTTCGATCCCGCCGACGGTCAGCTCGACTGGTGCCATGATCTGAACGGCGAGACACGGCTCAACATCGCCGGCGTGGCGGCGGACGGCACCATCTACATCGGCGACCGGCTAAACCGCCTGACGGGGATATATCCGGACGGGACCACGCGATGCGTTTACACGGTCGGTAACGACGGAGACGTTCGCACGTCGCCCGCGATCGGTCCCGACGGGACCATCTACATGGCCGGGACCTGGCTGGGCATCGTGCACGCGCTGAACCCGGACTGCTCCCTCAAGTGGCGATACAAGACCACCAGGGGGATCGCCGAGACGTCGCCGGCCATCGCACCCGACGGCACGATCTACATCGGCAACGGCGGGGGGTTCCTCACCGCCATCAACCCGGACGGCACCCTGAAATGGGCAACCAAGGCGGGAGGAAGCATGCAGTACTGCTCCCCCGCGATCGCCACGGATGGCACGATCTACATGAGCTCCCGGACCGGTCTCACCGCGCTCAACTCCGACGGGACCATCCAGTGGAGCTTCGTTCCCCCCGGCGCCGTCATCCAGTCGGCACCCGCCATCGCCACCGATGGAACGATCTACGTGGGAACGAGGGGATCCACGCATGGGGTGGGTGCCGCCCTGTACGCGCTCGACCCGAATGGCAACGTCCTCTGGAGCTACGCCACGGGAACGGAATTCGACGGCTCTCCCGCCATCGGACTGGACGGCGTCATCTACACGGTGACCGGCAAGAGCGTGATCGCCGTGAATCCCGACGGCACGCTGCTGTGGGACTATCCGACCGGCCGTCAGATGTTCTCGTCGCCGGCGATCGGCGTGGACGGCAGCCTCTACGTCGCTTCCGACAGCCTCTACGCCTTCAAGCCGTGAGTCAGCCGAGCAGTCTGACGAACGCCGTCCGGGTCTGGCGGAGCGCGCGCTCGTAGCCCATCGCCTCGAGGTCGTCGGAGATGATCTCGGCCTCGTACCAGCCGCGGTAGCCGGCCTGCTCCAACGCCCGGAAGATCGCTCGCAGCGGGAGGATGCCCTTGCCGAGGAGCGCGCGGTCCATCGTCCGCATCGTGACCCGCTTGTAGTCGCACATCTGCACGGCGTGGATGCGGCGCGGGGCGTCACGGCGGATGGTGTCGAGGAGCCGCCGCTCCCAGCCCGAGTGAAAGAAGTCGAGGACGTATCCCCCGCCCGGGCCCGCGATCTCCCGCGCGTCCGCGAGCGTGTTGACGAACGACAGATCCTGGCGAAGGGGATGGATCACCTCGATCGCGAGACGGATGCCGGCATCGTTCGCCTCGGGAAGAAGGGCCGCGTAGGCGTCGCGGCAGACCGCCGCCGCCCGCTCCCAGCTCGCCCCCTCGCGTCCACCGCTCAGGACGAAGAGGGCGTGCCCGCCGAGCTGGTGGAGATGATCGATGGCGCGGCGCACACGCTCCATTCCCCGCCGGATCGTTCGCCGGTCCGTGCCGAAGCGCCCGTACGAGCCGAGGTGCGCGACCCTGAGACTCGATCCCCGCAGCAGACGGATGGCGCGCGCGGGTCCGTAGGCGTCGAACTTCGTGCTCGCGAGGCTGATCGAGCGGAAGCCGAGACGCTCGAGGTGACGGACGTCCTCCTCGAGCGACCAGCGGCGGAGCATGTAGTGGCCGATCGTGAGGCGCGCGAGCGCCCGCTCGGCAGCGGCCGACGGCACGGAGTGCCCCTCAGCTGGGCCAGTGGCTGCGGAGCCACGGCACGATCCACTCGTCCGCCACGCGCTGGCGCGGATGGGCGAGCTTCGCCCCTTCCTCGCCCACGGGAGCGAGGTAGTGACCTGCCCAGGCGAGCTCTCCGTACGTGCGGTCGCGCGCGCCGCAGGCCTCGAACGCACGCCGGCACTCCGTCGGGTAGATGTCCATGTCGGCGCGGGCGGAGAGGACGAGCGTCGGCACGGTGACGGCGGGGAGCGTCCGCTCGAGCGCGGCGTTCGAGCGGAGGCCCGACCAGGTCGAGAGCCAGCCGCGCGCGGTCATTACCCGAGCCAGTCCCTCGCCATAGTTGCCGACCAGGGGATCGCGTCCGAAGGAGAAGATGGAGCCGAGCGGCCGGTCCGACGGGTCGAGCGTCGGGTCGAGGTAGCGCGGGTCGGCCAGCGTCCGGTAGATGAGGAAATGGCGACGCTGGAGCGCGTAGCGGGCGAGGCGCTGGCGCTCCGCCGCCTCGGCGGTGGCGAGCTTCGCCCGGAAGTAGGCCGCCTCCTCGCATGCCTCGAGCGCGATCCGGTCGAGCCGCTCGCAGCGCGCGCGCTGCGCAGCGCGGAACTCGACGAGGAACTCGCGAGCATAACGGGACGGCCCCTCGGTCATCGGGCGGTAACCGTTCGCCGGGTCGTACATGTCGAGGCGAGGATTCACCGCGGTGGGATTTGCCTCGTCGAGCACCGACGGATCGAGCCGGTCGAGGAGAAATACCCCCTCGCCGAGGTGCGCGGCGAGGAGGATGAGGCCGTCGGCCATGGGGAGATCGAGCTCCCGGAGCGGGACGCGATCTCCGGAGGGAGCGCGCTCGAGTCGCTCGGCGGCGGGCTTCCCCGCCTGCTCGAGGTAAAAGGCGAAGAGCGACCCGCCCCCCGAGTTGCCGAGCAGGACGACCTTCGCGAAGCCCCGCGCGCGCAGCGCCCGGACGGCGCCGGCGACGTCGCAGAGCAGCCGCTCGTGGAGCGCGTCGGTGTCGTGGTTGAGATAGCGCGTCGGGGCGCCCATGAAGGCATATCCCGCCGCCGCGAGCCCCGGCGCGAGGTAGTGACGGAAGAAGTCGACGCGCGGGTGCATGGCGAGCACGACGACGTCCGGGTCGTGGCGCGGGGGCAGGTAGAGCAGGCCGGCGCCGCCCGGCCATCCGTCGACCGGCTCGAGGTCGACGATGTCGCGTCGCACCGCGGGGTCGATGGTGGTGAACTCGTGGGGCAGCCGCGCGGCCATGGATCTCGCGCCGCCCTCCTGCCCCGGAACACGCTCCTTTTGCAAGGCGCGGGAATCGTGGCATGGACGGGCAATGGACTCGATCGCGGAGCTCCTCGGAACCGGCGAGCCGCTCGTTCTCCCCGGCGTCTATGATGCGTTGAGTGCCCTGCTGGCAGAGCTCGCTGGTTTCCCGGTGATCTTCCTCTCCGGGTACTGCCTCTCGGCCACTCGCCTCGCCGAGCCCGACCTCGGGCTCCTCACCCAGACCGAGGTGATCGAGGCCGCCCGGCGCATCATCACCGCCGTCGAGCGGCCGCTGATCGTCGACATCGACACCGGCTACGGAAACGCCTTCAACGTGGAGCGGACGATCGACGAGCTGATCCGCGCCGGTGCCGCCGGCGCCTTCCTGGAGGACCAGGTGTGGCCGAAGCGTTGTGGCCACATGGCGCGCAAGCGCGTCGTCGAGCTGGAGGAGTATCTCCCCAAGCTACGGGCCGCGCTGGACGTGCGTCGGGGGACGCCCTTCCACGTGACCGCGCGCACCGACGCCCGCGCCCCCCTCGGCCTCGACGAGGCCATTCGCCGCGCGCGGGCCTTCGCGGAGGCCGGCGCCGACGCGGTCTTCATCGAGGCGCCCGAGTCGCTCGACGAGATGGCGGCCATCCGGGCGGCGCTCCCGGCCGAGGTGCCGCTGGTCGCCAACATGATCGAGAACGGGAAGACCCCGCTCCGGACCGCGGCCGAGCTCCACGCGGCGGGCTTCCAGATCGTGGCCGTGCCGCTCGCCGGTCTCCTGGCGGCGACCCACGCGTTGCGCGACGTTTACCGGACGCTCCGGCAGGACGGCATCTCCACCCGCGTGGCGGACCGGATGCTCCGCTTCGGCGAGATGAACACCCTCCTCGGCGTCGAGGAGCGCTATCGGCGCGAGCAGGAGTGGCTCGGCTGATCGTGCGCGCCACCACCGTTCCCGACTTGCTGCGCGACGCGGCGCGCGAGGCGCCCGCGGCCGAGGCGTTCCGCTACCGGGACGAGCGGCTCACCTACGCCGACTGGGACGCGCTCGCCGATCGGGTCGCCGCCGGCCTCGCCGCCCGGGGGGTGAAGCGGGGCGACGTGGTAGCGCTGCTCCTGCCGACGACGCCCTTCTACCTGGTGGCCTACCTCGGCGCCGCGCGTCTCGGCGCCATCGTGGCCGGCATCAACATCCGCTACCGGCGGACCGAGATCGGCCACATTTTGCGGCGCGCCGGGGCGTGCTGCCTGCTCGCCGTCGAGGACTGGCACGGGGCGGACTTCCGGCAAACGGTCGAGGGATTGGGGCCGGACCTTCCCGAGCCGCCCGAGGTCGTCTGGCTCTCGGCAGAACGCCTGCGCCGCGGGACCGCTGAAGCCGTTGCCGACCTCGCCACCGCCACGGGTCCGTCCTCGTCGGCTTCCCCGGCGGCCGACGATCCCGCCGCGATCGTCTTCACCAGCGGAACGACCGGCATGCCGAAGGGCGCCTGGTACAGCCACCGGAATCTCCTGGCGGTGGCCGAGATCGAGGGGCGACGCCATGCGGGAGGCATGCCGCCCTTCCAGAAGCACCTCGCCGCGGGCCTGTCCTTCGCGCACATCGGGACGATGGTGCGGATCGCCATCCAGATCACCCACCGGGGGACGTCGATCGTGCACGATGCCTTCGATCCCGCGGCGGTGCTCGAGGTGGTGGAGCGCGAGCGCCTGACGCACCTGGGAGGCATCCCCACCCAGGTCATCATGCTCCTCGATCATCCCGACCGCGCGCGACGCGACCTCTCGTCGCTGCGCTCGGTCCTGCTGGGCGGTGCGCCCGCAGCGCCCGAGCTCATCCGCCGGGTCCAGGACACGCTACGCGTGACCGTCAGCGTGCGCTACTCCTCGACGGAGGTGGGTATCGCCACCGCCTCCCTGCCGGACGACCCGCCGGAAGTCCTCGCCACCACGGTCGGGAAGGCCACTCCCGGCGTCGAGCTGCGCGTGGTCGACGAGGCGAACCGCCCGCTGCCTCCCGACACGCCTGGCGAGGTCGTCATCCGCTCACCCGCCACGATGCGAGGCTACTGGCGGGATCCGGAGGCGACGGCGGCCACCATCGATGCCGGGGGCTGGGTGCACACGGGGGACGTGGGCGTCCTCGACCCCGCCGGCTATCTCCGCCTTCGCGGCCGGAGGAGCGAGATGTTCATCCGGGGCGGCTACAACGTCCATCCGGCCGAGATCGAGGACCTCCTCGCGCGCCACCCGAGGGTCGCGCGTGCCGCGGTCGTGGGCGTCACGGATCCCGTCTTCGGGGAGGTGGGCTGGGCCTTCGTCGTGCCGCGTGACCCCGCGGCACCTCCCGATCTCGCCGAGCTCCGGGCCTTCGTGGGGGCCGAGCTGGCGAGCTTCAAGCGGCCCGACGGCTTGACCGTCCTTCC
>DATILR010000235.1:0-13240 GCA_035476275.1 Binatus sp. (SeqCode) | reverse complement strand
AGGATTGACTCCGCTCGCCACCCCTACGAAGGCCGCGAGGAAAAGCACTCCGGTCGCCAGCGTCGTCAATCTACTCATGCGCGCCATGTGTCGTCCCCCCATGCTCGTTGTGTGTCGGGACCATTTGAACTTCGGTTACATCCGCCCGGGGCACCCGCATCCCCTGCGGCGTTCCGCATAGACAAAGCAGGGGATTTCTACGGCCCGTAACAAGGTGAAGTCAATGAAAAAAATCTCGTAGGGCATCGGATGAGGTCCGACGCAGCGCGCTGACGAGACCCCGCAATTCGGAGAAATCTCAGGGCGTGATGGTCCCCGGCACCCTTGGCCGTCAGACCGAGCTGCACTCGTGGGGTGGAAGAAATCGAAAGTAAATCACGCCGATACGTGAGCTCTTGCTCACCCCTATGGAGAGCATCGTTGGCCTGGGACCGCGAGATCACTGCTCGGGTCGTGGGGACGGGGCCTTCGCCAGCCGTGGTTTGACAGCTCGATTCGGCGAAGTGTACTCGGCACGAACCCGATGGCCGCACAGCGAAAGGTCCGTGTACCCGTCAAGACCGGGTACTTCACCGTTCCAGACGATCCCGACCAGCCACCGAGGCTCCTCGGGACGCGCTGCGAGGACTGCGGCGAGCACTTCTTCCCGCGCCGCGCCGTCTGCGCGCGGTGTCTCTCGCGGCGCACGGTCGACGTGGAGCTCGGCCCGCAGGGCGAGCTCTACAGCTACACCTTCGTCCACTTCCCGCTCTTCGGCTCGATGCGGGTCGAGCACGTCGGCTACGGGGTCGGACAGGTCGACCTGCCCGAGGGACCCCGCGTCCAGCTGCCCCTCGCCGGCAAGCAGGAGGACTATCGCATCGGGATGACCCTCGAGGCCGAGCTCGAGCCGATCCGCGAGGAAGGGGACCAGGAGGTCGTCATCATTCGCTTCCGGCCCGTGGAACGGGAAGAATGAAGGACGTCGCCGTCCTCGGCGTCGGGATGCACCGCTTCGGCATGTGGGCCGACCGGAGCAATGCCGACATGGGCCTGGCGGCGGGACTCGCCGCGCTCGACGACGCGGGGCTCTCCTTCCGCGACGTCCAGGCCGCCTACGTCGGCCACATCTTCGCCCAGGTCATGAGCGGGGTCCGGGTCATGAAGGAGTTCGGCCTCACCGGGCTCCCCATCCAGCGGATCGAGAACGCTTCGGCCACCGGCTCGGCCGTCTTCCGGGAGGCGTGCCTCGCCGTCGCGAGCGGACGGCATGACGTGGTGCTGGCGCTCGGCTTCGACAAGATGTCGGCCATGATCCAGCAGAGCGGTGCCACCACGGATCCGGCCTTCCTGGAGGACGCCATCCTCCCGGCGGGGTTCTTCGCGATGTGGGCGACGCGACGGATGCACGAGCGGGGGACCCAGGCGAGCCACCTGGCCGCGATAGCCGCCAAGAACTGGAACAACGGGGCGAAGAATCCGATGAGCCAGCGCCAGCCCGACGCCCCGGTCACGGTCGAAAAGGTGCTCGCCTCGCGCATGGTCGCGTGGCCGCTGACCGCGATGATGTCCTGCCCGATCGGCGACGGCGCGGCAGCCGCGATCGTCGCGCGGCCGGAGATCGTGCGGAAGCTTCGCCCCGGTCGCCCCGTGGTCCGGGTGGTCGCCTCGGCGCTGCAGAGCGAGCGCTACGACCGCGGCCATCTGTTCGTGGGTCCGGTCGTCGGACCGGCCCGCATGACGGTGGACACGGCCCGAGAGGTCTACGAGGAGGCAGGTCTCGGGCCGAAGGACCTGAACCTCGTGCAGGTGCACGACGCCTTCGCGATCGAGGAGCTCGAGTACTACGAGCTGCTCGGCCTCTGCGGCAAGGGCGAAGCCGAGGCGGCGATCGAGCGGGGGGACTTCGCGCCCGGAGGGCGCGTTCCGGTGTCGACCGACGGCGGGCTCATCGCACGCGGCCATCCCGGCGGCCCGACGGGCCTGGCGCAGATCTGGGAGACGACCCTCCAGCTCCGGGGTGAGGCCGGGCCACGCCAGGTGGATGGCGCGCGCGTCGGCCTCTGCCACATGATGGGTGGCGGTAGCGTCTGCGTCATCCACATCCTGCAGCGGGACAACTAGGGCGTGTCCCAGGACGCCTGGGATCCGCAGCAGTACGAACGCTTCCAGGCCGAGCGCCGCCAGCCCTTCTTCGATCTGGTCGCGCTCGTGCGGCGACGGCCGGGGATGCGGGTGGTCGACCTCGGCTGTGGAACGGGCACGCTGACGCGTGAGCTCCATCTGGCCCTCGCGGCGCGCGAGACGGTCGGCATCGACAGCTCACCCGCCATGCTCGCGCGCGCGGCGCCCCTCGCCATGGCTGGCCTTCGCTTCGAGCCGGGCGACATCGCGGAGTTCGCCGCGCCCGGCGCCTACGACCTCGTCTTCTCGAATGCGGCGCTCCACTGGGTGCCGGATCAGGCGACGCTGCTCCGCCGGCTGACCGAGGCGTTGACGCCCGGAGGCCAGCTCGCCGTGCAGGTGCCGGCGAGCCACGACGACGCGGCCCATCGGGTGGCGGCGGCGGTCGCTGCCGAGTCGCCCTTCGCCGAGCGCCTCGCCGGCCCCGCGACGCCGCGGGCGGCGGTCCTGACCCCGAGGGAGTACGCGCTGCTGCTCGATCGCCTCGGCTACCTCGAGCAGCACGTGCGTTTGCAGGTCTACGCCCACCACCTGGCGTCGCGCGACGAGGTCGTCGAGTGGGCGCAGGGCACGGTCCTCACCCCCTACCGGCGCCGGCTGGGCGAGGAGCTCTACGCCCGCTTCCTCGACGCGTACCGCGCCCGCCTCCTGCCCCACCTCGAGGACCGCCGCCCGTATCTCTTCCCGTTCCAGCGAATCCTCTTCTGGGCCGGTCGGTAGAACCGGCCGGACCGGTGGCGCCGCGACGCGGGGACGGGGGTGCCGCCGACGAGCGGGGGCCCGGCGAACGCCCGCCGCGGCGACCCACGCCGCCGCAGCGCCGGGCCTAAGGACCCGCGAGGAGGCGGCACCCCCGTCCCCGCGCCACGGACCCCACGTGGATTGACACGTCGATAATACGAATGGTAATTCGAAAATCTCGAATCCCGAGTCGGCCGACGCGCCGGGAGCGGCCCGGGACAAAGGGGGGGCACCTCATGGAATTCGGCATCTTCTCCCACATGCACGTCCCGCCCGACGACACCGAGCACGCGCGCTTCCTGCGCGAGCTGGAGGTCTCCGAAGCCGTCGACGCGGCCGGCTTCAAGTACAACTGGGCTCCCGAGCACCACTTCCTCGAGCGCTACTCCCACCAGCCCGCACCCGAAGTGTATCTCAGCTGGGTCGCGGCGCGCACGCGACGCATCCACGTGGGCCATGCGATCGTCAACATCACGTCGGCCGTGAACCATCCCGTTCGGGTCGCCGAGCGCATCGCCACCATGGATCACCTGAGTGAGGGCCGGGTGGAGTTCGGAACCGGTCGCGGCTCGTCCTCCGCCGAGTGGTCGGGCTTCGCCATCCCGTCGGCCGCCGAGACCAAGCCGATGTGGCAGGAGTCGATCGAGCAGATCCCCCGCATGTGGCGCGACGACTACTATTCATACGACGGGAAGTACTTCCGTGTCCCGCGGCGCTGGGTCACGCCCAAGCCATACTCGAAGCCGCATCCGCCGCTCTGGGTCGCATGCTCGAGCCCTCCCACCTTCACCCAGGCGGGCGAGCTGGGGCTGGGTGCGCTCTGCTTCACGACCGGAACGGCGGCCGAGGTGGCCGACAACATCCGCAACTACAAGGACGCGGTCCGGCGATGTACGCGGCCGGTCGGCGAGTACGTGAACGACAACATCGCCGTCACCACCAACATGCTCTGCTTGGAGGACGGCGACGAGGCCCGCTGGCTCTACAGCCGGGCGCGCACCGGGGAGTTCCTCGAATACTTCTATCGGTGGCTCGATTCGGTCCCGCGGCCGCCGCAGCTGCCGAAGGAGGGGCCGGTCCGCATCCCCGAACCGACGCCGGACGACCTGGTGGCACGGCTCCGGCGCGGCGGCAGCATGGTCGGCGCTCCCGAGGAGATCGCCGAGGTGATCCGGATGTACGAGGCCGTGGGTGCCGACCAGGTGATCTTCGCGCCCTTGACCATGGTCATCGACCAACAGTACGTTCTCCGCTCGGTCGAACTCTTCGGGGAACGCGTCATCCCGGCGTTCGACAAGGATCCCGTGCACAGGACGACGCGACAGCGCGAAGCGGCGCTCGCGGCGAGGGCCGCCTGAGGGTGTGAGCGCGATGGGCGTCCCGGTCTTCGACAAGGTCCTGATCGGGGGCCGGTGGGTCGCCGCCGCGCGCGGGAGCTACGCCGTCATCAATCCGGCTACGGAAGAGCCGGCCGGCTACGCTCCGGAGTGCTCGCCCGAGCAGATGCGCGACGCGGCCCGCGCGGCACGCGAGGCCTTCGACCGCGGGCCCTGGCGCCGCATGGACGGTGCCGAGCGCGGGAAGCTGCTCGTTGCGGCCGCCGAACGCTTCCGCCGCGAGGCACCCGGGCTCGTCGAGCTGACGATCGCCGAGACGGGTGCCGTCCGTCCGGTCGCCGAGCGGCTACAGGTCGGGCAGGCGGGGGAGCGCCTGGCCCGGTACGGCGAGCTCGCCGCGGAGCCGGTCGAGAAGCGCCTGTCCGACATCGAGGCCCGGGCACCGTGGGGAGGGGGCGTAGCGACCGGCCTGGTGGTGCGCGAGCCGATCGGGGTCGTCGCCTGCATCTCGCCCTTCAACTTCCCGATGACCAACTGCGCCGGGAAGATCGGCCCCGCGCTCGCTGCGGGCAACACCGTCGTCGTCAAGCCCTCGCCCCAGGACCCGCTCGGCGTCGCCGAGCTCTGCCGCATCGTCGACGCCGTCCTGCCGCCAGGGGTCGTCAACTTCGTGTGCGGCTCGGGACCCGATATTGGCGAGGCCCTCACCCTGGCGCCCGAGGTGGACATGATCTCGTTCACCGGGAGCACCGCCGTAGGCCGCGCCATCCAGACCGCGGTCGGTCGGCAGATGAAGCGCACGCTCCAGGAGCTCGGGGGCAAGTCGGCCAACGTCGTCTTCGCGGATGCCGACCTGTCCCGCGCGCTCGCCGGCTCGATGTCGGTCTGGACCTTTCACGCCGGGCAGATCTGCACCGCGCCGACGCGTCTCCTCGTCGAGCGGTCGATCTATGCGGCCTTCACGCAGCGGCTCGTCGCCGCGGCGGGCAGCGTCACGGTCGGCGATCCGCGGGACGCCGGGGTGGTGATGGGACCGCTCGTCTCCGCGGCCCAGCGAGAGCGGGTCGAGCGCTTCATCGCGCAGGGCGTGGCCGAGGGCGCCACGCTCGCCTGCGGCGGCCGGCGGCCGCCCCAGCTTCCGCGCGGCTACTACGTCGAGCCGACGCTCTTCACCGAGGCGCGCAACGACATGGTGATCGCCCGCGAGGAGATCTTCGGTCCGGTGATCACCGCCATCCCTTTCCGCGACGAGGAAGAGGCCATCGCGCTCGGCAACGACTCGGAATTCGGCCTCTACGGTTACGTCTGGAGCGGGGACCATGCGCGCGCGCTCCGCGTCGCGCGGGGGCTCCGCACCGGCACGGTCCAGATCAACGGCAGCCCCCCGCATCCCGAGGCACCGTTCGGGGGCTACAAGCAGAGTGGCGTCGGCCGCGACGGCGGGCGCTGGGCGCTCGACACCTACAGCGAGCTGAAGGCGATCGGCTGGCTCACATGAACGGCATCGGCCGCTGAGGAGCACGACCATGGGCAGATACGGCTTCCACGTCATCGATGCGGATGGACACGGCGGCGAGGAGAGCAACTGGCAGGACCGCGTGCCCGAGCGCATGAAGCCGCTGGTGGCGCAGTACCGCGAGCGCATCCGGAGCCACTACGGCAAGCTCGCGTTGCCCGGTGGAGGCCTCGCGCGCAAGGGTGACCGGTTCGACGAGCGCCCCGGCATGAGCGACCCGGTTCCTCGCCTGGTCGACATGGACCTCGAGGGCATCGACGTGACGGTCACGTTCCCGCGCGGCTCGGGGGAGGAGTGGGCCCTCCTCGATCGCGACTTCTCGATCGCGCTCTGCCGCGCGATCAACGACGCGAAGGCCGCGTTCAACCGTCACAACCCCGCACGCTTCAAGGCGGTCGCCAAGCTCCCGATGATCGACCCCCAGGCTGCCGTTGCCGAGCTCCGCCGGGCCATCACCGAGCTCGGGCTGGTGGGCATGGTCGTCACCCAGCACATCCGGGAGAAGAACCTGAACGACCCGTCCTTCGACGTGGTGTGGGCAGAGGCCGAGCGGCTCGGCATCCCCGTCTGCGTCCACGGCGGTGGGCAGGCGCCGGATCAGTTCCCGGTCGGGATCGATCGCTTCAGTACGCGCCTCGAGGTGCACGCGCTCACCCACCCGCTCGGGAACATGATCGCCGTCGACTGCTTCACGGTGGGCGGCATCCTCCATCGCTTTCCCAAGCTGCGCGTGGCGTTTCTCGAGTCGGGCTGCGGCTGGCTGCCATTCTGGCTCGAGCGGCTGGACGAGCACTGGGAGAAGATGCCCGAGCAGGCCCCGGCCATCGACCGGAAGCCGAGCGAGTACTTCCAGGACGGCCGCTGCTTCATCTCCTGCGACCCGGAAGAGCGGATGATCCCCGACGTCGCCCGGCTCTGCGGCGAGGACAAGATCCTCTACGCCTCCGACTACTACCACTGGGACTGCGCGTTCCCCGACAGCGTCAAGCTGATCGCCGAGCGCGCGGACCTGAGCGAGCGGGCGAAGAAGCGCATCCTCGCCGACAACGCCGCCCGTCTCTTCAACCTCTAGCGCGCCTGCCGGACGGAGCATGGCCTACGAGCACGGAAAGATCACGGACGAGGGCGTCGCCCGGATCAGGGAGGCGATCGGCCACACCTTCACCGGCCGGCAGCCGTGGCGGACGGAGGTCACGCGCGATGCCATCTGGCACCTGGCCCACGCGATCGGCGACCTCTCGCCCCTCTACACGGACGAGGAGTACGCGAAGAAGACCCGGTGGGGACGGCTCCTCTGCCCCGGCGTCATGCTGAACACCATGGACGTCCTGCGCGCTCCGGGATCGGCCGGGCTCCCCGAGGGGCTCCCCGGCGTGCACGCGATCTGGAGCGGGTCGCACTACGAGTGGGAGCGTCCGCTCATGCTCGGCGATCGCGTCACCTCCGAGTGCTACCTGAAGGACGTGGTCGAAAAAGAGAGCCGGATGAGCGACGGGCGTACGATCTATCAGACCTACGAGGCCAAGTACCGCGACCGCGAGGGGACGTACATCGGGAAGCGCAGCGACACCTACATGCGGGTCGACCGCGTGAAGGCCAAGGAGAAGAGCGTCTACCGCGAGGCCGGGCGCCTGGCGCACTGGACGCCCGCGGACATCGATCGTTTTCAGCAGGAGTATCGTGCCGAGACGCGGACGGTGGAGCGGTGGTGGGAAGACGTCCGGGTCGGCGACGACCTCGGGCAGATCATCAAGGGACCCCTCACGCCGACCGCCGAGATCGCCTTCGAGTCGTTCTTCGGCATCTACTTGGTCGGCAACCTCGTGGCCTCCCGTCTTCTCGACCGGCACCCGATGCTCATGGTGCCCAACGAGCAGGGCGTGCCCGAACCGCCGCAGCGCGTGCACTGGGACAACAAGTTCACCCAAGATACGCTCGGTCTTCCGGGCGCCTACGACCTCGGTCTCGAGCGCTGCGCCTGGATGTGTCACGTGGTGACCAACTGGGTGGGGGACAATGGCTGGCTGGTGTCGATCGACGCCCGCTACCGTCGCTTCAACTACTTGGGCGACGTCACCTGGTGCCGCGGACGGGTGGTCGAGAAGTTCGTCGACGAGCAGGGGCGGGCACTGGTTCGTTGCGCCATCGAGGCGGTCAACCATCTCGACGAGGTGACGGCGACGGCGGACGCGGTGGCGTGCTTGCCGACCCGAAGCTAGGCGTTCTCGATGCCTCCGTTGAACAAGGATGGACGCATCGGGCAGGGAAGTGTCGGGCCGCGTGCCGGTCCCGTTCGCCGCTGCGCGGCGAGGCTTCTGGAATGCGGCATGCATCGCGCGGAGCGGTACGGGAGTGGGCGGGAGGTATCGAGCAGACCCTATAGTCCCTTTACGAGCTAACGCATTCACACACGCCTCATCTCCCGACATGGGGGAGCGGAGGACCCGGATTTCGGGGTGAATCCGAGGCTGCTCGGCAGACTCGGACGGGCCAGGCTCCTGGGGTCCGAACCCGTCAGCTAACTTCGCCGGCGTTCGAGGAGCGAGATGGTGAGGAGCAGGTGGGGGCGAGCGCTGCTCGCCCGGTTGGGTCTGCCGGTGGGTGCCAGCGGTGGGAACGTCTCGAGTCTGGTGCTCCCGAGCCTGGCAGCATTGCTGGTCGCCGGTGGGGGTTTCGCGCTCTCCGGCCACCAGCGCGCCCGAGCGGCAGGGCTGCCCCCGTCCGCGACGCCCTGCGGGAGCCTCGCGGAATGTCGCTATTCTCTCGACGCCGCGTTACCCACGCCCGACCCCGATGACCTGCCGCGCGCCGGACGCGCGGCGCGTACGCTGGAACGCCGCTGGAGCGAAGTGCGGCGCGCGCTCGCGCGGGCAGAGCGCGGCCGCGGACGGCAGCAGGAACGGCAGTACGCCAAGGCCCGGAACGCCCTCGTGCGTCTGATGGTGACGGCCCACGCGGCGGAGTCCCAGGGGCGGCTCGGGATGCCCGCGGCGCCCGTCGAGGCCGCGGTCGCGCACCTGCTCGAGATGCTGCCTCTCACGCCGACGGCGGTGCGGGGCCCCTCCGACCGGCTGGTCAGCTACCTGCTGGGCCGGAACGCGTCCGAGACGACGACGACCGTGACCCTGCGACCCGCGTCCGGCGAGGCGATGACCACCACGACGCCAGCGGACCGGACGGGCCGGCGCCTCTGGAGAGCCGAGCGCGGGCGTGCGCCCGCGCGGGACGTCTGAACGCGACATCCCGCCCGCCACCCCTCCACGCCCGTCGACGCGCGGGCCTTGCCATCCGCCCGCGCCATGTCGTATTGTACTGTCGCGTACTCTAGTTTGTACCAGTACAAAATGGATACCATCACGATGGATACCATCACGACGACGACCCCCGCGCTCGTTCCCACCGACCGCACCCGGGTCAGGCGCCTGCCCGCACGCGCCTCGTACGAGCGGGCGACGATCGATGCCATCCTCGACGAGGGGCTCGTCTGCCACGTCGGGTTCACCGTCGACGGCCAGCCCTACGTCATTCCCACCGTGTACGCCCGCGTCGGCGACGAGCTCTACATCCACGGCTCGGCCGCGAGCCGGATGCTGCGGACCCTCGAGAACGGCATCCCGGTGTGCCTGACCGTGACGCTACTCGACGGCCTCGTGCTGGCACGGTCGGCCTTCCATCATTCCGTGAACTACCGCTCGGTCGTGGTCCTGGGGACCGCCGTGCCGGTCGAGGACGAGGCGGACAAGCGCGCAGCCCTGGAGGCGATCGTCGAGCATGTCGTGCCGGGTCGAACGAGCAGCGTGCGGCGGCCCGCCGCGAAGGAGGTCCGCGCCACGAGCGTGCTGCGGCTCCCCCTCGTCGAGGCCTCCGCCAAGGTGCGGAGCGGGCCCCCGCTCGACGACGAGGATGACTACGGGCTCGACTGCTGGGCGGGCGAGGTCCCGCTCCGGATGACGGCCCTGGCACCGCTCGCCGACCCCCGTCTGCCGCCGACCATCAGTCCCCCGCCGTCTGTCGTCGGCTACCGACGTCCCGCCGCGCGTGGCGGGTGAGGCCGGCAGCCGAGCGCGTTGCTAGCGTGCCCAGGCCGCGGCCACCTCGGCCGACGTGACGATCGTCGCGAGGAGGCCGTAGGTGTGCTCGAGCAGCAGCGCCACGTACTCGGGTGGCGTGCCGGCGACGCAGTCGCGCGGCAGCACCACCTGGTAGCCGCGGTTCACCGCCTCGATCACGAGCCCGAGCACGCCGACGTTCAGCGACACGCCGGTGACGACCACCGTCGTCACCCCGAGGTTGCGCAGGACCGGGTCGAGCTCCGTGCCGTGGAAGGGCGACACGCCGTGGAGGCGCCCGACCTCGTAGTCGCCCGGCTCGGGCCCGAGCTCGGGGACGAGCGCCGCGGCAGGGGAGCCGGCGGTGAGCACCGTGTGGCTCCGCCTTCCCAGGGCGAGGAGCTTGCAGTTCGTCGCCGACCCGCCCCCGTCGGCACGTCGCAGAGCCAGGTTGTGCACGACCGGTACGCGAGCCGCGCGGGCGTGCCCGGCGAGGTCGCCCAGGTTCCGTCGGAGCCCGCTCGTGCGCACCGCCTCGACCAGCGCCGGGAAGAGCGCGCGATCACCGATGACCGCCTCCTGGCATTCCATGGTGAGGAGGGCGGAATGGGCCGGCGCGAGCACCGCCCCGAGATCGCGCGGCATGGTGCTGGAGACTGGCAGCACCACCACCGTGGCGTCAACCGAGCCGGCGATTGACGCGTCCCGCGCGTTCGAGGCATGCGAGGGTGATATGCGCGCAGCGGGATACGCCCCCGATGGGAGCCTCGTCGTCGAGGAACGCCCGGTGCCGGTGCCGGGCGAGGACGAGATCCTCGTCGCCGTCGACTACTGCGGCATCTGTGGCACGGACGTGCACGCGATCCGGGAGGGATGGGCGCGGGCGGGAGGCGTGCTCGGGCACGAGTGTGCGGGACGAGTCGCCGCCGTTGGCTCCGGGGTGCGCGGCTGGTCGGAAGGCGACGCGGTCACCGTCGAGCCGATTCTCTCCTGCGGGACGTGCGAGCTCTGTCGGGCTGGACGGCCGTCGCTCTGCCGGGCTCACCTGACCGCCATGATCGAGGGAACGTGGCCGGGAGCCTTCGCCGAGTACGTGCGCGTGCACCACCGGCAGGTCCACCGCCTGCCGCCGGGTCTCGATCTCCGCACGGCGGCGCTCACCGAGCCCCTGGCGGTGGCGCTGCACGCCGTCACCCTGAGCCGCCTCCAGGGAGGTCAGACGGCGCTGGTGACCGGCGCCGGACCCCTCGGCTGCCTCTGCGTGGCGGCCCTGCGCGCGCGGGGCGCGACCCGCGTGATCGTGAGCGAGCCCTCCGCGGCGCGCCGTGCCGCGGCACTCGCGTGCGGCGCGGAAGACGTCGTCCCGCCCGGCGAGCTCGAGGTACCGGCGAGTCCGCTGGTCGAGGTCTCCGCGCCGGTGGACGTGGTGCTCGAGTGCTCCGGCAACCCCGCCGCGTTCGAAGCGGGGCTCGCGCAGCTTCGTCCCGGCGGCACGCTGGTGATCGTCGGGACGGGTCTCACGCGGCCGACCCTCGAGCACATGCGCGTGCTGCTGCGCGAGCTCGTCATCACGGGCGCCTTCAACTACGACGCGACGGGCTTCGCGGATGCGCTGGCCCTCCTCGCCTCGGGGAGTCTCCCGCTGGGGGGACTCGTCAGTCCGGAGGACGTACGGCTCGAGGACATCATGACGGCGGTGGATGGGCTCGCCGCCGGCGCGATCGCCCAGAAGATGCTGGTCGCGCCCGGGCCGCGCGCCTAGCGGTCGGGTTTCACAGCGGAACGCGGAGATCCCGCCGCCCCAGGGTGACCGTCAGGCTGGCGACCGCCGTCAGGGTGACGATCGCCGCGAGCAGGCCCGGAACGAGCGGCAGGCGCTCCCAGGTGGGGAAGAGGAGCCACGCCGGGTAGTAGACCAGGACGTACTGCAGCACCCAGGCGGTGAGCGCGTTGCGGCCGAGAGCGAGGAGCCAGGCGGGAAAGCGACGACCCTGCTGCTCCCATTCCGCCGTCGCCAGGAGCGCCGCCGCCGAGAGGGCGCCCGCCAGGCCGGCGAAGCTGCTCGTACCGAGCACCTTGTTGAAGGGCACCCCCGCCAGGTAGGCCCCGGTGGCGACCACGGTGCCGACCGTCGTCACACCGGCCGCCCGATGCAGGAACATCCTGCGCAAGCGGCCCGCGCGGAGCCCGCGGCCGAGCACCATCCCCCCCAGCGTCAGGGGGACGAAGGCGATGGCCGCGATCGGATTCCCGTGCACCTCGCCGTTGTAGCGGCCGGAGAACAGCGCGAGCACGCCGATCGTGAAGGCCGTGACCGCGAGGTCGGGCAGGTTCGTCAGCGCCGTGGCGACGAGCCCTCCCAGGCCGAGGGTCTGCAGGACGCCCCAGCGCGGACGGAGCTGGAGACTCCCGATGCCGTCGAGCAGCACGCCGAGCCCGATCAGGACGAGGAAGCGGCGGACCGCCGCGAGCTTCGATCTCCCCGAGGTGAGTCCGACGGCGCGCCGCTTCTCGAGGAAGAGGACGAGCGAGACCCCACTCAGGAACTGGAAGAACGGCGCCGGGAAGTCGAGGGGCCGGAAGGTGTTGCCCCGATTGTGGGCGAGGACGTTCGGCACCTCGTGGAGAAAGACGTTGACGAAGTTGGCGAACAGCATGGCGACGACGGCCGCGCCGCGACAGGCATCGAGCGCCTCGCAGCGCTGTACCGGCGCCCCCGTCGCGGCGCGAACGACATCGACCCGGGAGACGCGGGGGACGAGAGGGAGGTCGCGGGCCGCGGCTTCGACCGCGGGGGCTTCGAACGTGGTGGCTTCGAGTGCGCCGAGCGCCATGGGCGGACGCTTCCTGCAAGCCGCATTCCCCGCAGGCCGTCGACCACGAGATGCGTCGCGAGCTGAGGCAAACCAGCCTCCGCGGCGTCACCGGATGTCGCAGTTCGGCGCTGCGCGAGGACCACGCGATGGATCGAGCACGATCGCGTCCGTCGTTCCGCCGATCGTCCTCGGCGGAACGGTGCGCATCGAGAGGCGTGTGGCCACGGGGGTGTCGGTCTCAGCCGTTGCCCTCGGTTGGGGACCGCCTCCCAGACGCCCGGCCCGTTCCTCAGACCAATGGGCGGTCGTTGTTGCGCGACACCGCCGGTCGTGCAGTGTCGTCGGCCGCGACCGTTCGCGGGTCAGTCCGTCACGGTGATGGATCGAGCGCCGCCGCGCTCGCGACGCCGAAGGCGGCGACGTTCGCGTTGAGCAACGCCTTCAGGTGGTCGCGCTGCGTCTGGGTGTAGGCGCGCTCGGCCTCGAGGAACTCGAGCAGGGAGACGGCGCCCTCGCGATACGATGCCTCCGTGCTCCGGAGCGCGTCCTTCGCCTGCGAGAGGTACGTCGTCTCGTAGCGCCGTGTCTCCTCGCTGGCGATCACGTAGGTGTTGACGG
>DATILR010000234.1:0-3621 GCA_035476275.1 Binatus sp. (SeqCode) | reverse complement strand
TCCCACCCGCGGGGTCGGCGAGATCACGATCGGGTCGCCCTACCGGATGCTCGGCTACTTCCGCGACCCGGAGCAGACGGCGGCCGCCTTCCGCGGCGAGTGGTTCCTCACCGGCGACCTCGGCTACGTGGACGAGGACGGGTGGCTCTACTTCGTCGATCGGAAGAAGGACATCATCCGCCGCGGCGGCGAGAACGTCTCGTCGCTGCTGGTCGAGAAGACGCTCGCCGAGCACCCGCTGGTCGCCGAGGTGGCGGTCGTCGGCGTGCCGGACGCGGTGCTCGGGCAGGAGATCAAGGCGTTCGTCGTGACCAGTGGCGCGGTGACCGAGGAGGAGCTCCGCGCCTTCGCCGCCGCGCGCCTGGCCCGCTTCCAGGTGCCGCGCCTCTGGGAGTTCCGCGGCTCGCTGCCCAAGACCCCGACGCAGCGGATCGAGAAGTACAAGCTGCGGGCGGAGGTGGGCGGAGGCGGGCGGCCGCTCCTCGGCTAGGACGCGTCGCGTGCAGCTCTCCGGGCGGATCGCCATCGTCGGCATCGGCGAGACGCGCTACGAGCGCGCGTCGACGCGTGGTCTGATGGCGCTTCTCCTCGAGGCCGCGCGCGCGGGGCTCGCCGACGCCGGGCTCGTGGCGCGCGACGTCGATGGCATCATCGCCCCGGGGGCGACGTACCAGGAGCTCCACGAGCTCGCGCGCGAGCTCGGCGTCGGTGGACAGTTCTTCAACGCGGAGAGCTGGAGCGGTGGCCCCGCGGTGGTGGCGGCGCCCCTCCTTGCCGCGCTCGCGATCGAGGCCGGCCTGGCGACGACGGTGCTCTGCGTCCGTGGCCTGGCCTGGGGCAGCGAGCGCCGCGGCAACGTCGGCCAGTTCCACGCCGAGATGCCCAACAAGGCGAGCTTCGAGATTCCCTTCGGCTGGTACCCGCAGGTGGTCCACTTCGCCGGCATGGCGCGCCGGCACATGGCGCTCTATGGCACGACCGAGGCGCAGCTCGGGGCGGTCGCGATCGCCGCGCGGCGGCACGCGGCGCTCTCGGACAACGCCCTCCTCAACGGGAAGCCGCTGGCGCTGGCGGACTACCTCGCCGCGCCCTACATCGCCGAGCCCTTCCGCGTGCACGATTGCTGCCTCGTGAACGACGGCGCCGGCGCGTTCGTCATGACCTCCGTCGCACGCGCGCGCGATCTCCGTCAGCCGCCCGTGGTCGTGCTCGGGGTCGGAACGGGGGTCAGCGAGGACGGGGAGTACTCGAGTCTCCGCGCCAACTACCTCGCCACCCCCGCCGTGCATTCGGCGCCGCGCGCCTTCGCCATGGCGGGGCTCACGCCGGCCGACGTCGACGTCGTCACCCTCTACGACAACTTCACCTCGATGGTGCTCCAGCAGCTCGAGGACCTCGGCTTCTGCCGTCACGGGGAGGGAGGGGCGTTCGTCGAGGGCGGGCGGATCGAGATCGGCGGCGCGCTTCCCGTGAACCCGAGCGGCGGTCAGCTCGCCCAGGCGTTCGTCCTCATGATGAACAACTTCTGCGAGACGGTGCGTCAGCTCCGCGGCGCGGCGGGTCCGCGCCAGGTTCGCGACGCCCAGGTGGGGCTGGTGTCGGGCTACTCGGGCACCCAGCACGCGACGCTGCTGCTGGGGCGAGGTGGCTGATGCCGGACGCGCGCGAGATCCCCGTCCGCCATCTTCCCGATCCCGACTGGCCGGTCGCGGCGCCCTTCTGGGAAGGCTGCCGGGCGGGGGAGCTCCGCATTCCTCGCTGTCGCGCCTGCGGCCGCTTCGTCTGGTATCCGTCGGCGGTGTGCCCCGGCTGTGGTGGTGGCGACCATCCCTGGACGCGCGTCTCCGGACGGGGCCGCGTGTTCACCTGGGTGACCGTCCATCGGGCGTTCTTGCCGGGCTTCGCGGACCGGATCCCGTACATCACGGCGCTCGTCGAGCTCGAGGAAGATCCCCGGGTCCGGCTCGCGACCTACCTCCGCGACGTGCCCGGCGGCGGGCCGAACCTGGGCATGCCGGTCGAGGTGACATTCGAACGTGTCGACGACCGAATCGTCCTGCCCGCCTTCCGCTGCGTGACGCCCCGCGGTTGACGCAGAGCCGGTACCTCGGCTAGCCGTAGCGCGCGCTCTTTCGGAGGTCACGAATGCCACGAACGGACGGCCGCCCGAAGGTTCTCCACCGGCTCGGTCTCTTCGCGACCGCGGCCGCGATCCTCGGCCTCGCGCTTGCCTGGCTCCGCCTCGTCCCCGCGCTGGTGGGCTTCGCCCTGCTCGCCCTGGGCGGCCTCGTGGCGATCGTCGTGGCCCTGTCGACCGGCGTGCAGGCGATCCGCGGACGGGAGGCCCGGCTGGGTGGCCTGCTGGCCGTGGTCGTCGCCGTCGTGTTCGTCATCTCGGCCGCAATGGGGGCCGGGTCGCCGATGATGAACGACTACACCACCGACCTGGCCGATCCGCCAGCTTTCCACAACGCCCAGAAGCTGCCCGCCAACGCGGGTCGCGACTTCGCGTATCCGCCCGCGTTCGCCGAGATGCAGCGGAGCTGCTGCGCGGACCTGCAGCCCCTCAGCCTTCCTCTCGCCCCTGATGGGGCGCTCGCCCGCGCCCGCCGCGTCGCCGAGCGGACGCCCACCTGGCGCATCACGTATGCCGACGCCGACTCGATCGAGGCCATCTCCACCTCTCGCCTGTTCGGCTTCCAGGACGACATCGTGATCCGTGTCCGTCCCGAGAGCCCGGGCTCGAGCCGGGTCGACATGCGCTCGAAGTCGCGGGACGGGAAGGGCGACCGGGGCGTCAACGCTGCCCGCATCCGGAGCTTCATGGTGGAGCTGGCCCGCGCCCAATAGCTCGACAGACGGAGGAGCCATGCCGCTCGATCCCCAGGCCCGGATGTTGATGGATCAGGTCGCCGCGTCCGGCATCCGGCCGTTCGAGGAGTCCTCCGTCGCCGAGGCGCGGCAGACGATCATGATGCTCGCGAGCGCGGCGGGGGAGCCCGTGCCCGTCGGGAAGGTGGAGAATCGAACCGTGCCCGGCCCCGCCGGTGACATCCCGCTGCGCGTCTACACGCCCGATGGGCGCGGACCGTTTCCCGTCCTCGTCTTCTTTCACGGCGGCGGCTGGGTAATCGGCAACCTCGACACGCACGACGGCGTCTGTCGGCTCCTGGCGAACGGTGCGGGCTGCATGGTCGCATCGGTCGACTACCGCCTCGCGCCCGAGCATCCCTTCCCGGCAGCGGCCGAGGATTCATACGCGGCCACCAAGTGGATTGCGGGGAAGGCTGCCACGATCGGCGCCGATCCCAAGCGCGTCGCCGTGGGAGGCGACAGCGCGGGCGGCAACCTCGCGGCGGTGGTGGCGCTCATGGCGCGAGATCGCGGCGGCCCGGCCCTGGTCCACCAGCTGCTCGTCTACCCGGTCACGGACGCGCCCGGCGACACTGCCTCGTACCGGGACAACGCCGAGGGCTACTTCCTCACCGCGGCCTCCATGCACTGGTTCTGGAAGCACTACACGGGTGCGGTGAAGAATCCGCTCGACCCCTACGCATGTCCCCTCCGGGCGACGAACCATGGCGGGCTCCCCCCGGCGCTCGTCATCACCGCCGAGTTCGA
>DATILR010000233.1:0-27459 GCA_035476275.1 Binatus sp. (SeqCode) | reverse complement strand
GGAGCAGGGCAAGGTCATCGGCTCGACCATCTACGGACCGCGGACGATCGCCATCCGCGGCAACTACGACGACGTCAACCGCCTGTGCAGCGAGGTGGCGGACAAGTACGGCTGGGCGTTCGTCAACATCAACATGCGCCCGTACTACACCGAGGGGGCGAAGACCTACGGGTTCGAGATCGCCGAGCAGCTCGGCTGGCGGATTCCTCGTCACATCGTGGTGCCGACGGCGGGAGGAACGATCCTGCCCAAGGTGGCGAAGGCGTTCCGCGAGCTGCGCGACCTCGGCCTCGCCCAAGGGGACTTCAAGATCTACTCGGCGCAGGCGGCGGGGTGCGCGCCGGTCGTGCAGGCCCTCCACAAGGGGACGGACCTCATCACCCCGGTGAAGCCGGCCACCATCGCCAAGTCGATCGCCATCGGCAACCCGGCCGACGGCTTCTACGTGCTGAAGGCGGTGCGCGAGTCGGGGGGCTGGGGCGAGGCGGTCACCGACGGGGAGATCGTCGACGCCATCCGGCTGCTCGCTCGGACCGAGGGCATCTTCACCGAGCCCGCGGGGGGCACGACCGTCGCCGTCACCAAGAAGCTCATCGAGCAGGGGCGGATCCCCCGGAATGAACCGATCGTGGTGAGTGTCACCGGAAACGGATACAAGACGCTGGAGGCGGTCCTCGACACGGTGGAGCAGCCCTTCCGCATCGCCGCGCGACTCACCGACTTCGATGAGCTCTACGCGCGGCTCGCCGGCGGACGGGAGGCGAACGCCGTCTAGAGCGCCCGCGAGGGCAAGGAGGAAGGGACGTCATGGTGCAGGTCAAGATCCCGACACCGCTCCGCAAGTACACGGCCGGCGCGGGCTCCGTCGAAGCCCAGGGCGCCACCGTGACGGCGCTGGTCGACGACCTCGAGCGGCGGTACCCGGGCATGAAGGCGCGGCTGTGCGACGAGAGCGGGCAGGTGCGGCGCTTCGTCAACATCTTCGTGAACGGCGAGGACATCCGGTTCCTCAAGCACCTCGATACGCCGCTCAAGGCGGGGGACGAGCTCTCCATCGTCCCGGCGATCGCCGGAGGCCGCTAGGGGCTCATGCTGCGCGCGCGGGCCGTCCTCGGCCAACCGATTCCCCCCGCGAGCGAGCCGCTCTCGGCCACCTCGGCCTTCCAGCTGGTGGGCAACACCCCGCTGGTCGAGATCCGGCGGGTGCGCGACGGCATCGCGCCCGGGGTCCGGCTCTTCGGCAAGCTCGAGGGGTTCAACCCGGGCGGCTCGGTCAAGGATCGGCCCGCCCTCAAGATGATCCAGGACGGGCTGGCGCGGGGGGCCCTCCGGCCGGGCAAGACGATCCTCGACTCGACCTCGGGGAACACGGGCATCGCACTCGCCATGGTGGGCGCCGCCCTCGGCTATCCTGTCGAGCTCGTCATGCCGAGCAACGTGAGCGTCGAGCGGAAGAAGGTCGTGGTGGCCTTCGGGGCGAAGGCCATCTACAGCGACCCGCTGGAGGGCTCCGACGGCGCGATCCGGCTGTGCCGGAAGATCCTCGCCGAGGCGCCCGACCGCTATTTCAAGCCGGATCAGTACAACAACGCCGCCAACCCGCAAGCCCATTACGAGACCACCGGTCCGGAGATCTGGCGGCAGACGGCCGGAGAGGTCACCCACTTCGTGGCGGGCATCGGCACGGGTGGGACCATCATGGGCACCGGGCGCTACCTGAAGGAGCAGAACGCGGCGGTGCAGATCGTGGCCGCGGAGCCCGACGACGCGTTCCACGGACTCGAGGGGTTGAAGCACATGGCGTCGTCGATCGTGCCGGGCATCTACCACGAGGACGCGCTCGACCGGAAAATCGGCATCGCCACTGACGACGCCTACAACATGGTGTACCGCCTGGGGCGCGAGGAGGGCCTGCTCGTCGGGCAGTCGAGCGGGGCGGCACACGTCGCGGCCCTCGAGGTGGCGCGCGCACTCGAGCACGGAACGATCGTCGTCCTGTTCGCCGACTTCGGCGACCGCTACCTCTCGACCAACCTGTGGCTCGGCTGGCAGCGGCTCCAGGGCACGCTTCCATGAAGCGCGTGCCGGCACGCTCGGGGCGGACGCGACGCGGCACCGTGACGCGCGCGAAGTTCTATCTGACGTATCCGAAGGCGATGGTGAAGGAGCCGCTCATCTACCAGATGAGCAAGAAGTTCGACCTCGTCTTCAACGTGCGGAGTGCGAGCGTGAGCGAGGAGATCGGCATCATCGCCCTCGAGCTCGACGGAGCGCAGGACGAGATCGACACCGCCGTCGCCTGGTTCCGTGAGCACGGCGTCACCGTCGAGCCGATCGAGAAGAACGTCATCGAGTGAGCATCGCGCTGAGCCTGACGGAGGCGCAGATCGAGCGCTACGGGCGCCAGATCCTCCTCCCCGAGATCGGCGGCCGCGGCCAGACGCGTCTCTTGGCGGCCCACGTCGCCGTGGCGGGAGCAGGCGAGGCCGCGACGGCGGCGGCGGTGCTTCTCGGTCGGGCGGGGGTGGGCACGCTCGAGCTCCTCGGCCCCGAGGAGTCCCTGCCCGAGCTCGGGCCGGACTGCCGTGTCCGGCGCATCGGGCTCGACGACGCCGCCAGCGTCGGGCCCGGGGTCGAAGTGCTCATCGACCTGGCCGGGGACGACGAACGGACGGCCATACTCGGATGCAGGCTTCAGGCAGCAGGAAGGCCCGTCGTCGTGGGCATGCTGGCCGGGGCATGGGCAGCGGTCGCCACCCTCGTCGGCAGACCCTGTGTGGCCTGCCTCCCGCGACCGCGCTTCGCGCTCGAGCGCGCCGACGGGGGCGGTCCGCTGGCCGTACCCACCGCGCTGGCAGCCGGTGCGCTCGCGGCCAGCGAGACGCTCGCGCTGCTGCTCCTTCCCCCTGGGCAGGCTCGACTGTACACGCTCGCCGGCGCGGACGGGCGATTCACGGCCACGCCGCTCGACCCGACCACGGGTTGCCCCGTCTGTCGAGGTCAGTGAATGGAGCCCGTACACCTCAAGCTCGAGCTGGCGGTGCACGGTGCGCGGCTCGATGCTGCGCTCGCCGAGCGGATCGGGCGCGGAGCCGGCCCTTCGCCGGCGCGGTCGGCACTCGACGTCGTGCTGCCGGGAGAGGTGTGGGTGGGCGTGCCGATCGTCGACACCCCGACTCCCTTCGTCCTCGCCGCCGAGGGGAAAGGCGCCTGCCTCCTTCGCCACGACGGGGCCGATCAGGCCAGCTCCCGGATCGGCGTCCGCGTCGCAACCCCGCCACGCTACTACCAACGACGCACCAGCCGCGGCACCCTGATGTCCACGATCGCAACGGTGCGCGCCGGCCAGCTGGTGATCAGCCCAGGGGCGCCGTGCGGGTACGGCCTGAGCGGCGCGCCGTGCCGCTTCTGTGTCGAGGGGGCGCGGGTCGAGGTCGAGCGCGACGAGGCGTCGGTCGCCAACGTGATCGAGGTGGTGCGGGCCGCGTTCGACGAGGGGGTGGCGCAGCACGTGTACTTCAACACGGCCCTCTTCGACCCCGAGGACGGCGGCATCGCCTTCCTCGCGCCCTACATCGAGGGCGTGCGGCGGCACTTCGACACGCTGGTGGTGGCCCAGGTTCACCCGCCGCGCTCGACGGCGTGGGTCGATCGGACCTACGCCATGGGCGTCGATGCGCTCAGCTACAACCTCGAGATCTTCGACCCGGCGCTCCTCGGCCGGTATTGCGTCGGCCGGGCCCGCTACATCGGGCGTGAGCGCTACCTCGACGCGCTCGCCCACGCCGCTTCGGTCTTTCCCAGCGGCACGGTGTGGAGCGACCTCGTGATGGGTCTCGAGCCGGCCGAGTCGACGCTGGCGGGAATCGAGGCGCTGACCGCCAAGGGCGTCGTCCCGGTCGCGGCGATCGTCCGCAGCGAGACGCCGCTTCCGGAGCCGACCGCGATTGCGCCCGTGCTCAGCGAGCTCTACCGCGCGGCCAAGCGGCGAGGCATCAACATGGGATGGGTCCGGGACCTGGCGCTCGGCATCACGCCGCTCGAGGCGCGCCAGTTCGCGGGCGACGGCGCGCGCCTGGCGGTGACCTTGCAGCAGCTGACGCGGTTCCGTCTCGGGGCGCTCGCCACCCGCAACCTGTCCCGCTTCCGGCGGCGCCTGCGCGTCCGGAGGGTGAGCGAGTCGTTCGACTCGGCCCGGCTCTAGGACGGCGCGACGTGGCAACGATGACCCACCGGCCGAGAGGTGTCCCGCCCGAGATCGTCATCGACACCCGTCCGCTCTGGCGCATCCTCGTCGGGCGAGCGTACCGGCCGACGGTCCTGCTCGTGGGGCTGGCGGCGTTCCTCGTCATACGCGTGATCGAGCCGCCTGCCGGGTTACAACCCGCCGCGCAGAAGGCGCTCGCGGTCTTCGCCATCTGCCTCGTCTACTGGGTGACCAACGCCCTGCCGCTCATGGTGACCAGCCTCCTCGCCATGGTGCTCCTGCCCACCACCGGCGTGCTCTCGGCGAAGGACACCTACTCGCTGTTCGGCAACGAGGCGGTGTTCTTCATCCTGGGCGCCTTCATCCTCGCGGCCTCGCTCATGAAGTGTGGCCTCTCCACCCGGATCGCGATCACCATCCTCCGCCGGTTCGGGCACACTCCCCGCTCCCTGCTGCTCTCGTTCTTCCTGATGAACGCGTTCATGGCGTTCTTCATGTCGGAGCACGCGGTGGCGGCGATGACCTTCCCGATCACGGTCGAGATCGCCCGGGTGCTGCGGTTGCCACGCGGGCAGAGCAGCTATGGGCGCGCGCTCTTCCTCGCCATGGCGTGGGGGACGCAGATCGGCGGCATCGCCACGCTGCTCGGCGGCGGCCGCGCCCCCCTCGCGCTCGGCATGCTGCGGGAGTCGACCGGCCAGACCTACAGCTTCGGGCAATGGACGCTCGCCGCATGGCCCCTCGTGGCGGCGCTCCTGGTCGCGGGCTGGCAGGTCATCATCCGCTTCTTCCCCATCGACATCGCGTCGGTACGCGACGCCGACCACGTGATCGAGGAGAAGGCGCTCCGCATGGGCCGCCCGTCGGCCAACGAGCGGGCCATCGGCCTCATCATGCTCGGGACGCTCGCCGCCTGGATCATCGGGGGCGAGGAGTTCGGCCTCGCCAGCATCGCGATGGGCGCGGTGGTGGTGATCTTCCTCTTCGGGCTGCTCACCTGGGGCGGCGTCGAGGAGTACGTGAACTGGGGGGTCCTCCTCATGTACGGCGGGGCGATCGCCCTGGGGTCGGCGCTGAACCGCTCCGGCGCCTCGGTCTGGATCGCCAGCGTGACGGTGTCGCGCTGGGCCCATAGCCCGCTCGCCGTCATCGCCATGATCTCGGCCTTCGGCATCCTCCTGACGGAGGCCATGAGCCACTCCGCCGTGGTAGCGCTCCTCATGCCCGTCGCCCTGGGCATCGCGCAGCAGTTCGGGATCGACCCGCGCATCATGGCACCGGTGGTCGCGCTCCCCTCCGGTCTGGCCTTCACGCTGCCGGTCGGCACGCCCGGGAACGCGATCGCGTACTCGTCGGGCTACCTCCGGCTGCGCGACATGCTCGGCCCCGGATTCCTCCTGGTCGCGATTGCGTGGGCGGTCTTCAACCTCGTCGTGCGGTACTATTGGCCGCTGATTGGCCTGAACGTGAGCATGCCCGCGGGGTGACGCGCGGTTTGAGGATCGGCGCCGTTTCCTTAAAAATGGCCACCTATGCCCGACCTCATTCCTCCCCACGGCGGCCTGACCGAACCCGTCTCCTGCACCGTTCCTCCTGACGAGCAGCCGACGTTCCTCGAGCAGGCGGCGAAGTTCACGAGGGTGCCGATCTCCGACGCCGATCTCTCGACCGTGTATCGCTTCGGCGACGGAGCGCTCAGCCCGCTCAGGGGCCCCATGGACGGAGCCACCTACCGGCGGGTGCTCGACGAGTCGGTCATCGAGCACGGGGGGCGGCTCTACGCCTGGACCATCCCGATCGGCTTTCCCGTCACCGCAGAGCTCGCCAGGCAGCTGAGCGCCGGCAAGACGGTGACGCTCACCAACTCCACGGGTGCCGTGGTCGCGACCCTCCTGGTCGCCGACGTCTACCCCTGGGACAAGCTACACTACCTCCGGAGGGTCTACCGCACCGAGCGGACCGACCACCCCGGCGCCGACATGGTGCTCAAGGGCGATGCCGACAAGACGCACCTCCTCGGCGGTGAGCTCCGCGTGCTGCCGCAGCCCCGCCATCCGCAGTTCGGGAGGTACGTGCTCACCCCGCGGGAGGTGCGCCGGCTGCTGGCGAGCAAGGGCTGGAACCGGGTGGTCGCGTTCCAGACCCGGAATCCGCTCCACCGCGCGCACGAGTACGCCCTCGTGTACGGGCTCGAGACGCTCCTCCGTGCCGGGCACAATGCCGGCGCGTGTCTCAACCCGCTGCTCGGCGAGACCAAGGGCGACGACGTCCGCGCCGACGTGCGGATGAAGACCTACGAGGCCCTGATCAGCACCCGCGCGCTGGGCGACGGGGATAGCGATCCGTCGCTCTGGGGACCCCGCAAGGAATCCGTGCCCGATCGCGTCATCCTGCTCGGTCTCGATATCAAGATGTTCTACGGCGGCCCGAGCGAGGCCATCATGCACTCTATCTACCGGCAGAACTTCGGCTTCACCGACATCGTCATCGGGCGCAAACACGCCGACGCGCCGTTTCACGACGGCTCGGCGATCTGGGGCGACTTCGACGCGCAGGAGATCTTCGACGCGCTCAAGGGCGACCTCAAGATCAAGCCGCTCCGGGTCGGGTTCGCGGCGTACTACGAGTCGGCCGGCCGCGTCGACCTGATGGACAACCACCCGGGCGAGAAGCCCGTCTCCATCTCCGGGAAGGACGTACGCCGCGCACTCACCGAGGGGCGCGAGGTCGATCCGCGCATCATGCGTCCCAGCACATCGCGCATCCTGGCGGCCGCGATGGCCGGATCCTGACGCCGACCGGAACCGCCAGGCTCAGCGCGCGCCCATGGGGTGGAGCTCGATCGACACCCCGAAGACTTGCACGAGCAGGATGTAGACGGCCAGCAAGGCGGTGAGCAGTGCCCCGAGCGCCGTCACGGCGACGCCCGAGAGCAGGAGAAACGTGATCAGGGCACCGACGGTGATCACGGGGGCGAGAAAGCCGGGCCGGTTGAAGGGCGCGATCGGCCGCAGCAGCGTCAGCAAGCCCTGCTGTCGCGCCTCCAGGCCGAACGCCTCCGCGACGCCCCAGATCTGCCGGCCGATCTCCTCGAGCCACGTCGTGCCCGTCGCCATCACTCCTCCGCCTTCAGCATGATGATGATCACCCCGTTGGCGGTGCCACGTTCCGGATCCACACCGAAGAGCATGACTCCCCGGTTCTGCAGGCGCACGTCGGTGTCCACGAGCGAGCGCGGGCCCTCGAGCAGCTGCACCTGCATAACCACCGCCTCCTCCCGCATACCCTTCGGCAGGACGTGCAGCAACCGGCCGCCGGGAATGACGAAGGCCTCGCGGTTCCGCCACACGCAGGGCCGGCTCTCCTCCCGGATCACCCGAAAGGCGCGGTAGCCCACCAGACGGCGAAGCCGCGGCCGGAACGGTAGCAGCTGGGCGTCCGAGGGACCCTCGAGCGAGGCCTGCACGGTGGTGACCTCGACGCTCAGCGCCTGAGCGGTCGCGGCTACGGCCAGCAGGAGGACGACCACCGCCGCCGTCAGCCCGACGGGCGCCGTCCGGGCCCGGCGTATCACTGACCCGCGTCCTCGCCGGGAGCGCTCACCATGATGAGCGTCGTGCCGTACTTCCGGTCCTTCATGATCCCCACCCGCGAGCCCTGGCTGCTCACGAGGCGCTCGATCACGGCCTGATTCGGGCGGGCGTGCGTCACCCGGACGGGCTCCGGCGGGGGGGTCCGGAACCAGAGCAGCGCGCCGGCCGCAATCGCAGCGGCCGCGGCGCCCCACATCGGCAGCCGTCGGGGAACACGGCCCCAGACGCCACGCCGGTCGGAGCGCACGATCCGCTGCTCGACGGCCGGCCACACGCCGGACAGGTCGATCCCCTCGAGCTCGCCCCGGACCATCTGCTCGAGGGAACTGCGGAGTGCGGTCATGTCGCGCACCGCCCGATCGCAGGTCGAGCAGCTGCCGGCGTGGCGAGCCACCTCGAGCAGCATCGGACCGGGGAGCTCCGCATCCACGAAGCTGTCCAGCAAACGCTCCGCCTCGGCACACGTCATGGTCGCGTCAGAGCAATCCCTGCAGGCGTTCCTGCAGCCGCCGCCGCGCGTAGTGGAGCCGGCTCATCACCGTGCCCTTCGGACAGTCGAGCACCGCGCTGATCTCCGCGTAGGAGAGCCCGTCCACTTCGCGCAGGAGTATGACGGCGCGGTGTTCAGGGGTCAACTCACGGATGGCGGCGCCCAGCCGTTCCGCGATCTCGGCGTCGCGCGCACCTTCGAACGGCAGATCCCGCGGTGGGCCATCGGGGAGCGGAAGTGCCGTATCCTCCCCTCGGTCGTCGACTTCGAGCGGCACCGACCGCCGCTTCGCGTCACGGCGCTGGTGATCCAAACAGAGGTTGTAGGCGATGCGGTACACCCACGTGTAGAAGGCGGCGTCGCCCTTGAAGCGGTCGAGGCTCTCGTAAGCCCTGGTGAAGGTCTCCTGCACGACATCTAAGGCATCGTCCCGGTTGCGGAGCATCCCGAGCGCGAGAGCAGCGATGCGCGACTGGTAGCGTTCCACCAGCACGCGGAAGGCATCTCGGTTGCCTGCCCGGACCCGCTGGACCAGGTCCCAGTCGCTAGGCGCCACGACACGCTCGGGTGTGAGACGCGCCGCCTCGCGTCGTATTCAGCGCGCCCGCGGTCAGTGCGCCTCCGTCCAGTTGGCCCCGTCGCGCAGGTCCACCCGGAGGGGAACCCCGAGCGACCAGACCTGCTCCATGGCCCCGCGCACGGCGTCCTTGGTCGGACCGAGCTCGGCTTCCGGCACCTCGAACAGGAGCTCGTCGTGGACCTGCAGGAGCATGCGCGCGCCCAGGCCGCCGGCCAGGAGCCGGCGACGGACCTCGAGCATGGCGAGCTTGATGAGGTCGGCGGCCGACCCCTGGATCGGGGTGTTGGTCGCCGCCCGCTCGGCGAACTGGCGGACGGCCGGATCGCGGGCGTTCAGCTCCGGAAGGTAGCGGCGCCGACCGAGGACGGTGGTCACGAAGCCGCGCGTCCGCGCCTCGGCCACCGTCCGCTCGACGAAGGCGCGGACCTCCGGGTACCGGGCGAAGTAGGCCTCGATGTAGGCCGCGGCCTGCACCTGCGGCACTCCGAGCTCGCGGGCCGCACGGGCTGGCCCCATGCCGTACACGATGCCGAAGTTGATGACCTTCGCGAGCCGTCGCCCCTCGGCGGGTGGACGATCGGCGAAGACCTCCGCCGCCGTGCGCGCGTGGATGTCCTCGTCGGCACGGAACGCGTCGCTCAGCCGGCGGTCGCCCGAGAGCGCGGCCAGCACCCGGAGCTCGATCTGCGAGTAGTCCGCGGAGAGCAGGCGATGCCCGGGGGCCGCGACGAAGGCCGCCCGGATACGCCGCCCCTCCTCGGTGCGGATCGGGATGTTCTGCAGGTTGGGATCCGAGCTCGAGAGACGGCCGGTCGCTGCCACCGTCTGGTTGAACGAGGTGTGCAGGCGCCGCGTGGTCGGGTCGACGAGGACGGGCAGCGCGTCGACGTACGTCGACTTGAGCTTGGCCAGGGCCCGATACTCGAGGATCTTCGCCGGCAGGGGGTGCTGGGTGGCGAGCCGGGTGAGGACGTCGACGTCGGTGGAGAGGCCGGTCTTCCCGCGCCGCACCCCGCGCGGGGAGATGTTGAGGCGCTCGAAGAGGACCGTCCGCAGCTGGGGCGGCGAGCTGATGTTGAACTCGCAGCCGGCGAGCGCATAGATCTCGGCCATCAGGCGCTCGAGCGTCGCCCCGAACTCCGTCGAGAGGCGCGCGAGTGCGGGGACGTCGAGCGCGATGCCGGCGAGCTCCATCTCCGCCAGCACTTCCGAGAGGGGCATCTCGAGTTCCCGGAACAGCCGGTCCATCTCGTGCGCGCGCAGGCGCTCCTCGATGAGCGGACGGAGCGCGAGCGCCGCCCGCGCGGCCCGGCAGGTCGCGACCGAGACCGCCGCGCCTGGATCGGGCGCCTCGCCGAGCAGCTCCTCCGCCAGGACGGCGATGCCGTGCTCGGCACGCGACGGGTTCAAGCAGTAGGAGGCCAGTGCCAGGTCGAAGGTCGGACCCACGAGGGCCAGGCCGCGTCGCCCGAGCGCCACGCGCAGCGCCTTCAGATCCGCGCCGACCTTCGCCACGGCGAGGTCCGCGAAGAGGGGCGCGAGCGGCGCCAGGGCCTCCGGCGCCTCGGGCGAGGAGACCAGCACGACGGGTCCCCCGGGGGAGCCGACGGCGAGCGTCTCGAGCCGCGCGGCCGTGGTGCGGACCGAATCGAAGGTCGCGGCCACCGACATGACGCCGGCGCGGCGGAGCGCGGGCAGCACGGTCGCCGTCGCCTCCCGCGTCTCGGCCGCCGTCACCTCGACCTCGGCCGCCGGGGTGCCGGGAGCGAGGTCACGGAGCAGCGAGGTGAACTCGAGCTCGGCGAAGAGCGGACGGAGCCGGTCGCGGTCCGGGCCCGGGTAGCGCAGCGCCTCGAGGTCGAGGCGGATGGGCACGTCGCAGCGGATGGTGGCCAGGACCTTCGAGAGGCGGGCGGTCTCCGCCTCGCGCGCGAGCGTCTCGCGAATCTTCTTGGCACCGCGCACCCCCGAGCGCTCGACCTCGGGCAGGTGATCGAGAATCGCCTCGATCGGGCCGAGCTGGCGGACGAGCGCGCTCGCCGTCTTCTCGCCGATGCCGGTCACGCCCGGGATGTTGTCGATCGCGTCGCCCATCAGCCCGAGCACGTCCGGGACCAGCTCGGGATCGACCCCGAAGCGCTCCCGGACCTCGGCCACCCCGTAGCGGCGCTCGCGCATCGGATCGAGCCAGACGGTGCGCTCGTCCACGAGCTGCATCAGATCCTTGTCCCCCGTCACCAGCACCGTCTCGACGGCGGCGCGGGCCGCCTGCCGGGCGAGCGTGCCGATCACGTCGTCCGCCTCCACGCCCGGCACCTCCAGCGTGGGCAGCCGGAGGGCCTCGACCACCTTGCGGATGTAGCCGAGCTGGGGGCGGAGCTCGTCCGGCATGGGCGCCCGGTTCTCCTTGTAGCTGGCGAAGAGATCGTCGCGGAAGGTCTCGCCGGGGGCATCGAAGACCACCGCGACGTGCTGCGGCTGCTCCTCGCGGAGCAGCTTCGCCAGCATGGTGGTGAAGCCGTAGACTGCGTTGGTCGGCAATCCGCGCGTGGTGCCGAGCCCGGGCAGCGCGTGGAACGCACGGTAGACGTACCCGCTGCCGTCGATCAGGTAGAGGCGCGGCCGGGCTGCCGCATCGGCGGATCCCATTGCCGCGTGCGGACGCTAGCAGAGGGGGTACGGCGTGTCCAATCGGATCTGCGTAGCGCGGGCCTTGGCGACGTCGACCGCGCCCGCTACCCTCTTGGGCCGATGGGACGTGAGCAGCTCGAGCCGCAGGAGCTGGTCGAGCGGGAGACGCTCCGGCCCGAGGGGTTCCGGCCGCTCACGACCCGCGTGGCGGTGACCGCCGCCGTGCTCGCGGTTCTCGCGTCGATTTCGGCTCTGCAGGCCGAGCGCACGGCGGCGGAGAGCATCCTCGAGAAGAACGAGGCGGTCCTCTGGCAGAGTCGCGCCTCCGACGAGTGGGCCTACCGGCAGGCGAAATCGATCAAGCTGCATCTCCAGGAGCTGGCGCCGGGAGGACCACCCCAGGCGGATCCCACCCGGAACGACATCGCCGCCAGCGAAGAGCGCGCTCGAGCCGCCGAGGAACGGCGCGACGAGGCCAACCGTGAGGCCGCCGAGCGGTTCGAGCAGCATCATCGGTTCGCCGTCGGCACGAGCCTCCTCCAGATCGCGATCGTGCTCGAGACCATCGCGGTGGTGCTCGATCAGAGCGCCCTCTGGTACGGCGGCCTGCTGATCGGCGCGGGGGGCGCGCTGGCGCTCTCCAATGCGTTCCTGGGCTTCTTCTGATGGGAGGCGTACGGGTGATGAAGAGAGTCGTGCTGCTGGGGCTGATGCTGCTCCTTCCCGTGGGACCGGCAGGCGCCGCCAAGAATTGCAAGCCGATGTGCAAGCAGGTGTACTTCGACACGCTGCTGGCCCTCTGCCCCGTCTGCTCCCGTGACGTCATCGACACCCGCACCGCCTGCTTCGACGCCGCCCCGATGGACTTCGAGAACTGCGCCAGCACCTGTCTCCCGTTCCCGGGCCGCTGCACCCTCACCATGGAATGCCTGGACGCCTGTCGCCACACGCGGAGCCTCCAGCAGCAGGGCTGCGAGCGTCGGTTCCAGCGACAGCTTCGCGCCAGCTGCGACGTGAGCTTGTCCTGCCTCATCGCAGCGAACGACGCACAGCACGCCTGCCGGAAGAGCTGCCGGATGGGGACCCCGGTCACGACCACGACCACCACCACGGCGCTGGCGGCGGCCCAGGCGACGGGTTGTCCGCAGGATACGCAGCGCGAGTGCGTCTTCCAGATCGCCCAGCCCTGCTACGGGGAATGCAAGCATCGATGTGGCCATGATACGCGCGCGCGCAACATCTGCCGCCGGGGCTGCCGGAATGCCGTCTGTGCGATCCTGCGGGGCTCGTGCACGGACAACCCGAAGAAACTTGCAGACAACTATCGCAAGCGCTGCAACACGTGTGGCGATTGCCAGAACGTGCTTGCCCCCGACGTCGACTGCGAGACCACCACCACCAGCACCACGAGCACGTCGACGTCATCGAGCTCGACGGCCTCTTCGGTCAGGACGACGTCGACCAGCACCACGTCCTCGACGCTCTTCTGACGGCCGCCGCGGCGGGGGGGGCGGCGCGACGTGGGCCGCCCGGGGGCGTCCCGGGGTGCCCATCTCGAGCCCTCCCGGGCCGATGCCGGCAGGTCCCGCGGGCGCCGTACATCCACGTGCGGGGCGTGGCATGATGCCACGCCCCCGCGCGAGGGGTCCGCGAGGTCACGGATCCGGAGGACGCGCGGCGGCGCCGTCACCTTGACTTCGCGGGAGGCGGCCGTTAGATAGCGCCCTCGAATTTTTCCGCTGCAAGGAACGTCCAAACCGACTCGATGATCGAAGTCGCGAGCTTGACCAAACGTTACGGCGAGCTTGCTGCCATCCGCGACGTTTCCTTTACCGCCACTTCCGGGCAGATCCTCGGCTTCCTCGGCCCGAACGGCGCCGGCAAGACGACCACCATGCGCGTCATCACCGGCTTTCTGCCGGCGACAACCGGCACGGTGCGGGTCGACGGCTTCGATGTGTTCGAGCAGTCGGCCGAGGTCCGGCGGCGGATCGGCTACCTTCCCGAGAACCCGCCTCTGTACAACGACATGACCGTGCCGAGCTACCTTCGCTTCGTCGCGAAGCTGAAGGGGCTCCGCCGCGGAGACGCCACGGTGGCGCTCGAGCGCGTCCTCGACATCTGCGGTCTGCGGCAGGTGCAGGATCGTCTGCTCGGTCACCTCTCCAAGGGGTACCGGCAGCGGGTCGGGCTGGCGCAGGCGCTCATCCACGATCCGCCCGTCCTCATCCTCGACGAGCCCACCATCGGTCTCGATCCGCGGCAGATTATCGAGATCCGGAGCCTCATCCGGACGCTTGGCGGCCAGCGCACCGTGGTCCTCTCGACACACATCCTCCCCGAGGTGTCCCAGGTCTGCGACAAGGTCGTGATCATCAACGACGGGCACATCGTGATCGAGGACCAACTCGTGAACCTGACCCGCGATCGGACCCTGGAGGACGTCTTCATCGAGGCGATCACCCGCGACACGGGAGATGTATCCCGCGCCGGCGCCGCGGCCGAAGGCTAGGAGGCAGCGCTCCCCATGCGCAACGTCTTCACCATCGCCGGCAAGGAGCTCCGCTCGTACTTCGCATCTCCCGTCGCGTACGTGCTGCTCGCCGCCTACCTCGCGCTCGCGGGCTACTTCTTCTACGCGTTGCTCCTCGCCTTCAACCAGACGCTGCAGATCTACAGCATGATGCGCAACCCCGAGATGCTGTCGCGCTTCAACCTGAACCAGATGGTGATCGCGCCGCTGCTCCACAACCTCGCGGTGCTGCTGATCTTCATCGTGCCCGCGATCACGATGCGCATGTTCCCCGAGGAGAAGCGCTCGGGAACCTACGAGCTGCTCCTCACCTCCCCGATTCGTGTCGGGGAGATCGTGCTCGGCAAGTTCCTGGGGGGGCTCGCCCTCGTCCTGCTCATGGTGCTCCTCTCCGGGCTGTTCGGCGTCCTGCTCAAGGCCTACGGCAACCCGGAGGTGCCGATGATGCTCGTCGGCTACCTCGGGCTCGCGCTGATGGCCACCGTCTTCCTCGCCCTCGGCACGCTCATCTCCTCCTTCACCGACAACGTGGTGATCGGCTACGTCGGCGCGCTCTTCGCGCTCCTGGTGCTCTACACGATCGGCTGGCTCGGCGAGACGGTGCAGGGTACGAGCGGGAACCTGATCCGCTACGTCTCCATCACCGACCACTTCCAGGAGCTGACGAAGGGGATCGTCGACACCAAGGACCTGGTGTACTTCGCCACGCTCGTCGTGGTGGGCCTCTTCCTGACCCAGCGCTCGGTCGAGTCCGTGCGCTGGCGGTAGGTCGGATGGCGCGTTCCGCCTCGCTCTTCGGCCTCCTCGGCCTCCTCTTTCTCGCCTTCGGCTTCGTCGCCACGGCCCTCATCTCGGAGCCCTTCAGCGACCTCTACGTGCTCGGGAACCTGATCGTCGGCGCCGGCCTGCTGCTCGGCTACCTGGCGTTCGGCCTCGAGGACTTCCGCAGCGTCCTGGGACAGCGCTCGACGCGCTACGGAGCGGGGGCCCTCGTCTACACGCTCCTCTTCGTCGCGCTGGTCGTGGGCGGCAACTACCTGGCCACCCGTCATCACCACCGCTGGGACGTCACCGAGGCGGGGATCTACACGCTCGCCCCGCAGTCGACCAAGGTCGTCGCCGCTCTCAGCCAGGACCTCGAGATGACCGCCTTCGTCGAAGGAGGGCAGGATCCGCAGCTCGAGAGCCTGCTCGGCAGCTATCGCTACGCCGCGCCCGCCCACGTCAAGTTCCGCATGGTCGATCCCGACAAGGAGCCCGCGCTGGTCGACCAGATGAAGATCACCGCGGCCCGCAGCGTGAACCTGAAGTACGGCAACGAGTCCTTCGTGGTGACCAACCCGACCGAGGAGACGATCACCAATGGCGTCATCCGGGTCTCGGGGACGGCCAAGAAGACGGTGTACTTCGCCGAGGGCAATGGCGAGGGCGACATCCAGAACACGCAGGATCCGCGCGGCTACTCCAGCGCCAAGCTCGGGCTCGAGCAGGAGAACTACGAGGTCAAGACGCTGCTCCTGCCGGCCGCCGAGCAGGTGCCCGACGACGCCAGCGTCGTCGTGCTGGCCGGGCCCGAGCGGCCGCTCACCGACCACGAGGTGCAGATCCTCGATGCGTACCTCAAGCGAGGAGGGCACCTGCTCGCGCTCGTGGGACCGCGCCAGGGCGACGAGAAGCTGCCGAAGATGCTGGCGAGCTGGGGAGTGCGGCTGGGGAACGACATCGTCATCGATCGCGAGGTCCGTCTCTTCGAGGGACCCCGTCTGGGGATCGTGCCGATCACCAAGACCTACGGCACCCACCCCATCACGCAGAACTTCCGCGACTACACGGTCTATCCCCAGACGCGCACCGTCGATCCCGACGCGACCGGAAAGAAGGGTCTGGAAGCGACCGCGCTCGTCAAAACGAGCGCCTCGAGCTGGGCCGAGACCAACGTCGACGAGGTGTTCGCCAAAGGCACAGCCAGCCTAGACGACCAGGACAAGAAAGGCCCCCTGAGCGTGGCGGTCGCGGTGACGGCGAAGCTGCGCGACCTGGGCGTCGAGGTGCCGCCCGCCGCGGAGGGCAAGTCGGCCCCCGAGCAGGCCCGCCTGGTCGTCTTCGGCTCGGCGATGTTCGCCGACAACCAGGAACTCTCGCAGTCGCGCCTCAACAGCGATCTCTTCCTGAACGCCGTGGGATGGCTCGTGGGGCAGGAGGAGCTGGTCTCCATCCGCAGTCGCAGCATCCGCGCCTCCCGGGCGGAGCTGACCGCCGTGCAGACGCTCCAGGTCTTCTACCTCTCCGTGCTGATCGTTCCGCAGCTCCTGATCGCGACTGGCATCACCGTCTGGTGGCGACGGAAGTCCCGGTGAGCCTGCGGAGGATTCTCGCTCTCCTCGTCCTGGTCGCGGCGCTCGGGACCTACCTCTACGTCTACGAGCTCCCCCAGGCCGAGAAGGAGGGGAAGAAGGACAAGCTCCTCGCGGTCGACAAGGACGCGGTGACGGGCATCAGCCTCGTCTTCCCGGATCGACAGATCGACCTCCGCAAGGACGACAAGGGCTGGCGGCTGGTGAAGCCGCTCGCCGCGCCCGCGGACGACGGCGCCGTCAAGGGTCTCGTGACCACGATTGCCGACGCCGAGATCCAGAAGACGATCGACGAGCTACCGCAGGACCTCGCCAGCTTCGGCCTCGACAAGCCCGACCCGACGGTCACTCTGACCCTCAAGGACGGCACCCAGACCGCGCCGCTGGCGGTCGGGAAGAACACGGCGATCGGGGGTAAGACCTACGCCCGAAAAGACGAGGAGCCCAAGCTCTACCTGACCGGATCGTCGCTCCATTTCGGTCTGGCCAAGCAGGTGAAGGACCTGCGCGACAAGCAGCTCCTCGCCTTCCAGGACGACGACGTGACCCGCGTCGAGATCGCACCCGAGGCGGGCGACGCGACCGTCCTCGCCCGCAAGGACAAGGACACCTGGACGCTCCAGCCCGGCGACCGTCCGGCCGATGCCACCGAGGTGCGCTCCTATCTCGCTTCGCTGCGTGCGGCCCGGGCGGTCGATTTCCCGGACGACGCGCCCACCGATCTGGGCAAGTACGGCCTCGTGAAGCCCCGTCTCACCATCACGCTCCAAACCGGCAAGGACGGCAGCGAAACGGGGACGCTCCTTTTCGGCGGGGAGACGACCGAGAACAGCCAGAAGCAGGTGTACGCGAAGCGAGGTGCCGAGCCCACGGTCTATGCGGTCGGCGACTGGTCCTACCGGACCCTCGGCAAGACGCCGAACCAGTTCCGCGACAAGACCGTGCTCGGCTTCGACCCCACCCGCGTCGGCAAGATGGTGCTGGAGCGCAAGGACGGGGGGCACGTCACGCTGGCGCGCGGCGAGCAGGGGGCCTGGACCGTCGACGGCGTGGACGGGAAGCCCAACCTGGCGTCGATCCCGCGCTTCCTCGACGATCTCCACGACCTGCGCGGCTCCGACATCGTCGCCGAGCCCGCCACCGCTCTGGCTCAGTACGGGCTCGACGCCCCCGATCTGCGCATCACCTTGATCGACAAGGACGGCACCGAGATGGGCAGTGTTCTCGGTACCAAGCGCGAGAAGTACTACGTCATGCGCGCCGGCGGCCCCACCGTCTTCGAGGCCCGCGATTACATGTACGCACGCCTCGACAAGCAACCCCGGGACTTCGTACAGAGCGAGCTGAAGGAGCCGGCGGCGACCGCTACGACGGCCCCGCCGACGAACGAACCCGTGATCGGCGACGAGGAGCAGCCGCCCGGCGAGGACGAGCAGGACGACGAGCAGAACGACGACTAGCACGCCCGCGGACGGCACCCCGGTGTCGCCCGAGAGCTAGCGCGCCTCGATCACCTCCGCGATCGCTTTCACCAGCGTTGCCACCTCCGCGTCCGTCCCGACGGTGATGCGCAGAGCGTCGGTGAGAGCAGGCACCGCGAAGTGGCGGACCAGGATGTCCCGCGCCGCGAGCGCGCGGGCGAGCGGCCCGAGATCGTGGCCCGGCCGCCGGGCGAGCACGAAGTTCGCCTCGGAGGGGAGCACCTGGAAGCCGAGGGCGGCCAAGTCTCCCGTCAGCCGGGCGCGTGTCGCCCGGATGCGGGCGACGTTCTCCCGCATCCACGCCGGGTCCGCGAGCGCCGCCTCGCCCGCCGCCTGCGCCAGGCGGCTCACGTTGTACGAGTCCTTCACCGTGCGGAGCCCCGCGATGAGATCGGGATGCCCGAAGGCCAGCCCGATGCGCAGGCCGGCGAGCGAGTACGACTTGGAGAGCGTCCGCACGACCAGGACGTTCTCGAGCCGGCCGACCAACCCGAGCACGCTCTCGCGCGCGAAGTCGACGTAGGCCTCGTCGATCACCAGGAGTCCGGTCAGCGAGCGTGCCAGCGCGTCGAGCTCTCCCACGGGCACGAGCGTTCCCGAAGGCGAGTTTGGATTGCAGACGATGGTCAGCCGAGCCCCGGTCGCGGCGAGTCCTGAGGGCAGCCGGAAGTCGGGGGGAAACGGGAGCCGCACCGCCTCGCCCCCCTGCACGGCCACCATCGTGTCGTAGAGACTGTAGGTCGGGACCGGGTAGGCGACCCGGTCGCCGGGATCGATCGTCGCGCGCAGGATGAGCGCCAGGAGCTCGTCCGACCCGTTCCCCACGATGATCCGGTCCGGCGGGACGTCGTACGCGTCCGCGGCCCGACGACGGAGCGCCGTCGCCTCCGGATCGGGATAGAGCCGGACACCGTCGTTCACCGCCCGCGAGACGGCTTCGAGCACGCGCGGCGAGGGCGGATAGGGGTTCTCGTTGGTGTTGAGCTTCACCACCCGGCGGCCCGGACCGGGCTGCTCACCGGGGGTGTACGGCTCGACCGCGCTGACGCACCGCCGCAGCCAGTCGGAGGCGCGAGGCAGTCTACTTCACCGCCTTGATGTGGCGGGGCGCCGTCTCCTCGGGCCTGGGCTCGGGGGTCAGGTGACGCTCGACGACCTCGATCGCCTGGCGCTCCCGATCGGGGAGCGAGGTGAGCGCGTCGAGGAGACCCGCCCAGCGGTCGCGATCGGCGTTGCACAGCTCGTAGAGCCGCAGCGCCGCGTCGACGTCCTTGCGCCGGAGGGACGCGTCCCCGGCGGCGAGTAGCCGGTCGCGCGGGAGCGGGACGTTGCCGAGTTCGCAGATCCGCACGACGTCGGCGATCCGGTTGCGCTCGAGCAGACGCTCGGCCAACCGGTTCCAGTCGGTGGGCTGCACGATCTCCGCGTTGCGCGCAAACAACTTAATAGATGCGTCGAGAAAGCCGCGCTCGAGATAGCGGCGGCCTACGACGACTTCAGACTCGCTTGCAGGCATCTGGGCGCGTCTCCTCGCGATTGCTGGGTGCAGCCCCCCGCACTCCGCAACGCATGTGACCTTACCGGGGCCGGTCTCCGTTTGCAAGACACTTCCGCCCAAGCCAGCCGTAAAGCATCTGCATAATTACAGGCTTAGGGCGATATGCGATTCTCGTGGGCTCAAGCGGCTGCCCCCCCGTGCCGATAAATCCCCGGACGATGGCTGCGCGACTGAACATCACGTACAGCGCTTACCGGGAGCTGGAGACCATCCCGCAGACGCCGCTGCGCGACATCGGGGAAGCTATCATCGGGCTGGCCGACGACCCGCATCCGCCCGGCTCGTCCCTGCTGCAGGGCATCGGCGGCTGCTACTATCTCGCGATCGACGACTACTACATCCTCTACCACCTCGACGAGAACGACGCGCTGACCGTCCTGGGCGTCCTGCACGGCGCCTACCATCCGTTGCATTAGGTTCTGGGGGCCCGTCCGGTCCTCGCGCGCTGACGCGCGCTCCGGTCCTCCGATGCCCCCAGACCCCCGTCGCCGCTCGCTACCGCTCGCGGCTCCCCTTGAACTGCTCGCGCGCTTTGCGCGCTCGGGTCTTGCCGAGCGCGGCGAAGCCATGCTCGGCAGACGTTCGTAGAGACGAGCGGCCGGTTCCTTTCCGCGCGGGGGCCACGGGGGATAGACTCCGGCCCCCGTGAGCCGTCGCTTGCTGTCCATTGTGGCAACCTTCCTCGCGCTGAGCGGTGTGGGGCAGGCGATGCCGGTGCGGTTCTTTGCGGTGGGGAACAAGCAGCGGCTGGTGGATGGGACGAGCTATCAGACGTTTCACGACAAGATGGCGGCGCTCATGGACGTTGGCTTTCCCGGGCGGGCGAGCCTGGTGCAGGCCGGGGTGGACGACGTCGCGAGCCATGTGCGGCCGGCGGATCCGGCGGCGCCCGAGCGGGCGCTGGTGGTGTTTCCGGAGGATGTCGGGCTGGTCGCGGCGGTGATCGGGAGCCGCGGGTCGGCGGCCCGGGCACAGACGACGGCCGCGGGGGCGATCGCTTCGCTGCTCGGGCCGTATCAGCCGCAGTTCGACTACTATGCCGCGACCTTCCCCGACCAGCCGCTCGTGCGGACGCTGGTCCTAGCGCTCACCGACACGCTCTACCGGAGCTTTTACGAGACCTTCCGCGAGCTGGCGATCACGCACGGCGTATTCCTGGCGGCCACGATCAATGCGCCGCCTGCCCGACGGGTCGAGGCGGCCACCGAGCCGCAACGCGTCGCGCTCCTGCGCGACCCGGACGAGCCTGAACGCTCATATGCGTACGAGGCCGTCTCGCCGCGCGCGGTCAACACGACCTTCCTTTTCACGCCCGCGGGCGATCTCCTGGTCTCGGACGGCAAGGGCGGGACGCGGCGGAGTCCGGCCGACACCGGGGGGGACCTCTCCGGTGCCACGCAGAAGGCCTACCTGACCCCCATCGAGCAGCCACCTCCGGGCGAGGCCGTGGGGCTCGCGCTCGCCTTCGGTTCGGTGCGCGACTTGGACGTCCTCGACACGCCCGTCGGCCGGCTCGCCATCGAGATCTCGAAGGACGCCTGGATGGTGGACGTGAACGACCGGTTCGCCGCCAAGGGCGCCAACGTGATCCTCCAGCCGGAAGCCTTCAGCGAATGGGCGTACGCGGCGGCACCGTGGCAGCCCGACATCTTCAAGGAGGGCGGCTACGCGACGCTGCAGAAGATCGGCAGCTTTCTGCTCAACGTGGATGCCAGCATGACTGGGAACTTCCTCGACGTCACGTTCGATGGTCAGAGCGCCATCATCGGGCGGAAGCGGAAGATCGACCCCGGCCCGCTCGGTCCCGCCAACGCCTGGATCGGACAGAATCCCGACACCGGTTTCCGGGCAATGGCACCGTGGATCGAGCCCGATCCGGGCATCGCCACGGCCGCGCTCGGGCTCAGCGCGCGCCGGATGCTCCTCGCCGCGGACGGGGCGGCGCTGCTGCCGGGCTCCGGTGTCCCCTGCCCCGACTCGCTCGCCCCGGGAGCGTGCGAGAACGGCTACCGCGAGGCGATCGTGTGGGCGGACGCCGACCTTCCCGATGGCCCGGTCACCGCCGCCACCGACACCGTCCGCTCGCCGCCTCCCCACTTCGGCGCGAGCGTGCGGGTGGGTGGGGACCAGCCGGCGCCCGTGGCACGCCATGCGCCGCGGGTCGCCGCCAGTGGCACCCGCGTCTACGTCGTCTGGCAGGAGGTGCGCTCCGGAGTCGACAACGTCTTCCTGGCCGTGAGCCGGAACGGCGGCACGAGCTTCGGCGTTCCGCATCAGGTGAGCGACCACGCGCCGGGGGCGGTCGAGGAGCTCCATCCCGCGGTCGCCGCCCGCGGCAATCACGTCGTCGTCGCTTGGCAGGAGTTCGCCAACGGCCGCGACGACGACCTGGGGCGGATCGTGCTGGCTCACTTCGACGGCCGGGGCCACAAGCAGGGCCGGGACGTCCAGGTCGACGACGCGGCCAGCGGAGGGAAGTGGCTGCCCGCCGTCACCCTGGTCGGCAATACGCCGGTCGTCACCTGGGTGGACGAGCGTGACGGCGGCCCCGAGGGCGAGCCTCTCGAGCACATCTATGCGGCTCGCGCCGACGGGTCAGGTCGGGTCTTCGCGACGCCGCGGCGCGTCGATCAGGGCGCCCCGGTGGACCTCGCCGCTCACCTCGACAACAAGTGGGGGCCTACGATCACCGCCGCGGGCCGCGCGCTCTACGTCGCCTGGACGGATTTCCGCAACTACAACTGGGACATCTTCCTCTCCCGGAGCGACGACGGGGGCCGCAGCTTCGGGCCCAACGTGCAGGTCGACGACTTCCCCGACCTGGAGCGCATCGACGAGCGACCGGCGGTGGCTGCCGATCGCCACGGCCACGTCCACGTGGTGTGGACCGACCTCCGCGCCCGCGAGCCCGACACCAACGTCTTCTACGCTCGCAGCGACGATCGGGGGACGACCTTCGGTGCCAACCGTGCCCTCGACGGGTCGCGGGTGGGATTCGACGTCGATCACGGCTCCCCCAGCAACCAGTGGCATCCGAGTCTGGCGCTGGTCCACGGTCGACTCTTCGTCACCTGGCAGGACAACCGACTCGGCAACGACGACATCTTCTTCACCACCAGCGCCGACGGCGGTGCCACCTTCGCGCCCGCCGAGCGCGTGGACGACACGGGCGGCGGCGCGAGCGAGCAGACCCGCCCCACCCTCGCGCTGGGTGGGCGACGGCGCTGCTTCGTCGTCTGGGAGGACGACCGGAGCGGAACGGCAGACGTCTACCTGGCGCGGCGGAGCTGTCGGTAAGAAGGCGGGTGAACCTGCGGCGGGTTTCCCGCGTACTACGAGGCAAAAGCGAAGGAGACCCAATGGACGGAACCCGCACCTGTCCGTACTGCGCCGAGGAGATCCACGCCGCCGCGGTCCGCTGTCCCCACTGCCGGAGCCACTTGTTCGCGGGCGACCCCCAGGCCTGGCGTCGCGACCATCCCGACCGGCGCATCGCCGGGGTGGCGGTCGCCTCCGCACACGCCCTGGGAGTGCCCGTGGCGGCGGCCCGGGTCGCATTCATCGTCCTCACCTTCATCCACTTCCTCGGGCCGCTCGCCTACGGCGCGCTGTGGCTCGTCATTCCCTTCACCCCGGGGGAGCCGTCGCTGTTCGAGCGCGGGCTGCGCGCCGCTCGCGACCTCATCACCCGCCTGACCGGGCGGTGGCCCGTCGTCCCTGGAGGCCCGCTCCCGTGATAGAGCTCCAGCCCCGCGGGGATGGCACGCGACGAGGAGCTGATCTGTCGGGTGGGGGTCGGCGACCAGGACGCGCTCGCGGAACTCTGCCGACGCTACGAGCGGCCCCTCTTCCACTTCCTCGCTCGCCACACCGGGGGGCGTGACGTGGAGGACCTCTACCAGGAGACGTGGCTCCGCGCCGTGCGCGCGGCTCCGCGTTTCGATCCGTCCCGGCGGTTCTCGACCTGGGTGTTTCAGATCGCCGTCAACCTCTGCCGCGACTGGCATCGGCGGCCGCCGCCCGAGCCGGTCGAGGCGGACCCCAACCTGCCGAGCACCACCGATGCGCCCGAGGCACGGATCGATGCGCGTCGCATCCTGGCCGCGCTTCCCGAGGCACAGCGCACGGTGCTCCTCCTCCGTCACTACCATGGCCTCTCCGAGGAGGAGACCGCCGAGATCCTCGGCTGTCCCCGCGGTACGGTGAAGAGCCGGCTTCATGCCGCCCGCGAGCGGCTCGGCCAGCTGATGGGGTCGGCGTGACGAACTGCCAGGACGTCCTGACCGCACTCCTCCTGGATCAGGCGGATGCGACCATGCTCGCGCACGTCCGCACGTGTCCGCGCTGCCGGGTGGAGGAGCCCGTGGTGCGCGCCCTCGCCGCGCAGCTGGCCGCCGACCCGGGTCCCACGCCGCCGCCGTCGCTCGCCCCGCGGGTGCTCGCCGCGGCGGCCCCGCTGCTCGCCCGGAACGCTCGGCACGCCGCCTGGCGCACCACGTGGCCGGCCGTCGCGCGGGCGCTCGCCGCCGCCCTCCTTCCACTGCCCGCCATCCTCGTCTTCGACGTGGCGCTCGTGCGCGCCATCTACGCGCTGCTCGGGGCCGTGCTGCCGCACGGGCTGAGTCTCTATCTCGTGGTGAACCACGCGGCGCTGCTCGTCCTCCTGCTCACGCTGACGTATGGCGCGGTCCCCGTCCTCGCCGCGCGTCAGGCCCGCCTGCTGCTCCAGGATGGTCACCCCCATGGTTGAAACGGCGATCAAGCACTGTCCCTACTGCGCCGAGGAGATCCGTGCCGAGGCGCGCAAGTGCCGCTACTGCGGCAGCTTCGTGGAAAGCGGGTCGCCCTTCACCCGCAGCTGGCATCGCTCGCGACGCGGCAAGATGCTCGCCGGGGTGTGTGCCGGCCTAGCGGAGGAGTTCGGCGTCTCCGTCACCATCCTCCGTCTCGCCTTTCTCCTCGGCACCTTCATCGGCGGCGGCATGGGACTCGTCATCTACCTGGTGCTGTGGGTGGTGATGCCCTACCGGCTGCACGATTCCTCGAGCGTCGAACCGCCCTTGCTGCGCCCGCCGGCCGCATGATTCTCTCGCCCGCATGCTGCACGAGCAGATCGTTGCCGACTGGCTCCGGGGCTGGAACACCAAGGACCTCGAAGCGGCCACCGTGCACTTCGCGGAGGACGCGATCTTCAGCAGCCCCAGCGTCCTCGCGCTCGGGCTCGATCCGAGCGGTCGTATCCGCGGCAAAGCAGCGATCCGCGCCCTGACCGCCACGGCGTTCGAGCGATTTCCCACGCTGCACTTCGAGATCGACACCGTGCTCGAGCACCGCGACCGCATCTTGATCCTGTACCGCAAGCTCAACGTGTTCAGCACGGAGCCCGGGCTCACCATCGAGATCTTCGATCTGGCGGGCGATCAGATCTGCCGGAGCACCGTCTACTGGGGCGTGGAGGAGGTCGCGGCGAGATTCTGATCCGGGGATGCGGGGGGGCTGCGGGGCACCCACAGGAGGAACGGCCCGAAGAGCATCCCCACCATGAAGATCGGGCTCAGGAAGCGGAACTCCGAGCTCACCGCGAAGAGCACCAGACCGAGGGCGGTGAGGCACACGGGCGCCAGCACGAGCAGGTAGGTCCACGTCCGCGTCCGGACGGCCGCAAGTACTCCCCCCCCGATGGCGACATAGAGATAGAGCCCCGACCCCCAGCACAGCCAGGACCACGCCGGTACGGCCGAGGCCATGAGCCATGTCCCCACCGGCATCGTGAGCGAGGGCACCATCGGCGAGGTGACCGGGACGCTCCCCGTTCGGAAAAGGGCCGGCGGCACGATTCGCTCGAGGATCTCGCCTCCGAAGATCGTCTTCATGTGCCCCTCGCCATCGCGGCCCAGGGGTATCGTGGCGAGATGCATCCCTGGCGGATGCGTCACGCGCCACACCGACTGACTCGCCTTCACCCAGTGACGCACGCTCACGCTCGGATTGCGCCGGAGCAGTGTCCACCACAGGCGTCGAAGGGGCCCGGGCTCGAGCAGGACGCCGGTTCGAAAGTGCCCGTCGAAGACGGTCGCGTCGATTCGATAGGGATCGTAGGAGAGCACGCCGTCCCTGTCGGGCACCATGCGCCGCAACACGTCCTTCTCTTCGGGAGTGACGGGCGTGCCGCCGGCGACCTGGGCGGCGATCTGATGGGCGTACCACCACGTCAGCTTGGGCGCTGCCGGACCGACCCCGAGGCCTGGAAAGACGATCTGTCGCAGGCCCCACCACACGCCGACACTCAGCGCCAGCGTCAGGGCGAGTCCTCGCCACTGCCGCCGATAGCCCAGCACGAGCAGCGCGAGCGTTCCGAAGGCCGCGAGCGGCGCATTCGACCGGAGCAGCGCCATCAACGTCGCCACGGTTCCCAGTAGCAGGAGCTTGCTCCATCGTCGGAGGCATTCGCCCCCGCTGCTCACCACGTCGAGGACGAGCATCGTCAGGGCCAGGACGGCGATGCTGTGGGGGACGTCCTTCCACAACACGAGGACGATGCTGGTCCCCGGGATGACGGCGAAGAGCCCGCAGAGGACCCACGCCAACGGCCGTGGCATCCCGAGCGTGGAAAATCGCGCCAGGATCCATCCCGTCACGGCGCTGAGGGCGATGATCTGGGCCCCGACGACCGGGGCCGGGGACATCCAGACACGCGTCATGAGCCACAGGAAGGCGGTGTGCGTGAAGCAATGCCAGTCGTTGAATCGCCCGGAGATGATCTGTGCCCACTGGTCGAAGCTGTCCGAGGTCATCGCGCCCGGCCAGAACGCCAGCAGATAGATCGTCCATACGAGCGCGCAGGGGACGGCGAACGCGGCCCAGGCCCACCGGCTCACCGGCGCCGGAGGCGCCTTGGCGGGGCGCGAGGCGAGCCAGAGCAGAAGGACCAGCGCAAGAGCTCCCAGGGTCACGATCATCGCGCCCTCGAGGAGCGCCTGCGTCCACCAGGCTCGCGGCCGTCCGCCCACGAGGCGCAGTCTCTTCACGCCCTCCGTTGGAGCGTACAGATCCAACCGCTGCGTCCCCCCGCGCGACTCCACTCGCACCACTCCCGACCAGGGATGGGAGAGGAGGCGTAGCTCCACGGCACCCGGCAGCGCGCCGTCCCACGACAACGTCGCCGGCTGGTGCTCGTGCGAGACGACCACCCCGTCTCGCACTGCCCAGGCCCCCGTCCGCGTGAAGGCGGTCGGCGCGACGAGACGGTCGCCGTCGGCATCGAATAGCCCGAACACCCAGACCTCGCTGGCCGAGGCGGCGGGATTCTTCTTGCCCGTCGCGACGATCGTCAGACGCACGTGGTGCGTCTTCTCGGGCGGGCCGGCCGGAATCACCACTCTCGCCAGCGCCCCAACCACCAACCCGGCGACGATCCACGGCGCGCGGATCCGTCGAAGCTCGCCGCCCCCCAGCAGAACGCCGCTCACTGAATGACGATGCCGCCGTCGACGCGGAGGACGGCGCCGGTGATCCACTTCGCCTCGTCGGAGGCGAGGAAGAGCGCGGCGCGGGCGACGTCCTCGATCTCGCCCACTCGTCCGAGGGGAATCCAGAGCGCCGTCTGCGCCCGGCCCTCGGGCGTGCCGAGGAAGGGGGCGTTCAGATCGGTCGGCACGGGACCCGGGGCGATGCAGTTGGCGCGCACGCGCTGCGACCCGTATTCCGACGCGAGGTAATGCGTGAGGGTGACGAGCCCGCCCTTGGCGACGGCGTAGTCGGCGACGCCGGTGGGCGAGGCCTGGAAGGCGCCGTGCGACGAGACGTTGATGATCACGCCGCCGCCGCGCGCGACGAGGTGCGGCAACGCGTACTTCGAGCACAGGAAGGGACCGCGCAGATTGACCGCGATGGTGCGGTCCCAGTCGGCGCTGCTGAGCTCGGCGATGCGCCGGCCGTACGCGATGATCGCGGCGTTGTTATAGAGGATGTCGATGCCGCCGAACGCCTGCGCGGCGCCGTCGACGGCGGCCATCACGTCGCGCTCCTCGGC